>PMXD01000166.1 GCA_003165895.1 Bacteroidota bacterium | reverse complement strand
CTTCCGCCGCTTTCAACAGGCTTTCATTCATGCCGGCTAAAGTTTCTTCAACAGTACCTTTTGAAAAACTGCCATGGTGTGCCAGGGAACGGTATTGTTCGCTATGCAGTATTAAATCACCGGCGGTAAAAGGCGCCGGTTCAATCAATCGCTCAATCGCCTGCGCCATCGAGTGAGGGTTATACTGCTGCCCAAAGGGATTGATGTTTATCTTAAACTTATAACCATCAAACTTCTTACCGATATTTTCCGAAAAGCACGAACCAATACTCACCAGCCTGTCCCGGTGTGAAAAAATAAATTCAGGCTTTGCCGGAGTAACAATGGTACGAAAAGTTTTCATATTAAAACAGAATCAGGAATTTAGAGATAAGAACCACGACTTAATGCCCGCAACGATCAAAGACGGCAAATCCAAGTCCCTCTTTGAAGAAGGACGATTGCATTCTCCGCAGGAAAATGCAATCGGGGAGATAAGAGTCCTTTAACGTAAACTGAAGCTTTTTGGGTACGCAGCCAGCACTACAATGACGTCATTATAACCAATTGACAATAAAAATCCTTCTCCGCAGAGTCTCCCCTNNCGGAATGGGGGACTCTGCGTGTTTACAGTCTGCCCTCACGCCGGGTCCCCAACCTTCGGAAGGGAGACTCGGCTGGGAAGGTCTTTTCTGCGTCACTCCGGTTTTTTCTCGCAAATACAATCATAAGTCATCATAATAAATCAGCGTTCTATTTGCCTTTCCTTACTACCACCGGCTTTTTCATGTTCAACAACCTCCTCCATTTGCTGCGGTCGGTATCATGATTGCGTATTTCAAAAAGTTCCTGAAATTGTTTGTGTAGCGAATCTTCAACCTTCTTTTTTACCAGCTCCTGCGTTTCCTCATCTTCAAATTTGGCTTTCAATTTGGCAGTTGAAATACGTTTACCAAAACTAAAGTAAAGTTTTGCCGGCCTCGGTATAAAAGTGCCTCCAATACCGCGCACTACCGGTGGCATTAACTCGCCATTCTTAAAGTAATGTTCGGCCACACCAATAAATTTCAGAAACTTACCAAAAGGTGAGTTCAGGATATCATCGGCATCTTTAATAATGGTAAAGGCTTCTTCGGCCCCCACAGCGGCTACCGGTATAATATCATAACCGTATTCCATAGCCATACGCACAAAACCTTTGCGGTCGGCCCACTGTAAAATATATTCTTCGCCCCGCTTCTTGCATATTTCGCGCGCCCCACCCGGATAAACTATCAGGCTTTCTTTCTGCTTCATTAAAACGCCGCAATTTTTTCGCGAGGCTTCCACAACACCAAAGCTTTGGGAAAGAACATCACGCCACACAGGCACCTTAAAATGGGCGCTATCGGCCAGTGCCCTCAGCATAATTCCTTTTCGCAGGTAAATTTCCGACCCAAACGGGAAACCATCCAGGATACCTAAAATAGTGTGGTTGGATACATACATCGCCGGTTTCGAAACATCCAGTTCATCCAGTCCGTAAAATTGAGGACTGAAATAAAACTTAAACGGGGCCATAAAAGTGCGGACAAATGCTTTAGGGGCCGGCTTAAAATCAAGCGCCGGATGCGTTTTTTTAGTTACAGTTTGTTTAGCCATTGTTGAAAATATACTTTGTTGTTTGAATTGAAACCATCATATTCATAGATGAATAAAATATGTGGCACGGATTCTGCCATGTAAAAGTAAGATTACCGGCGGTAAAGAGGATGAAATTTGTGAACGAATTAAATTGGTTATGATTAAAACAATCTATTTATTACCCGGTGTAGGCGCTAACGATAAGGTTTTCATGAATCTGGAGTTACCGGGTTACGAAATTGTCCATATTAAATGGCCTAAACACAAAAAAAGCGAGTCGCTTCAGAGTTATGTTAAGAAATTAGTTCCCCAGATAAAAACCGATACCCAACCTATATTCATTGGGCTTTCTTTTGGGGGCATAGTGGCCATTGAGCTGGCTAAGCTTGTTACCCCCTATAAAATTGTATTAATCTCCAGCATAAAAACACACCATGAGCGTCCGCTTAAACTCATGTTCCTCAATTCTTTAAAGTTTCATCGTTTATTACCCGGTAAACTGGTGCTTCAATTCAGGTTTTGGCTAAACTGGCTGTTAGGCAAGCTTAGTGCGGAAGAATGGGAACTGGTTGAAGCGATGATTCAGGAAGTCAACATTGAATTTAACGAGTGGGCCGTAGACCAGGTAATACACTGGCATAATGAAGAAGTACCCGATAACCTGATTCACATTCACGGCACCAGCGACCGCATATTCCCCAGTTTTTATGTAAAAAAGGCCAATTGGATTAAAGGAGGTTCGCACTTTATGGTGGTAAACCGGGCTAAAGAAATAAGTAAAATTATAATGCGCGAACTCCGCGAAGTAAAGGAGGTTAAGCTTACTCAACAAAAGAGACAATTAAAAAAGGCAAGTTAAAGTTGCATATTCTAGTCTTGTTTCTGGCATCTCGACTCTTGCATCTGATTCAAAAGTTAATTGTTTACAATCCCCATTCAAATCGTCGTAAAAAGACGGATTTTTCAGCGAACTTTGTTAAAGTTCAGGTTGTTTTCCTGCTCAAAGCAATTGGCGATGTTTAAAAGAATAATTCCGGCGTTTTTACTAATGTTAGTTACCATTTCGGCTTCTGCGTCCGAGCTATTAATACCTATGGACCTTACCCAAAGCAATCACCTGAAAGCTTATGGTATTGCCTATTATGTGCTAAAACAAGGGCTAAAGGTTGATTGGCTGCTCAATTACCGGGGCGGAAGTTTTGCCATGCCTATGGCAAGCGGCCTGGAAAGCGAATGTAAAATAAGGGGAGTGAGCTATGAAGTACTGGCTGATGGCCAATACAATGCCATATTAACCGACATTGCCAACCCTGAAACTAACATGGATGTGATGAAGCTGGAGAAGGCCCCTAAAATTGCCGTTTACACGCCTAAAACAAAAAAGCCCTGGGACGATGCTGTTACCCTGGTGCTTACCTATGCCGAAATCCCCTACGACCAGGTTTATGACGACGAGGTATTGGATGGAAAGCTGGTACAATACGATTGGCTGCATTTACACCACGAAGATTTTACCGGCCAGTACGGTAAATTTTATGGGGCCTATGCCAATGCCGCATGGTACCAGGAAGACGTAGCCGACCAGGAGGCCCGGGCCAAGCGCCATGGCTTTACCAAGGTTAGCAAAATGAAACTGGAAGTTGCCCACCGCATCCGCGACTTTGTTTTTGGCGGAGGCTTTATGTTTGCCATGTGCAGCGCACCGGATTCATATGATATCGCCCTTGCCGCTGAGAATACCGATATATGCGATGTTATGTACGACCACGACCCGATGGACCCGCAGGCGCAGTCAAAACTGGATTACAGTCAATGCTTTGCTTTTGAGAACTTTCATATAAAGACCAACCCTTTCGAGTATGCCAAAAGCGATATAGATGTATCGCAGACCCGTCAGGTACCCAAGGACCTTGATTACTTTAGCTTGTTCGAGTTTAGCGCCAAATGGGACCCGGTGCCTACTATGCTTTGCCAGGACCATACCAAAACCATCAAAGGCTTTATGGGACAAACAACGGCCTTCAACAAAAAATATATTAAAACCAGTACCCTGATAATGGGCGAAAATAAATCGGCCGGCGAAGCCCGTTATATACACGGCGAATACGGCAAAGGCCTCTGGACCTTCTACGGTGGCCACGACCCCGAAGATTACCAGCACCTGGTAGGCGACCCGCCAACTAATTTAGACCTCCATCCCAATTCGCCCGGTTACCGGTTGATACTGAATAATGTTTTGTTCCCTGCTGCGAGGAAGAAGAAGCATAAAACATAGTTACCAGATTTCACGCCCTGAGATATTTATCTTTTCCTGAAATAATCTGGCTGCGTAATTTTTTATTTTTGCTTTACCCATACGTTATCAAGGCTTTGACATGCTCCAAACCTGGCGGATGGTTAAGTAATTACAGGTTGGTGATGTAAGATTCAAAATACTTTGATTCCCGAATCCCGATTACCAGCATTAAGTTTACTTCATATTATTCTACCTGTAAACTGCTACCTATGAAAAAAAACCGCCTCTCCCTGAAAAATCCATTTTGCATTTTAGCGCTGTTGATGGTGGCAACTTTTCTGCATGCTCAAAAAGAAGTAACCCTCAATTCCAATAATATCAGCGCCGGTATTGCAACCGGCGGTAATTTGTTTTCAGATTCAATAGGCGCCACGGGCCCATTGGGAAGTGACCTTTTCGAGGTGCCCAAAGGCTCGGGGAAAGATATGATATATACCCAGGCCCTTTGGATGTCGGCTTTGGATGCCAACGACTCTCTGCATGTTGCAGCCAACCGTTATTCCGAGTATGGACACGATTATTTTGATGGGCCCATTGCGGCCGTTTACGACAGCATTTACGACCGGTACTATAAAAGGGTGTTTAAAGTTACGCAGGCGCAGATAACACAATTTAAAAACCTTACGTTTCCAGCGAGCGAGAGCCAGGTAGACTCTGCCATTCTTTTCTGGCCGGGTTTAGGTAACCCTTCAGTAATAAATGATTACGGCGTAAATATTTCTTCACCACTGGCACCTTTTGTTGATGTAAATAATAATGGCATTTACGAGCCGTTGCTGGGCGATTATCCCGGTATTTGCGGCGATGCCGGTGTGTTTTTTGTTTATAACGATGCCCGCGCTTTACATACCGAAAGCGGCGGAACAGCGTTGGGAGTTGAAATCAGGGGATTGGCCAGCGCATTTATTGACAGCAGTACCAACCTGCCTTATGCCAAACAGGCAGTTAATAACAGCATATTTGTGCAATACGAAATTGAAAATAAATCGCCCAATAACTATACAAACTTTAACCTGGGCAACTGGAACGACGGGGATATTGGCTGTTTTGACAATGATTATGTTGGTTGCGATAGCGCCAGGAACCTGATGTTTTCTTATAACGGTGTTGCTTTGGACCCCGACTGCGCCCCCGAAAACGGCTATGGAACCCTTCCTGTTTGCCTGGGAATTAAATTGCTGAACCAGCCGTTAAGTGTTTTTGGATATTTTTCGGGCCAGGGTGCGGCATTGGCGGCACAGGAGGATCCTACTACTGCTAATCAATATGCACTTTTTTTACAGGGTTACTGGGGAGATTCAAGTGCTTTTGAATATGGTGGTAACGGGTTCCATTCCGGCGGACAGCCAACCAAATATATGTATTCCGGGAACCCGACCGACACAAGTGAATGGTCGGAGGCTACAGTTCCTTCTGTGCCAGGCGACCGGCGCATGTATGGCGCTACTCATAACCTCACATTTAATGCGGGAGAAATTAAGCACTTTGATTATGCGTATTACGCCTCATACGATTCTACCTCCGATTTTCTGAGGATTGTTGACACAGTAAAACGCGATGGCGATATTTTGCAGGCTTTTTACGAAAGCAATATTGTTCCCTGCCAAAGCCAGTTTACCACAGCAATACATGAAGTTGCACCAGAGCAAATTACAGTTTCAATTTACCCCAACCCCGCCTCTGACCAGGTTACCATTATTGCCGGAGATAATATCAAAACGCTGCAGTTAATGGACATACAGGGCCGCATATTGATTTCTCAAACAGTTGGAGCAAAAATGTTCAGGTTGCCGGTTTCTAATCTTGCCAAAGGTGTTTACCTGGTAAATATTCAATGTGATGGCGGAACGGTGGTTAGGAGGATTGTGGTGGAGTAGTAACTACTTTCTCTGTTCTTTTATAATGCCAAAGGCCCTCTGTACCTGTAAAAATTTTACGTTGGCTTCTTCGGTGCTAACATCAGCGCCCCGTTTATCAGGGTGAAATTTTAATACCATTTTTCGGTAGGCCGCTTTTACCTGTTCAAGGGTGGCTTCTTCTTCAATACCCAATATTTTATAGGGGTTGTTTTCGCTTATAAAGGCCAGTTTCAACTCTTTAAAATCTTTATCTGAAATGCCCAGGTAGGTTGCAATGCGGTTCAGGCAACGCAGTTCCTTAGGGTTTATAAAATCATCTGCATCTGCAACCCCAAAAAGAAATTGCAGGATGCTCAATCTGGAATCGTGTGTTGTAAGCATTTTCAACTCCTTGCATGCTATTTTAAGTAAGGGCTCAGTGCCCATATCCAAATGCCCTGAAACAGAACTTATTCTTTGCTTTGCCTCACGCTCGCCGAATTGTTTTACAAAAAACTGAACTATAAAATCCTCAGTGCCGCTGGTATAATTTCTGTTGCATCTTATAACTTCAGCCGCCAGTAACAGAATGGCATTTTGTATTTCAATTTCATGCGCCGCCTGCTGCGGGTCTTTCCTTTTTTCAATAACCTGCTCTTCCGAAATCAATTTCGAAATAGAGTTAACGAGGTTGTTGAAAGAGAATTTAGCCATATTCTAATTAGATACAAGAGCCAAGATGTTAGAATCAAGACATTTAAGTCTACGATATTATATTTTCTGGCATCTTGGCTCTAGCTTCTTAAATCTAGTTTCTGATATCTAGTTTCTTGATTCTATTATCTGTTTAAACCATTCCAATCACTTCATTCCACTCTTCATCCGAAACCGGTTGGACACTTAACCTTGATATGCGCACCAGCGCCATTTGAGCCAGCTTCTTACTGGCTTTCACTTCTTTCAAAGTAACCGGTCGCTTCATATCTTCAACATACTCAAAATCTACCCAAACCCAGCTTTCGGTTGTGGTAGGGTCCTGGTAATGCTCTTTGCTCACTTTTACAATACCTACAATAGAGGGCTCGCCATTCATACTCTCGTAAAAGAAAGCCAGGTCACCTTTTTTCATGGCCTTCATAAAATTGCGGGCGGCGTAATTATGCACTCCATCCCAATTGGTTTTCTTTTCCTTTTTCATCCGCTCAAAAGAATAGGTTTCGGGGTCCGATTTAATAAGCCAGTGTGCCATAATATAAGGTTGACAGGTATTAAAACAATATAGTTCTACAGCAAGTTTAGCGAAAAACTAAACTAACGCCAACTGCCCTGGGTGTACGACAAATTTCCCNNTGTTGAATTATGAAAGAGGTCTGTTTATCAGGCCTGCCGCTTACGCTTTTAATTTATTTTTGGGGTCATTATGACCCGCCTGGTAAGAACAGACTCTTCTAATGTTGACTTTCGCAACATGGTAAAGCTTTTGGATGCAGACCTGCGCTTAGGCGATGGAGAAGAACATGGCTTTTATGCTACCTTCAATAAAATCGACCACCTGGGCCAGGTGCTTGTAGCTTACCTTGATAATGAGCCGGTTGCTTGCGGGACCTTTAAGCCATTTGATGATGATGCCGTAGAAATTAAAAGAATGTTTGTAACCCCCGAATACCGTGGGCGGCAGATAGCATTACAGGTGCTTACAGAACTTGAAAAATGGGCAAACGAATTGAATTATAAAGCCTGTGTTTTGGAAACCGGAAAAAAGCAACCAGAGGCAATAGGGTTGTACGCAAAGCAGGTTATCAGATTATATCCAATTATGGCCAGTATCAGGGAGTTGAAAACAGCGTTTGCATGTGTAAAACTATTTAAACCACTATCTGTTAACTTTCATATTAATTGCGTGCTATGAATATAAACGTGCCCGAAGTAAAGGTCCCCCGCATTGTTATAATTGGCTGTGGATTTGGGGGTATGGAATTAGCCCAATACTTACACAAAGCCGATGTGCAGATAGTAATGCTTGACAAAAACAACTATCACACCTTTCAACCACTGTTATACCAGGTTGCCACGGCAGGGCTTGAGGCAGATTCAATAGCTTATCCTATCAGAAAAATATTTAAAGGGCAAAAGAACTTTCACTTTCGCATGGGAGAGGTAACCCAAATTGTGCCTGAACAAAACAAAATTGTTTCTACCATCGGTGAATTGAAATACGACTATCTTTTAATTGCCACCGGTTCAACCACTAATTTCTTCGGTAATAAAGCCTTTGAAACGCAAAGCATGCCAATGAAGAGCGTAACCGAGGCACTGAACCTGCGCAGCCTTACCTTGCAGAATTTTGAAAGGGCACTGCTAACTACCGACATCCACGAACAGGAGGCTTTAATGACCTTTGTAGTTGTAGGCGGCGGCCCCACCGGTGTAGAACTGGCAGGCGCTATATGCGAGTTGAAAAAGCATGTATTGCCGCATGATTATCCCGAGCTTGATTTTAGAAAAATGCGGGTAATACTGGTTGAAAACGGTGCTGAACTGCTACAAAGTATGTGTGCTTCAAACAGGGACAGGGCGAAAGAATATTTAGAGGAACTGGGATGCGAAATATGGTTAAACACCGGGGTAGCCAAATACGACGGCATGCTTGCCGAAACAAAAACCGGCAAGCAAATACGAACCCTTAACCTGGTTTGGACTGCCGGTATAAAAGGGGTAATTCCTGATGGAATCAATGCTGAAAGTATTAACCCGCGTGGCCGGATATTGATTGATGAATACTGCAAAGTAAAGAGCTATGAAAATATTTTTGCAGTGGGTGATGTGGCCTGCATGAATACCGGAAAATATCCTAATGGCCATCCCCAGGTTGCACCGGTGGCTATACAACAGGCTCAGCTGACAGGCAGCAATTTTTTAAAAGCAAATAAAGGGCTGGCCCCTGTAAAATTCGATTACTTTGACAAAGGCAGTATGGCAACTGTGGGCCGCAACAAAGCCGTGGTAGAAGTGCGCAAAATAAGGTTTGGTGGATTTATCGGCTGGTTTGTATGGATGGCCCTGCACCTGATGTTATTGGTGGGCTACCGGAATAAAATCGTGGTATTTATTAACTGGGTTTGGAACTACCTGAATTATGACCGGAACATCAGACTTATTATCCGGCCCTTTAACCGCAACTTAAAGGCTTAGTAAAATTTGCTTATTCATTTTGCGCAGCCTCGTAAAGTATGCGCAGCCCACGCACCAGCAGGCTTGCAATAGCGTAAAAAATTACAATAGGCACCAACATCATTCGGTATATTTCCAAATCCCAAATGCTTGTGCCTGAAGTATACCTGGCCGATAACAGCAACACCGCCAGCAACAAAATAAACATGTAGTAAGAAGGAACTGTATACCTGAAGAAACTGGGATGGCTTAGAGAAACCACCGTATTAAGCAAACAGAAGAACACGATAGCAATAAGCGCGGCAAAATATTCCGAAGCGTTTGGGATATTACCAATTTTGCAAATCAACATGCCAACCCAGCCTATTGCCAAGGCAATACCCACCTGGATATATGGGTTAACCCTGTGGTTTATTAAAGTGAAATTTACATCCTCTAACATAATTACAAAGTTAAGGAATTAAAAATGAACCATGATTGAAGTTAATCAGGTGGGTGTACGACAAATTTCCNNTCGTTAAAAGGAATATTCATTCTATATTACCCGGCTGTTTACTCTGTATTCTTCTCCGTGCGGTAAATGTATTTTGGCATTATCCGAAGAACTCTGATTTCATTCCACAGCACTCGAATCATCGCAGGTATAACCCTCCGCTTTTTGTGCAGCTATGGCATCATTATACTCGTCTTCGGTATTATAAGTATTAGCATAAATACGAATGTACGAAGTGCCGCCTGTTTTTAATTTAGTTTGGCAAAGTGTTCGCTTTTGGCAGGAGGATGCGCCTATAACCATGATAAACGCTACCATACGATTTAACTTTCTCATCGTGTGTTTGATTTAGCGTAGATGTTTTATTGGCCATACAATAACTAAACGCAGGACGGAATAAAATATTTGATTACCGGTTGTTATTGCTGTATCTTAATATCTCCATGCCCCGAGATATAGAGCGAGTCGTTGGCGTTGTAAAAACCGTAATAAATACGGTAGCTGCTATCTGTATGAAAGGTACTGATAGAGCGAAAATCGAACCCAAGTGTTATGGGGCCGCCGCTAAGGCCATAGGCATTATAATAAACTACATCATAGGCGGTATTAACGCAAACCAGCCTTAACTTACATTGCTGCGTGGGGTTAATATTCCAGATAAAAAAACCGTTAGATGGATTTGGGCAGGGTGGGTTTATGGTTATAGGCCCTGTAAGAGAATCAGTAATAACAATATTGTCGATAAACGTTAGCAACGCGGTGTCTGTCTGGCGCGAAAGAACACTGTTAGTCCATTGCGTACTATCCGGGGTGCCGGTTACTACACATTCCTCATTAGTTGCAACGTAGGTTGAGAAATCGACCGATGGCGTAGTTTCTTTTTTGCACGAGGATATCAGGGCAATAAACAAGGAAAAAGCAAAGACGGCAAGACTGATCTTTTTCATCACAGTATTGAATAAGCACTATCTTTTGCAACAGTTTTTCTCCTTACAAAACCGGCGGTATTTACCGAAAGGGTGAAGGAATTAAGCGTTTGCCCCTGGGCAAGCGGCTCAAAACCATAGCTAAAATCGAACTGGCGGATATGCACTCCTACCCCAAACGAAATGCCGGGCACAGAAACCTTGGTAGTAAGTGCCAGTTCCTGCTGCCGCTCATGGTTATAAGCAACTTCAAGCCGCACTACTTTTTTAATATTGAACTCAACGCCGATAATTATGTGGCTCATTAAATTATCTACTATATAGCTTTTGGGTTTCAGCTGAGAGGAGTCAACAAACAATTGATTTTGGGCATCATCAGCCGGGTTGTCGTAGCGGATGTTCCAGCGGTAAAGGTCATGGAATGTAATATGGAATTTAAAAGGAACGTGCTTAAACCCAAAAGCCAAACCGGCTTGCAGGTCGAAAGGAATAGGCTCGGTAACTCCTTTATTATATGGTTTGAATTCGCCCCCCAGGTTTTTGGCAACTACGGCAAAAGTTACGTTGTGGGCGGTGTCGTTAACCATTGCCGCAATATCGGCAGCCATGCCTTCCGAGTTCCATTGTGCAAGTTGCGAGTAAATAAATTTAAGATTGGCCCCGGCTGAAAAAATCTTACCAAACTGATAGCTATATCCTGCATAGGCATTCATTTCACCGGCTGTAAACTTTCCGGTTATATTGGCGTTTACATCGGTTTGGTCAAAACTTCCGTATGCAATGTATTGAATCCCGAAACCAAAAGTGCCCGGAACATTAAATTGCTGAACGTATGAAGCATTTCCAAAGTTGATATCGCCGGGGTAAACTGCACTGCCAAACTGCGCACAATGATTCATAGCAGGATTAAGCGCCGCCGGGTTTGAAAGCTGCACACTGGGGTCCTGGTCTACAATGGTAACGTTGGTTCCGCCTAAAGCAGTTACCCTGGCCGATGGTGACAGGGCCAGAAAATCATACGTGGTGGTTCCACCTATTTGTGCACTTGTTAGTTGCCACGCCAGTAATGCAGTAATAAAAAATAAAATCCGATTCAACCGTTTTTCAATTTTGATGCTAATTAACGGAATGAATCGGATATTATTTCATGATTGCTGATTTATGATTTCTGAATCATGATTGTTGAAAGACGTTTATAGGGATTTCAGCATAAAAGTCAGGGCTGAGAGCATTACCATTCACAAATCATAATTCAGAAATCAGCAATCATTAAACCAGTTCTTTCTTCTCTTCTTTCACCATAAACTGGTTCATATCAATAGCATTGCGGGCTTTATTTTTCATCAGGGCCAGTTCTACTACCTCATCCATTGTTTTAACATAATGGAATTTCATGTTTTTGATATAATCGGGGTTTATCTGCTCCACATCCTTCTGGTTACGGTCGCACATAATTATCTCTTTCAGGCCTGCACGCTTGGCGGCGAGAATCTTTTCCTTAATCCCACCTACCGGCATTACTTTTCCACGTAAAGTAATTTCGCCCGTCATGGCTAAAAACGGTTTTACCCTTCTTTGGCTGAATAACGATGCCAGCGAGGTCAATATGGTTATACCTGCACTCGGCCCATCCTTAGGCACTCCTCCATCCGGGAAGTGCAAATGCACATTTACTTTGCTGAAAATATCCGGGTTAATGAAAAACTTATCGGCATTGGCTTTCAAAAAGGTTACCGCAGTGCTGGCAGATTCCTTCATCGTTTCACCGAGGTTACCGGTAAGGGTAATCGCACCGGTTCCTTTGCTCAAAGTACATTCGATGAACAGGATATCTCCACCCACCGGTGTCCATGCAAGGCCGACTGCTACACCCGGTATATTTTCCTCGGTATAAATACTTTTATCAAATTTCTCAGGTCCCAGAATTTTAGTCAGCTCATCGTCTTTAACAATGGGGTTATACTTTTCCTCCATGGTCACCTTTTTGGCCACGTTGCGCATTACCGAGGCTAGTTGCCTGTCCAGTTCGCGCACACCGCTCTCCTTGGTATATTCTTCAATCAGGCGCTCCAAAACCTTGTCGCCAAGTTGCACTTGCTTTGGTTTTAAGCCGTGGTTGGCTATTTGCTTAGGCAACAGGTGCTTTTTGGCAATTTCCATTTTCTCTTCTACCGAATAACCTTCAATAGGAATAATTTCCATCCGGTCTCTCAGGGCAGGTTGCAGGGTTTGTAGCGAGTTTGCCGTGGCTATAAACAATACCCGGCTAAGGTCGTATTCCAGTTCAAGATAGTTATCGTAGAAAGCGCTGTTCTGCTCCGGGTCTAAAACTTCAAGCAAAGCACTGCTCGGGTCGCCTTTATAATCGGCGCCTACTTTGTCCACTTCGTCCAAAATAAATACGGGGTTCGAACTACCAGCTTTTTTCAAAGATTGAATAATACGCCCCGGCATAGCACCAATGTATGTTTTGCGGTGACCGCGTATTTCGGCCTCGTCATGCAAACCACCTAATGAAATGCGCACATATTTTCTTCCCAATGCCCTGGCAATGGAACTTCCCAGCGAGGTTTTACCCACGCCCGGAGGCCCAACAAGGCAAAGGATAGGGCTTTTCATATCTCCCTTTAATTTCAAAACAGCCAGGTATTCAAGTATACGTTCTTTTACTTTGTCAATGCCATAGTGGTCTTTATCTAAAACCTTTTTGGCGTGCTTAATATTGAAATTATCCTGCGTGTAAACACCCCAGGGTAAATCAAGTATCAGGTCAACATAATTTAGAACTACCGAATACTCCGCAGCCGCAGGGTTCATTCTTTGAATCTTATCAAGTTCTTTATCTACCTGTTCTTTGGTCTTCTGAGGCAGGTTCATTTGTGCCGCTTTCTCGCGCAGGCGCTGTACATCTTTATCTGATGAGTTGATTCCTAACTCATCCTGTATGGTTTTAAGTTGCTGCGATAAAAAGTAATCGCGTTGCTGTTTATCAATTTCCTGCCTTACTTTGCCCTGTATCTGGTTCTTCATTTCCAGCATCTGAATTTCTTTGTTCAGATATTCCATCACCACTTTAAGCCGCTCGCGCATATCTGCAATTTCAAGCAGCTTTTGCTTTTCGTTAATGGTAATATTCAGGTTTGAAGAAATGAAGTGCGTTAAAGTTACCGGGCTAACAATATTCTTTAAAACAATGGCCGCCTCGCTGGGTATCTGCGGATTCAATTTGATGATATTACCCGCCAATTCCTTAATGCCCATCATGGAGGCATCAAATTCCTTATCATTAATGGGTATAATATCGTTCAATACCTCAATTCTTGCCTTAATAAAGGGTTCTGCCTGTATCAACTCCTGGGTGCGAAAACGGGTGCGGCCCTGAATAATTGCCGTGGTTGAACCATCCGGCATTTTTATCATCCGCAATATCTGGGCAATGGTGCCAATGGTAAAAATATCTTTAAACTCAGGTTCCTCGATATTTCCGTCAATTTGACCGACTACCCCAATCAGTTTATTCGTTTTGTATGCCTCTTTGACTGCTAATATACTTTTGTCCCTACCCACAGTTATAGGCAAAACCACTCCCGGAAAGAGCACCGTATTGCGTAAAGGTAAAAGAGGTAGTACATCTGGAATAGCCAGTTTTTTACCATCCTGGCCATCTTCTTCAGGTAAAATGGGCAAAAACTCAACCTCATCATCAGTAAGCGGTTCGTTCATAAATTCCATCATGTTCATACTCTGTAATTGCTTTTAAAAATAACTTAGGCCTACTAAGATCAATTGCTGTGCCAACCGTATATATGACATACCTTATTGGGTGTAATATAGTTAATATGAGGATGCCTTTTATTTCCCCCAAACATTTACCACATTGCGCAGCATAATGGTATACAAGTTAGGGTATTTGTGGGGCAAGAACCTTTCGCCTTTATGTAGCCAGTCCCGCTTGCCCAATCTTACAAAAATGAGGTGTTTGGAAGGAATAACCCCTACATACTGCCCCTTCATACCATCGGCGGAGAAGTCATCTCCACCGTCCACATGTCTTATCCACCATAAATAGCCATTGTCGTTGGTGCCGGTGCCATCTTCCCCTGGTAAGCGATGGGGGGTGAGGCAAGCATTTACATAACTGGTATCTACAATCTGTTTACCATGCCAGTTACCCTTATGCTCGTACAAAAGGCCGATGCGCGATATGTCGCGCGCGTTGGTATGAAAACAGCAATAAGATTTTTCAACTCCTGTTTTAGGCTGGTCAATAATCCATTCTGCATCATGCCCGGCCCCCATAGGTTTCCATAGTTTTTCCGAAGCATAATCACTCAGGTTCATACCTACCGCATTTTGCAGGGCTATGCCCAATATCTGTGGATCGCAGTTTTTGTATCGGAATTCTGTGCCCGGCTCTTTTTCAATTTTAAACGAATTGATCAGCCCCTTCATGTCATCGCCATAATATATTTGAGCCGTGCCGCCGGTGGGATTAAAATACGAATCATGAAAGTTTACGCCCGAACTCATGCACAGTAAATTTTTAAAAGTGATTTTGTTGAGGCCCTCTTTTTTATACGGTTCGTAAAAATCACAAACCGGTTCATCCAGGCTTTTAATCTTTCCTTCTTTAAGCGCAATGCCGGTTAAAATGCTCATAATAGATTTAGTAACCGAAAACGGATTTACCAGGCTGCTATCGCTGTAACCCAGGCCATAATATTCGTAAACAACGGTATCGTTTTTAATTACCAGGAAGGCAACAGTGCCGGTTTCTTTTATCAGGTGCAGCAAAGAATCGGGTATCTGTGTATGCCCACAATCAGCCGAGCTGCATATTGGCAGTGGTGTGCCACTTTTTACCAGGCGCACCGGCATTATTTTATTGTCTTCAAGGCCGGGGTCGTTGTAAATAATGGTGCGGGTAAAATATACTTTGCAGCTGGTAATTAGTAGTAGGGCGACAAAGATTGGAAGCAATTTTTTCATGAACCGCAAAACTACGTGATAGCAGGCTAACTTTTTAGGAGAGATTGAAGAATTAGAATGAATTCCTCAATACTGATAATTTTAAGTTTTGGATAATTTAGTTCTTTCAGAGGATTAAAATGTTTGTCATTTGTTACAAGGTAATCTACATTTGAAATGATAGCGCAATCAACAAACTTATTGTCATCAACATCCTCAGAAATTAAGTTCCAATAGAAAAACACCTCTTCTTTATGCACGTTTGGCAATTCATGTAAAGCGGTTAAAAATAATTCGGAAGTGTCCGGATCATACTTAAAAGAAATAGTCTCCTCGTATTCCAATAAAATGTCGTTGGTAATGTGCAAATCATAAAGCTCCTGTACAAGACCTTTATATACTAAATGATTGATTGACTTCCGCGAAATACAGGAAACAAATACATTGGTATCAATTACAACGGATATTTTATTGCTTCGGGTCACTTAACCAATTTTCGAAAGTCTCATTGGTATATCCCTTTTCCTCAGCAATCCTGTCGGCTCTATCACTTGCTTTTTCCGCAAAATACTGGCCGATCAGCCGTTTAATATCCAGCAGTTCATTATCCGAAACATTCCTGCCGAATAATTTTAGCACCTCCAGTTGAAGGTTAGTTAATTTTGTTGTTGTTTCAATAGCCATAAATCAGCTTTTGTGCTGTATAAAGGTAATTATTTTAGATGAGATTTCGAAGAGTAGGGTAATGCCGATGATAAATAGTGGGACGCTGTCCCATTATTTTGATGTGATTGCACTATTTTGCGTTTTTTCATCGGTGGGCGAAGGTAGGGATTGGATGGGGATTTTTTTGTCTGGCAATGACAAGATTTGACAACTTTTTAAAANNTTAAAAGTTGTCAAATCTGCTGCATGTTGGGATGAAGAACTTGCGCCAATGAAGATATGTCGCTTTAGTCAATTGTTATGTTTTCCCTGTCTTTTACGCGCCTAACTAATGTGTCTGTGAAAATGCTCTTATAGTTATCCCCTTCAAATGTATGGATTGGTACAAGGTACCTGGGTTTAATTGCTGCTACCATTTCTTTCAAAGCATCTATGTCTGCGTGTCCGCTGGTGTGGATTTGATGAAATGTAAACCCCTTTGCGGTCAGGTAATCAACAAATTCTTTTGTTTTTTGCTGCTTCAAATAGCCATTCCACATGGAGTAAATGTAATTACCATCATGAATTTGTTCTATTCGGTCAATATCTAATTTCATTGAAGGCCTGATCAGAAAAACAATTTCATTTCTTCTTTTAGCTATTTCCTGCTTAGTAATTTTGAACGGTTGAAATTGATATAAAAATTCCTTTCCCATTTTATCTGCAATCATTTTGCTTAGATAGTAGGGATACATTACTTTAATTTCAGGAAAAGATTTTGAAGCAAAAGGAATGGTTGCATAGGCAGACATTTCCTGCATAATAGCTGCGGTGTAAACATCAACTACCATCAGTTTATTAGCTTTTTTACAAGCTCTGTAAATTGTAACCAGCCTATCAATATTCTGAGCAGAAGTAGTGATTAGATTTATCCCAATTTTTGATTTAAAGACCCGAACAAAATCTTCTTCAATCTCCAGTTCCGTTTTAAACTTCAGATTTCCCCGGCCAATAGTTGTCCCTTCCATTAACAGGTAATCAACGTTCTTCGGGGCTTTAAACAAAAATCTTTTAAAAACTTTATCTTTTCTTCCATGTCCTCTAAAATCGCCTGAATAGAAAAGTCGCTTGCCATTTGCTTCTATCAGAAAAGCATAAGCATCAAAAGCTGAATGATCCATCCAATATGGAGTGATATTAATATCTCCTATTCTAAATTGCTTGCTTTTGCTGAAATTTATAAAGGTTTTATTTAGCTTTTCACTTTTAAAAAATTCCTGACTGAATTCCAAAATGCGTTGTGTTGCCTCGCCTATATACACAGGTATATTACTAGCAGCAAAGGACAAGAAACCATGATGATCCTGATGATAATGGGAAATTAATATTCCTGCGACTTTCGACGATGAGTTTTCATACAAACCTTCAATATCAGGTAATATCCCCTTTTGAACTAATTCACTTGTTTGTAAAGATTGATAAGACGCGAAATTAAATTGGGTTCCATCGAGTTCAACTAATGGCATGCCTATGTCAATAACAATTTTGGTTGTATCGGTCCATATTTCTACACATGAGCCGCCAATCTCTTTTGTTCCTCTATGAATTTTAAAATTCATGTTTAGAAACGATAACAATTTCCATCTTGTTTCTTTTCAATCAAATCGCAGCTACCGAAAGTATCATGAAAATAATAAGCACCAATAGCTATTTTTTTGATTCTATCGTTAATGCTACTAGCATTATTTTTTATCCACTCCTGATTACAGTCTCCAAGCAAAAGCAGTGGTTTTACCGCCATTGTATAATCATCCAATGAATCTAATTTTTGTAAATCTCTTGGTAATATATTCAATTTCTTCTTTATAATGAATAACTTTTTGTAATAGGAAAGTAAAAGCCTCTCATGATCCTCGACAAAATCCCTATATTTCTCAAGTTGCATGGTGATTTTACTGTGCATTTGTTTATTTCCAATAGTCTTTAATTCCACAGGTTGGATTTTCATACGCTTTTTGTCAATCCAAACTAGATCAATCCTATTCCTCGATTTTTCATAATTATAGGCGAACTCTGAGTCAATGAAACATCCGGTTTTTGTAACGAATGCTGCTTGTATTCCTTTCTCGCCGTAATCTTGCTGGTAAATTTTTATGTTGCTTTTGATTTGGTCTAATACATTTTTATCGAAATTATTAAACTTTATTAGCTGTACCTGGGGATTTTTAATAGAAATTGAATTATTTGAGATAGCATATTTAATGTAGGAAGACCCATCTTTTTGATGATTTTTGGCCTCTTCGGTCAGTAAATATTTATAGTGTACTTCACCCTCAAATCGAGTTCCATTATGTTTCAGGTTTTTAATCAGACCACCGCCATTGAAATAAACATCAATGTAGTTGCCTTTGCGTATGTCAATATATATTTCAGGATCCCTTACTAGCGACACCCACCAACCAGGTTTATTATTACTTTCAAGATTCGTGAATAAAGGATCTTTTTCGTCAAGTGTTTCTTCCAGTGTAACAAGCTTTTTAGCCATAATCAATTTTGTTTATGGTAAAGCTACAAATTTTAATCAGCCAACACCAAAACTGGAAAGTCAATTTTCAACCCCAGCAAATTCACCGCTTTGGCTTTATTAAGGGCTATTTCGAGGTAGCCGGATGAATTGAAAAGACAAATCATATCCGCTTCCTCATCAACATCGTTGTATTTTTTGCTTATTTCTTTTGTAGTGCCAACATTGGCGAAAATGGTAAATCGCTTATCGCCAATAAACTGGTCAAACATGGGCTTTGTAATATTTACCACTGCGTTGCCAAAATTATCAATATTGATAACTGTTCCTCGTATAGAGCCCGCTGAGGTAATTGGTTGCATTAGGCGGTAACTAGTGGTTTCAGTAGTAAGATGTGCAAAATCGGAAGGCTGAAATTCCTTTACCAGCAGGTTAACTACTTTACCAATGGCTTCTTCATACAATAACGAACTGTTTTCAAGCAGTTCGGCATTTACCTCGTAAGTCTGGTGCGGCATTTTTTCAAAAGCCAGGGATAGAAACCCGTTATCGAAAGTCAGAAAATAATGCCCGTCAACAACCGCCAGCAGTAGTTTATCTTTTCCATCAGTGCTGTTTACATGAATAATGTGAATGGTACCCACCGGGAAATACCTGAACATACTTTTTACTGTAAAAGCAGCTTCTTTAATATCAAAAGGCTTAATAG
>PMXD01000273.1 GCA_003165895.1 Bacteroidota bacterium | reverse complement strand
TCGGGGGATTTAGGGGGCTGCTGCTGCCTTATTGCCACTTATCGCGGTCGGTTATATCCTCATCTTCCTTCAGGCGGCTGAACTTACCTTCGCTTAAAGCTTTGCCTTCCTCATTCTGGAGCCTCAAAGTCCACGAATTGGATAAGCTTGTTTCAATCCACAAATTCCCTGATTTTCTGAATACTTCAGCCGAAAGGCCGAAGTCTTTCCAAAAAATGTTTTCAAGCTTTTCAACGCTGTCGTCCGGGTTTATATGAATAGTTCCCTCAACCCTTAATTTGCCACAAACACCTATAAGCCGGTTAGGCGGAAACATATGTGCCTTAGTCAGTTTGTTTAAGGNNGAGTGAGGGATGTCGAAAAATTCAATTTTCAGATATGGAAACTCCTCACTGAATTGCTTCTGCAATTCGCTTATAGCCATTTTGTTTGCAATATTGAGTTCCATATCGGGGTATTTTAGCTTATTTATGGCAACAATTATGTTTTGTACAATCGGTTTTACTTAACTCCGGACTTACATAAGGGATCCCCAGGTTCAACCCGCGCAAAATCAATAACACTGCCATAAATGCCACAAAAACGGGAACTGTCTTTTTAAAAGTGTTTCTTAACCCCATACTTATTTTTTGCCCGGCAAGGGTAAGCCCCAACATGGCCGGTAAGGTTCCTAAACCAAAAACCATCATAAACAAGCTACCTTTTAAAGGGTCTGCCATGGCAATAGCTCCGGCCACTGCTNNGCAATAACCCGTTTAAAACTCCTATGCTGAATAACGCACTGTAACTTCTTGTTTTGAACAAGCCGGCCAACGCATTCTTTATTTTTGCCGCAGGCTGAAAAAAACGGTTAACACCGGGTATTTTTTGCAAATAGCGATTAGGAATAAGGATAATTGACAATATAATTACCCCCAGCGTAATTGAAAGGGCCTGCTGATAACCGGCAATTACAAATGATTTACCCAATAG
The DNA here is from genome assembly GCA_003165895.1 of Bacteroidota bacterium. GTDB lineage: Bacteria > Bacteroidota > Bacteroidia > Chitinophagales > LD1 > Bog-950. The sequence continues at coordinate 15,602 of PMXD01000273.1, read as the reverse complement.
CCCGAAAAACAGGCCAAAGAAGCCATAGGTGATAACCCTGCCTATATTGTAAAGAACAATACCGCTAATGCGCGATATGTTGGTATTATTAACCACAGGCAAAGCCAAAGCAATGGGCCCACACATGCCTACGCAGTGTAAACTACCCAAAAAGCCAAGCGTTATTGCTGTAATTAAAAATTCCATCAGTTAATATTTATTACTCCCTCGCTGTAATATGTCTGACCTCCGGCGCTCCAGTCAATTTCCATTTTATAAACCCCATGATGAAATTTATCTGAGGCTATCAGGCAGTTTCCGGTTGAATCGGGATGACAGCTTACATTAAAATCGCGCAGGCTGTTATCGGGCTTATAAAACAATACATCGGCCTTAACGTTTTTGCCTTTTACTTCTTTAGGGAAAGTCAGCAACACCTGGCGTGTGCTAACCGTCCAGCTAATAGTATCGCCCAAACTATTGCTGCGTTTCATTTTGTTCAGTTGCTCCTGGTATTTCAGCTCCTGGCCATAATAGTCAGCGGTAACCAGTTCCGTTTTCAATACGGTTGATTGCCATACCATAAAAAGCATAAAAGCAACAAAGCCACTGTAAACAATAGCTAAACCCCAACCCCAGTTAAATTTTTTAAACATAAATTTGTTTTTAACGGTTACCCGGAGCCATAAAATTGGTAGTTACTTCATCCACCTTTTTGCCATTGGCATATACTCCGATATGAATATTGTTTTTACGATGATGGATATTAGCTTTATCAATAAACACAAAAAACACACCGTCCTGTACCGATTCCTTTTCAGCTGCCATATCGCTGCCAACTACCTTGATGGTTCCGTTTAAATCGTTGTCCTCCATCTTTAATGTTACCGGCAACACCTTCCGCGTTTTATTCAAAAGCTGGATGTTATACAGGTTGCTGATTTTATTGTCAGCCTGCTCCTGGTAAGTCATTCCCTGAACGCGCAAAACAGTTGCCTGAACATCCTTGTGGGTGGAAAGCAACACTATAAATACAGTCAGTAATATTAAAAGCACTACCGAGTAAGCAATTGAACGGGCCGTAGGTTTTAACTTCTCACCTTTGGCTATGTTATTTTCCGAGGCGTACCTTATCAGTCCGGTAGGCCGGTTTACATGTTCCATTACCTCATCGCAGGCGTCAATACAGGCCGTGCAGTTTATACATTCAAGTTGGGTACCGTTTCTGATATCTATCCCTGTTGGACAAACATGCACACACATGCCGCAGTCAACACAATCTCCAAGCTTCTTCTCCTCTCCTTTCTTAATTTTCCCTCTTGGTTCGCCCCGAACATAATCATACGCAACTACTATGGTATCAGGGTCTAACATTACACCCTGCAATCTGCCGTAAGGGCAAACAATAATACAGGCCTGTTCCCTGAACCACCAGTAAATAAAAAAGAATACACTGGTAAAAATCAACATAGGAATAAAAGTGGCAACGTGTTTTCCAACACCTTCTTTATACAAAAGTACCACCTGGTCCATCCCTACTATGTACGAAAGGAAATAATTGGCAATAATATACGATACGAGAAAGAACGCGACAAACTTGCCTGACCGTTTCAAAATTTTTTCACCATTCCATGAGGCTATATCAAGTGCCTTTTGCTTTGCCGAGTCACCATCAATCAGATATTCTATTTTGCGGAATATCATCTCCATAAATATGGTTTGAGGGCAAACCCATCCGCAAAATATCCTGCCAAATACAACAGTGAAAAGAACAATAAACACCACAAACGTAAGCATGGCAATAACAAACAAAAAGAAATCCTGGGGCCAGAAAATAACACCAAACAGAATAAACTTCCGCGCTACAAAATTCAGCATAAATAAAGGCTGGTCGTTCACCTTTATCCAGGGCAAAGTAAAAAACACAACTATGTAAACTATGCTTGCAACAGTTCGCCAGTTATATAACTTTCCCTTAGGCCTGCGCGCAAAAATCCAGTTGCGCCTGCCTTTCTCGCTGATGGTACTAATTGAATCCCGGAAAACATCATTCTTCGCACTCATAACATAGTCTGCTTAATTAAATACGTTTTGCCGCAGCCGTATCTTTTGATACTACCTGGGTAGAATCAGTTTTTACAGCACCCCCTTCATTATACAAATCGCCTTGCGGGGCCTTGGCGTTTGGAGGATTAGTACCATGCAAGCTCTTAATATAGCTTGCTACATCCCTTATTTGCACGGCACTCAAATCGGTTTGCCATGATTTCATCCCTTTTGCCGGAAAGCCAAATTTTATGGTTTTAAATATATCTTTAATGCTTCCGCCATGTAACCAGTAATTATCTGTTAAGTTCGGGCCTACAACTCCCTCACCAAGTTTGCCGTGGCACGGAGAACAGTTAGTTGCAAAAATACCTTTGCCGTCAGCTATGCCCGCAGCATCTGCCAGGGTTACGCTATTCTCATCCACTTTACCGGCGTTGGCACGCGCATATGTTTCCTGCTGTTCTTTAGCCTGGCGCATAGCGGTATCGTACTCATCGTGGCTGGATGGGCCACCCATTACATGGTAGTAAGCCATATACCCAAAGGCCCATACGATGGAAATATAAAAGCTGTATTTCCACCATGGGGGAAGGTTATTATCCAATTCCTGTATCCCATCATAATTATGCTCAAGCAGAATATCTTTTTCATGCTCTACAGAAACTGAGGCATTTAAGTTATCCAGCAACTTAGGGAATTTGAATTTAAACGTTGCCTTTTTGTCTTCCTTGTGTGGAACCAACGCATTCAGCAGGCTGCGGATTTTGAGAATCAATACAATTATCACAAACAACTCGGTTATCAGGACGCTGATGGCCATAATCATATTCCAGTTAGTGGCCAGTGAGTTGGTTGTTGCCGCAGGGTGTGGGGAGGGGCTTCCCTGTGCAAATAAAACCCCTGAAACCAGCAACAAGAGGGATACAGCTACGGCTTTGGCATTATGTTTTTCAATAACCAGTTTTACAGTACTTATCAGTACTCCGCCCAATATGAATATTACCAATAGCAGTGTTCCCATAATCATATAAAGGGAATACCACATCAGGTCGTCGTTACTGCTGCTTGCAGGCGCAGCTTTTGCTGCCTCATTTTGGGCGAGCAAGGCCAGCGGAAGCATTGCGCTAACCAGTGCAATTGCTTTTCCTATTCTGTTTGTTTTTTTATTTCGAAGCATGGCTTTTTTTTACAGGTTAATCGTTTTTTGAATCATTCAGCGGAATCTGAGCAAGCTCAGCTATATATTCTTTATTGGCAGTAAGCGTAACTATCAACACACCTGCAAATACTATCACAAAAAGAACAAGGCCTATATCGCCGTAGATATCTACCCCGGCTAAGCTTTCGGCATATTTTTTTATAAATGAGAACATAGTTTTGGTTTTTAGATAATTGATTATTTAATCTCTGACTGTTGAACTGTCTGATTCTGGGCTTTAATATCTTTACCCAGCCTTTGCAGGTAAGCTATCAGGGCAATAATTTCTTTTTTGTCTGAAGTCTGTATGCCATCTTTTCCCAGGCTGGCCTGTATTGCCAATGCCTGTTTTCTGAGGTCCGCATCGGCTTGTTTATCATATCCGGCAGGATAAGGAACACCCAGCATTTGCATAACCCTTATTTTACGCTGAGTCAGCGAAGTATCTAAGTCCTGATCAAGCATGTGTGTATAAGATGGCATAATTGAACCCGGGCTCATAGAGCGTGGGTCATCCAGGTGATTATAGTGCCAGCTATCAGGATATTTTCCACCTTCGCGGGCCAAATCCGGCCCAATTCTTTTTGAACCCCACAGGAATGGGTGGTCATACACAAATTCGCCGGCTTTTGAATATTCACCATAACGGGCCACTTCTTCGCGGAACGGCCGAACCATCTGCGAATGGCACAAATAACATCCTTCACGAACATATATATCACGTCCTTGTAACTCAAGCGGGGTATAAGGTTTTACACTGGCAATGGTTGGAATATTAGACTGAATAAGGAAAGTTGGTAAAAATTCAACCAAACCGCCGATAAGTACCATTACAAGGGCTAAAACAAGGAACTGAACCGGACGGCGTTCAATCCACCTGTGCCAGTGTTCTGAACTGTGAGAAGTATAGGTCTTTTCAAGTGCCGGAGCTTCAGCAGCTTCTTCAGCCTGGAACGAACCTTGCATAGCAGTTCTTACTAAAACATAAACACCGGTGCAGGTTCCTGTAAGGTAAAGCAATCCGCCAAAGGCACGCATGTAATACATAGGTGTAATCGCCTTTACTGTTTCAAGGAAGTTGGGGTATTTTAAAATACCTTCATTGGTAAACTGGCGTAACATAGACCATTGTGTTAATGCGCTCCAATACATTGGGATAGCATAGAAAAGTATACCCAGGGTACCTAACCAGAAATGCACATTGGCAAGCTTCCGGCTGTAAAGTTCAGTTCGGTAAAGCCTTGGTATCAGCCAGAACAATACACCAAAGGTTAAGAAACCGTTCCATCCTAATGCACCGATGTGAACGTGCGCAATAGTCCAGTCGGTATAGTGAGAGATGGCGTTTACGCTCTTTATGGCAAGCATAGGGCCTTCAAAAGTTGCCATACCATAAGCGGTTACAGCCACCACAAAGAATTTTAAAACAACATCGTCTCTTACTTTGTCCCATGCGCCACGCAAAGTCAGCAAACCATTTATCATACCACCCCAGCTTGGCATAAGCAGCATAATAGAGAATACAGTTCCCAGCGATTGTGCCCAATCAGGAAGTGCAGTATAAAGTAAGTGGTGAGGACCAGCCCAGATGTACAAAAATATCAGCGCCCAGAAGTGTATAATGGATAAGCGATATGAATAAATAGGGCGGTTAGCGGCTTTAGGCAGGAAATAATACATCATACCCAGGTAAGGCGTTGTAAGGAAGAACGCAACCGCGTTGTGCCCGTACCACCACTGCACCAACGCATCCTGGACCCCGGCATACATGGAGTAACTTTTAAACATGCTAACCGGTATGCACATAGAGTTCACTACGTGCAACAGAGTAACCGTTACCCAGGTAGCTATATAAAACCAGATAGCCACATACAGGTGCCTTTCGCGCCGTGTAAAGATGGTACCAAACATGTTAATGCCGAACACTATCCATATAATGGCTATCATTATTTTAATAGGCCATTCCAGTTCGGCATATTCCTTGCCAAACGTAATGCCTTGTATAAAAGTCAGAGCGGCGCAAACAATGATAAGCTGCCACCCCCAAAAATGGATTCTGCTCAGCGTTTTGCTCCACATAGGCGCTTTGCACAAACGCTGCAGTGAATAATAAACTCCCATAAAAATACCATTGCCCACAAATGCAAATATTACCGCATTGGTGTGCAGGGGACGTAACCGGCCAAAGGTTGCGAACTGGCAAAAGTTAAGCTGCGGAAATATCAGTTCAAGCGCAATGTACAACCCTACACACATACCTACTACCCCCCAAATGAACGATGCGAAAGCGAAGTTTCGCACAATCCTGTTGTCATAGTTAAATTTTTCTACTTCCATAAAAGTTAATTTTTCTTTTTGTTTGAAGAAGGTTCCTTAATATCATCAAATAGAATCCTAACCGAGGGAGTGTAGTCATCATCATACTGTCCTGACCGGACGCTCAGGATAAACCCGGCGAGAAAGCAAATTGCTAACAATAAACTGGCTCCAATTAAAATAAACAGTACGCTCATAACTGAATTCTTAGGACAAAAATATATTTGCGGGTATCCAAAAATTATGACCTTAAACAGCAGGGGCACCTGATTAATGTCAATTAGAAGTGCTAACAAGTAATTTTAACAGCGGGTATTTTAAATCTGTTATATGAGAAAAACCATTAAATAAATCACGATTTTGCTAAAAGAGCAAGGCCACTCCGTAGCGGCCTTGTTCTTTTAGGTTATTGCTGCAGAAATGCCACAATTTTATCGCGCTCTACGTTGGTTATCAAAGCACGGGTTTGCATGTGCATACCTACTGTTTTCCATTGCTCAGGAGAAAAGGTATTAGGGTCAGGGGCATTATGGCATCTGCGGCAGTTTTCTCCCCATAACTGGGCGCCGGTTTTAGAAGATATTGCTTCGTTGACTTTACAGCCGGAAACTGTTACAGCCAATACCATTCCCAGCAGTCCTATAATTACAAAAGTTATTTTTTTATTGAATATCGCTTTCATGATTTTATGATTTAGAATTGAACTGAAAATTGTACATATAAAATGTTCTGGGTGTTCTTCAGATTGGTAATAGCAAGCTCATTGTTATCCGGATTGGTAGTTATCAGGTTTTCGTAACCAATTTTGAAAACCGTTCTCCAGTTTATCCAGTAGCAAACGCCGGCACTAATCTGGTCTTGCCTGTTTTCAAAGGCAGAGCCTTTAGGTGATTGGTATGACGAATACCTTACAGCAAATTCGACATTGCGAAAAAACTTATCCGCTACAATTGGCCTTATACTAAACATCCCATAATATCCGTACGATAAATTTTTATAGGTGTAAGTAGTATCAGATACCGTTGGCGGATTGGGGTTGGAATAGCTGGCGTTGGTAACATATTGCATGTCAGCTTCGGCTTTTATGTTAATAGCAACCGGCTTTTTAGCATATACCCATTGAAAATCCAGTGCACCCATTGCAGTAGAAACATTTTTATAAGCGGTATTTGCATCACCGGCTTTTCCCCACAACCCGGAGGCGCCTATTTCAACGCCGGAGTTTAACGCCGGCAACCACCCAAAGCGTCCGGTTACTGTTTTGCCCAGGTTATTATCAACTGCATTTACATCGGGGTTGGCAATTGACCCATCAGTTGCACTGAGGGTAAAGCCGTTGGTAAGCGCAACGTCATAGTTCACTTTCATTTTCCCGGTTTGTTGTCCGCCTTCAAGTTCAATGCCCCAATCGCTGCCCACAGGGCTGCTGGTAATACTCACAGGGTCGGTAGGCAGCTTGCATATCCATCCGGCAGCAAGACGTTTATTATAAGTTCCAAAAGGCAATACAATATACCCCGCGCGGAGTATGACACCCGGGTAGGCAAAATAGGTAATATCCGCCCAATTTACACCCAGGCTTCCGTTACTAAACGAAGGTTCAAATTCAACCAATATGTTATCGCTATGCCTCCACAGGAACATTGGGCTGAACTCGTAATGGGCTACATCGCCAAAACTATTCGTAGTAGGTAGTTTGGTGCTTACAACTCCGGTTGGTGTATTAACTTTGTTTACTGACCATGTATTTAAAAAACCTATAGTAGCCAATCCGACTACCATAAAGTGCGAATCAAATGTTTTGCTAATGGTTGGCGGAGGCGCAGGGGCCGGGGCAAACTGTTTGGTTGTATCAACTTTAGGGTGGTCAACAATAACGTAATATTTGTCACCAATTTTTTGAACCTCAATGGTATCTTTTGTTTGCGCTTTTGCAAAGGTGCTGGTTAAAAGCGCTATGGTTATAATGGTTATATATTGTTTCATAATTATTTTTTAGATTTAGCTAATGTGCGGATGTAATTAACCAACTGCCATCTTTGCGTTTCATTAAAAACAGCCTTGTAGGCGGGCATAGGGGTGTTTCCTTCCGAAAGCATCCAGAATAAGGCCCCGTCAGTCTGCTTTTGAACTGCGGCAGAGCTATGGTCAGCCGGTGGCTTGGCAAGACCAGCGGCGGCAACTCCATCACCTTGTCCTTTATCACCATGGCATACCACGCAGTTTGATGTATAAAGCTTTTTGCCTTCAGCAGTAGCTGCTGCATTTCCTTTTACAGGGTTAACCACGGCATCAGCCGATGCAGGTGCAACAAATTTTGCCATTTGTAAGGGTTTTGATATCCAGAAAAAGGACATCATAGACAACATCAAAACTGCTGATAACGAGACGGATATCAACTTAAAATACCTTTTCTGTTTCATAACACTTATTTTTTGATTGATTAATGGTGTAAAGGTGTTGTGATTTCGCAACCTATGCCATGAGTTATATCAGTTAAGTAACTGATTATCTTCATTTTAAAAATTCAGATAATCATATCGATACTTGATAATACTCAATTATTATTCTGATATTTATCAGAATAATAATTGCATCAGGATATTAGATTTACACAAAAATTAAGTAAAAGGAATTCAATTAATTTTATATTATCTTAAAACCAACACGATTATGACGAAAAAACTAGTTTACTCTGCCTTTGTATTAGCCGGTCTTGCTTTAGGTGCCTGCAATAACAACAAGCCTGCACCCGCCAGCGAAAGCCAGACAAGCACCACTACTAAAACTGATACGGTGACGGTTTCACAGGGAATAAATTCAAAGGGAATAGGCAGATTTAAAGACGTGAAATTAAATCACCCTTTGGATGCCGCACTTGCAGCGCAGGGCAAAGCAATTTTCGACGCAAAATGTATGGCTTGCCATAAACTTACTTCTGAAAAACTGGTAGGCCCCGGATGGAAAGGTGTTACCGACCGGCACCAACCAGAATGGATTATGAACTTTATTACCAATACCGAAGTAATGCTTGATAAAGACCTTGCAGCACAGGCCGAAGTGGTAACCTGTGTTATCCGGATGCCGAAACAAGACCTTACGGATGAACAGGCAAGAGGCATGCTTGAATATATGTTGCAAAACGACGGCAAAAATTAAACTAAAAGCATACATTACTATAAAGAATTACTGAACACCCCTAAGCAAGAAAAAGGATACCTGGAAACGGGTATCCTTTTTCTTTTCCAACAACCGCAGGATGGAGAGGATTTTTTCTTAACGGTTGGTTCTCATTCTGGCAATGCCAATTAATAGCGCGCCCAGCAAAAGGAATATACTTATACCCCATAGCAGCCACGGAAATATATAACTGCTTTTAATAAACATTGCCCCAAGGCCCTGGGTCATTAATACAATTTCGTTGATGATAATTCCGCTGGTAAAAGTAACCAGGGCAATTTTAGTAATCCCGTATTTAAGGTTCAACAGGCCATACTGTACAAAGTATGCCAGCATCATCAGCGAAACAAAACCCAGGAATACCAGATGCAGAAAGCCGATAATTACCGGCCGGTCGCCAAAAACTGCGGTTCCCATGCTCGGAAAAATAGTAAACGCTTGTAACAACGTTTTTAATAAAAAAGCTGCTATGGCCAAATAACCCATATACCTTGGCAAAGGATATAAAGATTGGCAGGCTTCTTTTAGCTGGCGGGCAGACAGCATAAACTGTCCTATTGTGAACAACAAACTGAGGCTTCCTATCAAGGCAATTATTCTATAATAAATATCCGGGTCCTGCCAAAGAAAAGTAAGAAAAAGCGAAAGCACTACCGATATACACAAAACCCATCCAAACTGGAATAGCCTGCGCTTTGCGCTCTCAGTCATGCCCGTTTCTAATTTATTAAAGATAAGGGCAAAAACCGCCAAAGTAAAAAAGCCGTTATACTCAAAGTGCAAATAGGTATAAAGGGCATTGCGGTAGGCACCAGAATTAAGAGACTTTGTTGCAAAAAGATACGCCAACCAAAAAATACCCAACGATGCCAGCACCAAAAATATAATAGCGCCAATTGAAAGCAGTTTTACTGATTTGCTAACTCCCGCTTGCCTAAGGTCCTTTACAAAAACCCAGGCAAAAATATAGGTAGAAAATATAAATACCGTTGAGAACAGGCTGCTTAAAGGATTATTGGGCGGTAAATTGGATGATAACAACTGTAACCAGGAGGCAAGAACTATACCGGTCAATAACCTCTGGTAAACAGGTTTATCGTGTATGTGTTCAGGTAATACATCGTATACCAGCAACGTAACCAAAGCCAGGGTAACCCATCCGCTAAAGGCAAAATGGAAATGGGCATCCAACAACCTGTTGTAATCAAAAAAGGGGATTGAAAAGAGAATCTTACTGCGTAAAAGAACACCTAAGCAAGCTACCACACAAAGGCCGAGCAGAGAGAGGTTTATCCATATTTTTTTCTTCCTGATATCGGCTGCATGCCTTATTGCACTCAAATCATCCATTTGGTATCAATTATAAACACAAAATAGTATAAACCTTTAGTTCACAGATGCCCGCAAAGCTACCAATGTAAACAAAGTTTGCAACAAAAGGGGCCGAAACATATTGCAGTTTTACAAACCATTCCGTTTACCTGCTATATTGGATGCCAGCGTGGTAAATATGATGATTGTAGTAGAACTTACCGGCATTAAAATTGCAGCTACAATAGGGCTCATTGTGCCCTGCACCGCAAGCGAAATACCAATAACGTTATAAAGTAAAGAAATAACAAAACTGATTTTAATAATATTTACACCACTGCGGCAATAGTTTATCAATGCACTTAGTTTTGAAAACTGCGAAGCTTCAATGATGCCATCGCAGGCGGGCGAGAAATTGTTTACGTTATCGCTAATGGCAATGCCTACATTGGCCTGCTTTAATGCTCCCGCATCATTTAGCCCGTCCCCAACCATCATAACTATTTCATCCTGTTGCTGTAACTGCTGCACAAAATTCAGTTTATCTGCCGGCTGCTGGTGAAATACCAGGCTCTTTTCGTCCACATATTGTTTTAAAAACTCTCTTTCGTCATCATTATCGCCGCTAACTACATATAGTCTGGCCTTTTCTTTTAACGCTTTTATCAGCCCTGCCAAACCTTGCCGGTATTCATTCTTAATTACAAAGAACCCTCTTACCTGGCCATTGATTCCTACATACACTTTTGAGGCGCTTCTGAAACCTAAGTTGAAATCTGTTACCAGAACCTGATCACCCATCAGGTATTTTTGAGAGCCTATCTTAACGCAATTTTCATCTACCCAGCCTTCAATACCGCTTCCCTCCTTTTCAGTAAAATCTGAGGTCGGTATTGTTTCGGTGTTTGCCAGCAATCCGCAAATTTTCCTGCTCAAAGGGTGAGAGGAATGAAATGCCAGCGATTTTACCAGTTGTAATTCGTAACCGGTAAGCGGGATGCCTTCAAACTCAGCCGCGGCGTTATTAGCGTTGGTAAGCGTTCCGGTTTTATCAAAAACAATGGCACTAATCCTGTTAATCTGCTCAATAACCGATGTGTTTTTCAGGTATATCTTATGCCGGCTTAACCGGCGGATGATATTGCCGTATGTAAATGGCGATGAAAGCGCTAATGCACACGGACACGAAATGATTAGCACGGACGTAAAAGCATTTAAGGCTTTATGGATATCCTGATTCCACCAATAAGCAGTGGATATTACAGCAATGGCAATTACTACCGGTGTAAACAATTTACTCATTTTGGTAGCCAGCGACGAAATATTTTCTACCCGGTCTTTATCAAAAACAGCATCATTCCAAAGCCGGGTTAAATAGGATTGTGATACGTCCTTTACCGTTTCTACCTCAATAGAGTTGCCACTGTTTTTACCACCCGCATAAATCAGGTCACCCGATTTTTTAGATACGGGTGTAGCCTCGCCGGTAACAAAGCTGTAATCAATATTAGCCGATGACGTAAGTAATATAGCATCTGCCGGTATCAGTTCCTGGTTACGCACTATCAACCTGCTTTTTAATTTCAGTTTGGACAAGGGGGTTGAATTTTCAATGCCATCAATCAACACATTTACAGCCACGGGGAAATAAGATTTATAATCCCGTTCAAACGAAAGTGTATCATACNNCATGGCCGAAATACCCAGCGCAATGGGCGTATCCATATTCAGCGAGCCCCGTTTAAGTGCGTTCCAGGCCGATACAAAAAATTCCTGCGCACAGTAAAACATGACAGGCAGCGACAGTAAAAAGTTAAGATAGTTGAAAAACTTCCGCAATGGCGATTCAGGGGTAAGCCCTATACCCAGGTACTCCGGAAAAGTGAATAGCATAATATTGCCAAACGCAAAAAAGGCTATCCCTATCTTCATGTAATACCCTCTCAGGTTACTCTTTTTCTCCCTGGTTTCAAGGTCGTTCAGATTTATTTGCGGTTCGTAGCCAATAGAGGCCAGTAGTTCAACTACACCCCGCAGGCTTATTTCCCGGGGGGTGAATGTAATATTGGCAGTGCGGTTGGTAAAATGTATGGTTGACCGCTTAATCCCCCCGTTCAGTTTGTAAAGGTTTTCAAGCAGGTATATGCACGAACTGCAATGAATTTTGGGAATATAAAACAGTGCGGTTGAAATTTCCCCATCGCTGAAATTAATCAGTTGAGCCTTTACCTGCCCGTCATCCAGGTAAGCAAAGCGTTGGGTGGTGGTAATATCTTTTAATGATGAACCGGGTTGGCCGTTTAAAGCGTAGTAATCGCTCAGTTTGTTTTCGTCTAAAATCTGGTAAACGGTTTTGCAGCCATCGCAGCAAAATACATGTTGGCTAAAAACAATACTACCATTGCAGTTTTCACCGCAATGGTAGCATGTTGTAATTTCCTCTTCTTTAGTCCTTTTCATGGTTCCAGGTAGGAAAGTTTCAAAGTTTAGATTCAGCGATTGTCATGAAGCAGGTTCCGCCGGAAGAGGAATATCTTTGTCGCCATTAGGCTGATTTATTAGTGTTTATACCGGTTATTGCATACAAAGGGCACCATGAAACTGTAGCCGTAGCAAAAAGTATTCCCGTAGGTATCATCCATATCCACTGCCCGCTCATTACAGCAAAAATTACCGCAATGCAAAAAAGAAGACTCCTGAAATAACCATCAAATCCGCCCATATTGTTTTCCATGGTCAATATTTTTTTAGTTAATTAATGATATGCAAATGTAGTGCGGCCGACACTTCCAAAGCACTGATTGCCATCAAAAAATAAACGGACTTTTGTCAATGTATTTTAAACCTACCCACTCTATTTTATTTGCCGGAAAAACTACGGCCATAAAGACACGAAAGCACCAAGTTTTAAGATGAGGCTGCTTAATACTTTTTGCCTTGCATAGTGCCTTTGTGCCAAAAAAGAAGTTGTTTTTTGAGCAGTGGTTCGTTTTTCAAAAAAACTATCTTATTTTAGCACACTCTACTAAATTGATAGAGTAAGAAAGTTATGCAGGAAAAACATGTGCGCAGTGTAATTAAAGGGGCCAGTTGGCGCATAGCAGGCACTATTGATACCATCTTCCTTTCGTTTATTTATACCGGGCAGGTTAGTAAGGCATTTCAAATTGGCGGCGTTGAACTGTTTACCAAAATATTCCTTTTCTACCTGCATGAGCGTTTTTGGATGCGTATTAAATTTGGTACCGAAGAAGTACGCGAAGGCAACGAAATAATTATCCGCGATAAGCATTACCGCAGTATTATTAAGGGAGCCAGCTGGCGGGTTATTGGCTCGCTGGACACCTTCTGGATAGCCCTGTTTGTTAACAGCGATGGGGCGCACCCCACTCAAACTGCCTTTTATATAGCAGCCACCGAAGTAATAACCAAAATAGCCCTTTTCTGGCTGCACGAACGCATCTGGATGCGTGTAAAATGGGGTGCTAAACCCGGGCATATTTTACAACCCGCACAGCAGGTAAAAGACCATCCTGTGTCGGCCTGAAAAGCACATCAACCAGGCTTCCCTTTGTTTGTTTACCAATCCTTCAATATACGCCTGAAATGCGGTTAAAAAATATATTTGGTAAATACAGCAAAAGGTTATTACATTAGGGTTGCGATTGATTTTATGATAATAGCGGCGGTTGTGTAAGGATTACTTGTAATTGGCTTGTTTTTCATCACCCCAACATATAATCAATGAAAAAAAATTACACAGGTTTCATTACTCTCCTATCGCTTTTTCCGGTGGCTTTAATTGCACAAACTCCTGACTGGAGTACCGGTATAGCCCAGATTTTTTACAACAATTGCACTGTTTGCCATAACCATGCAGGAATTGCTCCTTTCCCAATTGAGAGCTACAACGATGCGGTTAATTACAGCGGCATTATGCCCGGTTATATCAACACTAAATTAATGCCCCCATGGCCACCAGACCCTACTTACCGCCATTTTGTAAACGAAAGGGTATTGACCCAGGGCCAGATAGACAGTATCAACGACTGGATAAACGGAGGCACACCCGAAGGCGACCCTAACCTGGCCCCGCCGGTGCCACACTTTGTTAACGGCGAGGTTTTAGGCACACCCGACCTGGTAGTACAAATACCCACCTACACCAGCACCGCCACCACTACCGATGATTATGCCTGCTTTGTGCTGCCTTTAAATATTCCAGAGGATAAATATGTAAAGGCTATACAGGTGTTACCCGGCAACCCAAAAATAGTCCATCATGCCATAGTTATGATTGATACCACCGCAACCATGACCAACCAGGATTGCATGCTGGCACTGGCCAATTTACCCGGCTCAAACAGTGCGTTAACGCTTACCTCCTATGCCGCAGGTGTTGGGCCAACTGTGTTCCCTTCGGGCGAGGCCGGACTTAAAATGGGCGAACGGCTCAAAAAAGGTTCTAATATCATGTTGCAGGTACACTATCCGCCCGGTACCGCCGGCGAGGTAGACAGCACCCGGGTATTGTTCTATCTTTACTCTGATAGCGAAGTTACTGCAACCCCACCTTTGCGCTTACTGAATGTAGGCCTGTATACCATGAACTGGGCATTAGCCATACCTGCCAATACCGTGCAAACCTATACCGCCAGCTACCCCGGGCCTTTCACCATTACCTACACAGGCAGCGCCACCAGCACCACCGCCGACTACTCGCTGTTTGCTGTGGACCCACACATGCACCTGGTAGGCCGTCAAATAACCTCATGGGGTGTTACACCCACTAACGATACTATCCCCTTTGAGCGGGTGAATAACTGGCAATTCAGCTGGCAGGCCTATTACTTTTTTCAGAGCCTTATAAAGTTACCTATGGGCAGTAAAATTTTCGGCACTGCTACTTACGATAACACCACCAATAACCCTTATAACCCCAACAGTCCTCCGCAACTGGTATTAGCCGGCGAAAACACCAACAACGAAATGATGCTGATAGCCTACATGTATATGCCATACGAGCAGGGCGATGAAAATTATAATATAGATAGCCTGGTAAACCTGGCGCTGGCAACCTACACACCGAACACCACGGGCATAAAGCCAGTCAGCGCGGGCAGCCAGCCGGGTTTTAGTGTATATCCCAACCCAACCCCGGGTCCGCTGCTTATTTCACCTTATAACCTGCTTGCCCAACCTGCAGAAATTACCGTTACCGACCTGTTAGGCCGGCAACTATTGTATAAAAAGTTTGATAACCTGAATGAACCTGTTACCCTATCTGCCAGCGACCTTCCAACAGGGGTTTACCTGGTAAGGTTAAGGCAGAACAACTTTAGCAGCACACAGAAGGTTATTGTGGGTGACAGGTAATATCCTCTCATGCATCAAAGCAAAATGCCCAACAACGTTATTAAACGTAGTTGGGCATTTTGCTTTTAAAGTCTCCCAATTTCAGGTTCAAAAAAGTGAGTCAGGGGGGTAGCAGCAATGTCATTGACTTAGTAGCGCGTTTATAGAAGATGACCACATGCGACCCCGGATGGGGTCGAAGCTTGTGTGCGAG
>PMXD01000374.1 GCA_003165895.1 Bacteroidota bacterium | reverse complement strand
GCGAGTGCGGACTTGGAGCGGATAGCCTGACCCGCGGCTTTGCGCGGGGCACGCCCACATGCTTTTCGGAAATTTTAAAGTAATAGCGCACCAGTAGCCGTTGTAAACCCTATCTTAGCCCCACAATTTTTTACATGCTGGTAATATTCGGAAAAACATTTACCCCCTCTAACGCCATCCTGATGCAGGAGTTGTTTCACCTGCTTGATAAAAAGGGTTTGAAATATGTAATTGAGAAAAACTTTATGCACGAAATGGGCAACGATGTAAAGTTCGACCGCAGCCCGGATGTATTTAAACACTTTAGCGAGGTTAAAAACCAAACCGAAATGGTATTAAGCATAGGCGGCGATGGAACCATCCTCGATTCGGTAGTTATGGTTAAGGAATCGCAAATCCCCATTTTCGGTATCAATTTTGGCAGGCTGGGCTTTTTGGCAAGCCTGGGCAAGGATAAAATTTATGAGGCCGTTGATGCCATTGAGCGCGGCCAATATATGATTGATAAGCGCACCCTCATTGAGCTGCAATGCAACAAACCGTTGTTTGAAGACAGCTTTGCCCTGAATGATATGACCATACAGCGAAAAGATCAATCGAGCATGATAACCGTTAACGCTTACTTAAACGGCGAAATGCTGAATACCTACTGGGCCGATGGACTGATAGTGAGCACCCCAACCGGCTCAACCGGGTATTCCCTTAGCTGCGGCGGGCCTATTCTTTACCCTACCTCGGGTAATTTTGCCATAACCCCCATTGCACCGCACAACCTCAACGTAAGGCCCATGGTGGTAAGCGATGAGGTAGTGCTTTCGTTTGAAGTAACCGGCCGGGGAGATAGCTTCCTTTGCACCCTCGATTCGCGCTTCAAGTCTATTGATTCCTCTTTTCAGCTGGCAGTTAAAAAAGCCCCCTTCTGCGCCAACATCGTTCAGCTAACCGACCAAAGCTTTCTTTCCGCCCTTAAAAGCAAACTAAGCTGGGGGATGGATCAGAGGAATTAGATTCAGGAATCGAGATATTAGATTTAAGAAATACTGATTCCAGTCTTGATTCTTAAATCTTGTTTCTAAAATCTCTTCAGGATATGCCCTTAAATACAACATTTCATAATATGGTTCTCCCATCTCTATCAGGTTACCTTGCGAAGCTTGGTTTCCTGATGGAGAAGGGAGATGCCGACAGGCAGAGGGATGAGGCAAAAGCAAACTAAGCTGGGGGATGGATCAGAGAAATTAGGTCAGTTTAGAGGTTGGAGTTTACAGTCCACAACTGTTCGAAACCTTGAAATAAAAGACAAATCGCCCTATCTGGTTCCCTCTCTATCGCTTGCGATGGAGAGGGTGGTCAAGCGAAGCGATGACCGGGAGAGGCCCGGCTGTTGGCAATTGTGCATGTTTCGAATACTAATGGTTTACAGTCTTCAGTTGAATACAAGGGCCTGACCAAACTGGAAACCATAGACTGAAAAACTGCAAACTGACACAACATTTTGCATATTTCGCCGTTTGTGTGTTATTTCGCACCCTTGTTAATGAAGCATATACGGCCTTTAATCTTATTGTTTACCTTGTTTATTGGGTATAGTGCGTTTTCGCAAGTACATGAGTACGGGGCGTTTATGGGCTTTACCAACTACTTTGGGAGCCTTAACGAGGTAGCATCTTTTAAACAGGTAAGGCCGGCCATAGGGGGCTTTTATCGCTACAATCTCAAATACCGGGGTGCCTGGCGCACATCCATGACCTGGGGACAGGCGCAATTTAACGATGCCGACGTTAACAATTCGTGGAACCAGCAACGTAACCTGTCGTTTAAGTCCAACATCATTGATATTTCAACCATGATTGAGTTCAACTTCTTTAAATACGATAAAGAAAGTAAGAAACACTGGTTTACCCCATACATAGGTATTGGCCTCTCGCTCTTCTTCTTTAACCCCGAAACACAGTACAACGGCAAGTGGTATTACCTGCAGGCCCTGGGTACCGAAGGCGAAACAGACCCCAGCTATTCAGGCGTAAAACCATATCACTTATACAGCTTTGCTATACCTATGGTAGGCGGGTTTAAATTTAGTTTTCTGCGGTTCTGGAATGCAGGCATCGAAGCCGGCCTGCGCAACACTTTTACCCGGTACCTGGATGATGCCAGTGGCAAATACCCCAGCTATGTCGACCTTCCGGGCGGCTCAACCAGTTTAGCAGCAGCCCTCTCTAACCGTAGCGCCCAGGGCGGCGACGGCGCCCAGATAGGACTTCAACGTGGCCAGGGCGCATTCGACAAATACCTCTTCTGCGGCGTTACTATCTCATACACCATCATGCGCCTGCGTTGCCCTACTGTTAGCGGGCCGAATGCATACAGGTAATGCACTTTGTCTGAATCAGGATTTACGGGATGAATAATTGATTAATACAGGATAATGCAAACAGCCACGATGTATTATCCTGCATTTCATCCTTAAATCTGTATTCCATCCTGATTCAGACACGCATTTCATTGAATGACTATCCGCTTGTTTACCTNNAGGAAAAGAAGGAAAGGCTTTAGCCGTTAATGTATTTAGGTAATCATGCGGATAGTCATTTTTCGTTGTGTATGAGATAACATTGAGCTCTATTCCCTCACCACCGTAAACATCCTCCGGGCCACCCCACCATCCGTATGCACCAAAAGCAAATAATTACCCGGTGCCAAAACATGAGTCTGCAACCGGTAAAAATTACCACTCCCATTATTTACCAAAACCGTTTGCCCCATCACATTCACTACTTCAAGCTTAATAATCGCAGAGTTACCGGACTGCACAAACAAAACATCATTAGCCGGGTTAGGGTAAATTTTCAACTGCACATCATCGCTTAAATCCCTTACATTATTACTATACGAAACCACAAACGTTTCAGCCACCACACAGCTGTTAGTATCCGTCACCGTCACCTCATAAGTGCCCGGCGCCACAGCACTCAGGGTATCATGGTTGCCGCCCGTACTCCATAAAAAAGTGTACGGTGCAGTGCCACCGGTAACCGTAATTACCACAGCCCCGTCAGTAGCGGTTAAACCGGTAGCATTGGTTATTTCACCAGATGCAGAAGGGTTACCATGCACTTTAAGGTAATGGCTGAATGTTACAATACCACCCGGGTTGGCCGCCGTTAACGACACCAGATAACTACCCGTATCGGTATAAACATGCGTGGGATTTAAGAGGGTTGAGCCCGGTGTACCATCGCCAAAACTCCAGCTAAAACTGCTGGGGCTGCCCAGGGTAACATTATTAAAGTTTACAGTAGTGCCCACACAAACACTTGCAGGCAAAGCATCAAAACCCGGTCCCGGTGCTTCCGGCTCATTGCCGCAAACGGTAGCGCCTATAAAGTTGCCCAGGCTATCGCTGCTTAATCCAAAAAGAGCCGAGTATGAGTACCAGACGCTAAAATTCAGGTAACCGGCCCCGTTGGTGGTTGCGGTATTGTTGGTATAAACCGCTACTGTATCACCGGTAGCTTGTGGCAGCTGAACAACTATAAAAAACTCTGGCAACGTCAGTTTTGTTCCGTGAAGAAACGCAACCGTCGAAAAAACACCATTCTGCACATCATGGGCAATAGTTCTAAGCGTTAAAAACGCCGAATCCAAAACATCGCCCGGCCCACCGGCAAGCGCACCGGTTCCCAGCGGCCCGTCATCATCATAAACATAAATCCCAACCAGCATTCCCGAATCGCCGGAATTGATAGTTACGCGCCCAAACTCAATCGTGGCGCCGGTTACCGAATCTCCAACACCACCAATTAATTTTTCGGCAACGGCCTTAAAAGTGTAATAAGTACCACCAAAATTCACTGCCCCGTTACCCGAAAGGTACCCGTTATTAGGTGAATCAAGTGGAATAACAATCGTATCGTCGTAAGCCGGGTTTAAATTCATCACGGTATCACAGGCATATCCCGTTGGCCCAGGCGCTTTAACGTAAAAAGTATAATTAAAATCAGCCCCCAGGCTGCTAAGCGGAGTGGTTGTGCCACCGGTATACATATTGCCGGTAAAACTTAAAGGATATGCGCCAACCCCATCATAAGTTATGCCTGATAAACAAATAACACCCTGCGCCCCTCCGGCAATGGTTTCGCCACTTCCATCCTCCGGCAAATAAAGAACGTATAGGCCTGAGGGCTCGCCACCAATAGCAAGGTGTACCGAATCTATTGCAGTACCCTGGTAAGTAGCCGGTATATATATCTGAAAGGTTTGCGCATAGAGGCTCCCCTCAGTAAGCGTATCGCTGGCATTAACCGCTGTAATACCAGGTGTGGTATTGCCGGTATTAATAGTGCATTGAGCCGATAAGAACATACCACCCGGCATAAGCACCATCAGTAAAACAAAGTATAAATTTTTCATAGCCACAATTAAACAGAGGTTAAATTGGGTGTACAACAAATTTCCCTTTTAGCTTGGGAAGCGGT
>PMXD01000287.1 GCA_003165895.1 Bacteroidota bacterium | reverse complement strand
GTGCGGTGGTTTTATTTTTTTGAGACTCCCCCCAAACCGGATTAACGCAGTTAATCCCTTCCTGTCTGCAATATTATGATTACACACCCGGTGTTTTTAAAATTACCCTTGTTAAACCTAGTGTTTAGTAAGGGTTTTTAGTTTGTTTTTATAGGGGGAAATGACCCAAGTGGTAGCATAACGGCTAACACACCCTATTCCACACTCCCCCAAAACGGAATCAACTAAGTTAATCCTAACAGATCTGTTTTTATTCATCGTTTTTGTGAGCCAATTTTTGTCTTGCTATTTCAACTGCTTTATGCAGTTTTTCCTGCAATAACTTTTGAGGAGGAAGCAGGGTTAAATAGTCGGCTACTCTGATGTTGCTTTTGTTCAACTGCATAAGTTCAATATGTTCTTCGCTTTTGCCAGTACAAAGTATTAAACCAATAGGCATGTTTTCACCCTCAACCTTCTCATGCTTTTCCAGGTAACGCAAGTATAATTCCATTTGCCCTTTAAAGCCAGCTTCAAATTCGCCTATTTTTAAATCAATGGCCACAAGGCATTTCAATTTACGATGATAAAAAAGCAGGTCAATTTTATAATCGCGATTGTCAATTACAATTCGCTTTTGCCTTGCCATAAATGCAAAATCGCTGCCCAGTTCAATAATAAAACGTTGAAGCTCTGCAAGAATTGATGTTTCCAGATCTTTTTCAGAGTAAGTATCCTTTAAGCCCAGAAAATCTAAAAAATAGGGATCGCGAAAAACCAAATCAGCGCTTAATTGCTGTTCATTTTTCAGCAATGCCAATTCATTTTGTATGGTCTCTTCGGGTTTTTTGCTGATAGCTGTCCGTTCGTAAAGCATAGACTTTACCCTTTCCTGCAACTGCCTTGACGACCATTTTTCCAGTTTACACATTTCAATGTAGAAATCGCGTTTTAATGGGTCATCCATGTAGATAATAGTGCGGATATGGGTCCAGGTCAATTGTCTACGCAGTGCGTAGACAATTTGCTCGTCCGGTATAGTTTCGGCAAAACGAATGCAATGCAGCAAATGCTTTTCGCCCCAACCTTTGCCATATTCCATTCCTAATTGTTGTGCAAGTAATACTATAATCTGCTTTCCATATTCAGCGCGGTTGTTCTTTAAAATTTCTTTATTTATCCTTTTACCAACGCTCCAATACAGCCACGTTATTTCCGAGTTTACAGAAACGGCTACATTATTTTTCCCCCGCTCTATTAGTTGCTTAATGTCCGCAACCAGCGCAATATTTTTAATTTCTTTCTTCATATCATTCAGTGAAACTAAAGTAAGAAGAAATAGATAATTATAATGCGCACCATAAACGCCTGCTTACCATTTTCTTCGCCCTTAGGTTCAGTATCCTGCTGGGTATGCAACTTTTGGCGGCGTTTTGCAAATAGACAGTTTCAATTTAAACCCGCGCGTAAATTTTACAATCAATTTTTTGCCTAAAATTTACAACCATTCAATAGCGACTAAACTAAAAGCTAATTCGCCAATTTTGTATTTTTTCCTATTGCGAATACATTTTAAGCATCGTATCTAAATCAATCCGTAAACCTGCTTTTGCCAGCCTATCTTTTCTTAACTCATAAAGCGTTGCGATAAGCTGCTTTTTTTCATCTAATACCGCTAAATGAATAAGCTTATGACAGTTAGGGCATAAGGAATTAATATTGCATTCCACGTCTAAGCTATGGGCAAAACTGCTTTGATAACTCATCGGAATTAAGTGATGGGCTTCAACGTAGTTTTTGCCCGATATATTGGATGCAAACGTTTTATGGTTGTGGCTAATTTCACACAAGTAGTTCGCTGCATTTAATGCGTTCCACGCAATTATCGGATTTCGTGCCCATGCTTCGGACGTGGTTTTATCCTTTAACTCTGGTATCTTCTTGGGTTTATCAATAATTGTTTCCGCCACTACCTGCATTTGTTCAACTCCCCTTTGAAATTCGTAATCTTTTTCTTGTTCATGCGTGTTACAGTTAACATCGGGTTCTTTAAGTATTATTTTTAAAGCTACCTTAACTTCCTCTCTGCGCCTCATTTCATAGTTGTATGTGCTTATAAAATGCCCAACTTGGCAATAATCTTCGCTCTTATACGCATCCTTAATGTAATCGAATTCCGTAATATTTTTTAATTCTGATATTTTAAATCTAACTCCCAGTAAACCAGGTTGACCCTTTTTTTGTTTGTGCACTTTTGAAAAATACTGCTTTCGTGCCGTTTTTATTAGGAGTTGTTTACCCTTGTAATCCAAATAAGGAGTGAAGTTTTCAGAGGCGTTTATTAAAAGCGGTAAAGAAACTGGATTACTGTTTGCAAATGCGCCGCTATGGCTGCTAATATTTTTCCCTTCCCCATAATAAAGATGAATCTTGTTTTCATTTTCAGATAAATATCTGCTAAGTATTTCCCAGAATTTTGGTTCGCCAGTGCTTGTTGCCATTATTCTATTGTTAGAGTATGGTTAGCATTGTCAATTGTAAATTTTCCAAACTGCCCCAACGCACTTTGCCCTAATAACATTGGCGCATCTATGGACGTGGATATAGATGCCCTTACATCCTTTGCTAACTTATTGCCAATCTTTATATCGTGTAGTATAAAAACGTTGCTCGTTGCTGTGCTACCGTCCGCAAACTTATATTGTTGTGTGCCTATAAAGTCGCTTTGCTTTACCGTGCCTGTCCGTATTAATGTTAACGCTACATCAGGCGAAATGCTTATATCGGAAGCCCCCGAATCAAAAATAAAACTGATTTTCAATACACCGTTTATAACAACGGGGACTTCATAAGTTCCACTGCTACTTCTTACCATATCAACTACATTCGACTTGTTGTTATTCGATGATAAATCATTTGTAACCGTCTCCGTTTTGGGCGCAAATGGGTCGTTTGGTGTTTCGGGACGTTTATACGATTTATCAGTAGAAATCTTTTCAAACAAATGCTTAAAAGCATTAATTACACATTTCGCATCGTATAAATTTCCAAAAGATATTTTCACATAATCAAGCGTTTCAAATTCGTCAAGCTTTTCGCTTAAAATAAAATATTTCTCGCCGATTATTTTCTTCGTTATACAAGCCCCCAGAGCATATTTGCAGTGAAATGTTATAAACCAGCTCATACCCGAAGAATATTGGTCGTAAATAACGGTGTCAATTACTCTAACATCATCAGAAAAAAATGGTTGTTCAAGCGTAATACTCACATCTTGGATTTTATTTAGCAAAGTGATTTTACCACTGGGTTTCTCTACTTTAACGCTGTAAATACCTCTCATTTCCTGTCTGGAAATGTAGCCACCGCCACCAAGATTCGTCTTGTTTGGATTAAGTTCAAACTTGCTATTTATATAATCAACTGTTTGCTGCACCGTCATATCCTGTGAATATGAGTTGAATGTTAAGGTGGTTAGTATAAACCATGCAAATAAAATCCGCATCTGTATAGGCTTTAAGGGGGTATATTTAAAGATAAGTATTATAGGTTAACTACTAAACAAGCTTTAAAAATAGTAATATCTGAACATAAACCATTTAACGGGGTTTTCTTAAAAGTATTAATGCAAAGGCAGTTTTACTACTATTGAACATGGTTTTAAGTCGGTGCTTTAGGGGTATACAGGTAAGATTATACTTCGGCAGACACCCGCTTTTTGCGTTTAACAATGGTTATATGTGCTAATACCGCCTTTAAAGCCCATAATTTCGCTGCATCCTTGTATATTTGGTTCGAACAGCGGACGGTGTTGTCTGCAAAAAAATAAAGCCACCAATAAAAGACGTTTCAGAACGGAGTAAAAAATGAAAGGCCCTGATTTCANNGTGCGGTGGTTTTATTTTTTTGACACTCCCCCAAAAACGGGATCACCACAGTTAATCCCTTTCTATGTACATCATTGGTTCTGCGCCACCGCTTTCCCCCTGAACAGTTTTACAATCAGGTAAATAATAAAACCCCAAACCCCGGCAATAAGGGATATGGATACCAGTTTTTCCATCAGGCTGGCTTGATTATCGGCAACACCCCATTTCTCCTCCTGCGTGGCAATCAGGGTTCCGAAACGCTCAGGGGCTTCTACAGTTGTGCCAATAGTAACCTTGCCTTCACTATCTCCTTTAAGCCCATCAGGTACCTGAAGTATGGCCTCACCGTTTTCGTCAGTAGTAGCACCCTTCAGCGGGGTATAATATTTCTTTACGCAAAAATCAACATTTACGCCCTGCACCGGTATCCAGGCGCCGGTGCTATCGCGCTCCTTTAAAACGGCTTTGGCATATTTAACAGAGTCCTGCTGATAAAGGGACAAGGTTAGCGTTGCCGGCTTAATGGTAATGAAAGTTTGCACCCACTCCAGCCGCGGGTCGTCTTTAGCGCTGCCGAACAAGTGATATTCGGGCATTGAGGCACTGGCTTTGGCAAACCGGTCGTGCAGGGGCACTGCGCCCTCGCCAAAAGTATCGGTGGTAATGTTTCCCATCATTCCCCATTTCGATTCTTCGCTTAAAAAAAGGTTAATCACCGTAAATCTTACCGGTACGTTTTGTGTGCCTTGTTTAGTGAAAAGCTTAAAATGCACCCGTCCAAAACCGTTTTCATTGATGTACTTAACCTGCAGGTATGGTTTCTTTTTAACCCCGGTGGAATCCTGGGCAAGGCACCTGGCCGGGAAAATGCCGGCCAGTGTAACTGCTGCAAAAAAAAGTATAAGGGTGTTCTTCATATCTTTTGCTAATTTATAAATATTAAAAGTGCGGCACCGACGCTATGTTTTGCGCGGGTGNNCGCCAACCGGAACTCCTGCTATGCCGCGACAATTGGGTTTGCACCCGTTTGCACAACCAATAATACGCCACTACATTGATAAAAAAAAGGGATTGGCTCAAAGAAGCTTCCATGGATGCAGGAGCTTCAGTAAACCATCCCTTGTTCTGGGTTGGAACCTATAATAACAGCCGGGATTATTTATTCTTTTTACCGGTAAAAGTCCAGAGCCTGTTGATATTAAATCCAAGAATCAACCCTTTTTTAGGCAGGGCTAAATCGTTCGTATTGTAAACAATATTATCCTGCGGCAAAATGCCGTTGCTTGAAGCCAGGATAATCTGGAAGCAGTGCGAGCCTGTCGAAATTTCCCAACCTATACCAATATTCGGGTAGCTTTTATTGGCATTATACGTGTTTTCAAGACTTCCTGTATTGGTTAACGGATAATCAAACTCAATCAGAATGGAAGATTGAGGGCTTATCTTAAACCGGGCGCCGCCGCTTATTCCGAAATTATCATGCGGTGTTCCTGCAGCAGCTGCTATAATATTAAAGTGTGTATAGCTTGCCGACACCTGCACAGAGCACCAATCCGTAAACCGGCGCGAAATAATGATGGAGTGGAAATAAGAGAGCCTGTCAGCCGTCTTGGGAAACTGCACGGTATCCTTCATACCGGCAATACCAATATCGCCAAAATAACTTATGTTTACCGGCGAATGGTTATTTTTCGATTGCTGCAGTATCATCACTTTCCAGCGGAAATCAGAGGTAAGGTTATTTTTTGTAACCCCGTAACCTAACTGCAAACGGTCAATAATGCCATAATCAAAACCGATACGGATATTGGCACTTCCGTAAACACCCAGCAAATCCTGGTAGCCGTTCTGGAAGTTTCCAAAGCGGTGCTGCATCATAAATTCCAGCGTATTCGTTTTCAGGTTTTGGGTAGTTTGCTGGTTTAGCAGCGTACCTGCTGCAAACGCAGCCCGTGCCGGGTGAAAGTCCTTAATGGCCAAAGCAGCATTTACAGCTTCCAGGCCGCCGCCTTCCTTTTTCTCCTTTTTGGGCGCTGATGTTGAATCTGGTTTACCGGCATCGCTGTTTTCGGCCTGTGCATTAAGGGTCAAACATAAGATAGCGGCTATGGCAATAAATTTGATATGAGTTAGCATGTTATATGTAGTTTATTTATTTTTCAATTATTTTGTGCACCTTGTTTTATCCAGGCCAGTATTTCACCTTCCATAGTGGGCGATATTGGCCCTACCGGGGGCATTTGGCTTTGCCCCCCTGTTGCTGTTAAATGCTCATACAGTAAGCTGGAAGCCGGTGCAGCTGTATCTACAAGGCCATAATTCCACAAATTATTAAACGAGTTGGCAGCCGTAAGGTCCGGCGTCTGGGCGCTGGGAACATGACATCCGCTTATAGCGCAGCTGGCGTTGAATATCGGTTGTATCAGAGTATCATAACTCACTGAAGAAGTGATAAGCACAGTGGGCCTGACGTATGAATCATCTTTACATGCTGAGAGCGTAATCGCTATTGCCAGCAAAAGAATGCCTGTATATTTTTCGTAATTTCTCATTTTTTCAAAAATTGGAGCGTTTCTTTAAATGAACCAACATGGTTAATTCCGTCATTATCCATCAATGCAACACCAAAAGGGACCACAGGATTTTGAGTTGGGCTGAAAACCGCATCATCCGTATTGCCGGTATTCAGTTTTCTTATCAACAATACTTTGTACGTCGAGTTTACAGCTGAGTTTACCTGCACCTCGTTTACACC
This sequence comes from Bacteroidota bacterium, assembly GCA_003165895.1. Taxonomy (GTDB): domain Bacteria; phylum Bacteroidota; class Bacteroidia; order Chitinophagales; family LD1; genus Bog-950. The sequence continues at coordinate 2,929 of PMXD01000287.1, read as the reverse complement.
CGACGTTGAAATAATGTCTGCATTACTTCCGGTGGGTTGCTGTAAGTAATAGCCGGGAACACCGATAAAGCCCATGATATAAGTATATACGCCTATCTGTTGCGCTGAGTCCATCTGGGCCCAATAAGGAGCGCCATCGTGCTGTGTTGTAGTATTGTTACTTGCAAATGCAACAAACGACTGCCATCCTTTACGGGCCACTGTAGTGTTATTTATAAATGGTACGGCAACTTCAGTTGGCCCTGAGCCTTCGCCGTTAGGGCCATGGCATTGCCAGCAACCATAGGTAACGTTCTGATAGGCACTATCGCCTATTACAACATTTCCGGTTAAAGGTGCTTTGTTAACAAGAAAATATGCAGGATCTAAAGTGGCTGTCTTTCCGTTCCCTTTCACAATGCTTTGTAAAACGCCATTCCAGCTAAAAGCCGGCCCGCTTCTGTTGGTTGAACCCGCATTATTTCTAACAAATGTTGGGTTCCCCTGGTCATAAGTTAAACCCGTAGAAGAGTTCAGTACCATGTCTCCGGCATAGCCCATCGGTTCAGAAAGTGCAGCGCTCCAGTTCCATATATCCATACTACCGGAAGTAAGCGCCATCTGACTGCCGCCATGGCATGAGGCCTGGCATCCAACATCATTGAATGTTCCACCGGCTCCGGTGGCAGATTGTATCTGAAAAGCCAGCGACACGTGATCGTTGTTATTTTGTCCTGTCCATCCGCCCGTACTATCACTTTTCAGCGGATCGGCAGGGCCGTTATAATACCAACTGGAATTTTGAATATTCAGGGTTTTGTCATTCCATTCTAACAGAATGTAAAGGTTCACGCTGTCATAAGCTGCTTTCATTGTTAATCCGGCTTCCGTCCCTGCGTTAAATTCACTTATCCCGGTAAACGTTCCGGTCATATTAAGCAAGCCATTGGCATATAAATTTCCGGTACTTAGATTACTGCACGTTACCGGGTGGTAATTAGCCGATGCCCAATAAGCGCTTGATAAGGATGTAGGTGGCGTAGACACATAAACCGCTTCGAGTGTATCGAGGGCTTTAGGAACCACTGGTCCGGGTGGAATAGGAATGACATCATATTTGCATGCCGAGAATAACACAAGCAGTGCAAAGAGCATCCCGTAAACCACTTTATTTTTATTAATTTTTTTCATGTTTTCTGAATTGTATTCTATACTTTCAGTGCTGTGCTATTGAAAAAAACGGGGCGAAGTTTTATGCCTGTAAAGGCCTTCTTATTCGCCCCGTATGATCCTATCAGGGAAGATTTATAATTAATTCAGGGTCAGGTTAACTGTGGCAGATGACTTGTTAGCACCTAAGTTAATTACTGCACCACCTGTGCGTAATACTATGTTCTGGCCCTGATCAACATAGTCAGTGTAAGTTCCGCTTACATAGTAACTGCCTTTCTGAAGGTCATTGAAAGAGTAGTTGCCACTGGCATCACTCACGGTTGAATAGTTGAAAGTTGTTGTAGGAGCTGTTGCGCCGAAGTTGATTGAAACTACTGCACCTACTAAAGGAGTACCGGCGGCATTGGTAACGTTGCCTTTAATGGTTGAGTTACCGTCGAACCCTGCATCTTTACTGCAGGAAGAAATAGTTATTGCAAGAACCGCCAGAATACCTATCGCTATTAATTTTATTGTTTTCATGTTTTATAAGTTTTTAAGTTTTAATAATTTTAAAAATGTTCGTTGCCTATGGGTGCTTTGCTGCGTTGTTATAGTAAGCGTTGAAGTTTACCAACACTGTAACAGAATCGTTAATAGCATCGCTAAGACTTACACCATACACAGTATTAGCCTGCATTTGAAACTGGCCAATAAAACCAACCCATTGAGTGGTAGTACCTGTGCTGGTAGTTTCCTGCTTCTGGCCACCGTAGTTAAAATATAAATCAACGGCATGGCTGATATTGCGGAAGTTCAGATTGCCATGGGCAACATAACCTGTTCCGAATGCCTGGCAAGTACCGGCAGGGGCAGTAAACCATGCGGTATCTGTGAGTGGTAGCGGAGTTTTAACACCTGCAATAGTGTCATATTTAATACCCATGTTTGTTGGCCCGCAATCGCCAGCTCCGTCTCTCCCGGGTTCGCCGGTATTGAACGATGAGAGGTCAACCCATGCAGCTATAACGGTATTTTGAGGATTTGCCTGGTCAAAGTGGATAGATGTATTAAAGGTGTTGAAACGGCCGGTTAAAAGGGCGTTGTTGTTCTGAAAATAGGTCTGCCATCCTAAATTGCAGTGAACCTGATCTAATGCATAATTAGGATGCTGCATTAATGCATATGGAGGTGATAATAAACTTGTGGCAGTACTATCTCCGATATCAATAATATCAGTTCCGGAACTTGCCAGGGTTTTTGGTGTAACAGTCTCTGTTTTTTTGCAGGATGATGTTATCACTGTAATTGCGGATATTCCTATAATTGCAACTGCAACTACATATATCCATGAACTTCTTACTTTCTTTGCTTTCATGACTTTTGTTTTTTGATTGATGGTTATAAATAAATTCCGATGCAAAGAACGGTCGAATTATTAATGATGTAAATAACATACCTCAGTGTGCATGGTGATTTAACTCAAGACCTGACACGACAAACAACATGTTTCACCAGTCCTATATTATAGAGACGAAGAGATTTATGAACAGTTATACCGTGATTAGCCCGGTAAAACAGCTATTCCGGTAACCTGGAATACCCGATACTTACCAGCAATGGTGATATTTATTACTCCTTAACTTGAGAAAAATCAGGTTAATAATTGACAGCAGGTGAATGTCCATTAAGCCCGGACTTAATATTTTTTATTATTACTATATAAATAATCATTAAAAAAAAATAATCGCCTCACTGCTGTAATACCAGTCAACATCACCGGTTGCCCCCGGTAAAT
>PMXD01000228.1 GCA_003165895.1 Bacteroidota bacterium | reverse complement strand
AATGTAATGATCCATCTGCATTAAACTTTAGTCCTCAAAATCAAAAGGATTTTGGGGCGTGTACCTATTTTTCGGATCAATTCTTGGGGCAATATATGGCTTATGATTCTTCAATTGAGAATTCCTTTTTTGGGCTTACATCTGATACAATTAACTATCATTTCAACGTCAATAGATATCAACGAGATACTGTTGAATTTACTGCTTTCTTTAAATGTTCGGACTTGCTGCTTATTAATGCCGATACAGGAACCGTGCAAGTATTAAACAATAATTTTTGCGATCGTCAATTGCAAGGTTATTTTTATTTCTCCTCTGATACTTTAAGATATAATTGCTGGTATAGTAATACTACAAGCACTATACATCGATGGGGTGTAGCAATTAAACAACAATAATTTTGTATTACGATTTATTACCCTAATTCTCTTGGTAGTCTGGCGAAAGCCAGTTGTTCCGAGTGTGTTGAAGACCAACCCGTTGTTTTAAGTGTGCCTTNNAACTTCCAGGTTGGCCCGAAGGCATACCTGGAAGAACGGGTTTACACAGGCAAAGTGCAAATGGATGGCCAAACACCTTTGAATACATCCTTATTTGCCTCAGGTTTTTATAATGTGCATGTAATCAATAATTCCGATAGCCAGAACTTTAAATTAATCATTAGCCGGTAAAAATACCTTTATGAAAACAAAAATATTTATAGCTGTTTTTATTCTTATTATATGCGCTAGTAACCACCTTATAGCGCAAAACTGGCTGTGGGCGCAAAGTTTTGCAGGAACAAGCGGCCAGGCGGGGCAAGACATTATAGCGCCCAACAACGGATATATTTATTCGTTCGGAATATATCAACTTTTAGATGCCGTATCTCCCGGAACGGTAGTTGCAGGAAATGTTACTATTAGCAGCCAGGGCAGTTCTAATGGTTTTGTTGCGCAGTACGACCAAGCGGGTAATTTTATTACTATTACCAATGTACAGAGTTATCCTGTCGGCGGTTTTAATACCGGCGGGGGGGGAGTTGGCTTTTTCAATTATCCTACTGCAGATGATAGCAACAACCTATACATAGCTGTAGCTATAGCCGCTAATGGTTTGGTTGATACTATTCCGGTTACAAATTCATCCAATTCTTCACCAATTGCGCTTTCCAAATGGAATGCTGATAGCAGGTGCCTTTGGCTGCACTATTACGGGGGTAGCTCGTTAATGGCCAGGTTTTACGGGGGATATAATTATTTATTGGGAAATTACCAGCAGCCGCTACTGAAAATAGATAGCTTTCAGTTGACCGACCTGGCTAATAAGCAACAGGGCTATTTAGCTAAAACAGATGTACAGGGCAATTGCCTGTGGGCAAAGCAGGCCACAGGCGGCAATATATATTTTAAATATTTAGATATTGTTGATAACAGCATTTGTATTATAGCATCTACCGATAGTTGCTTTATGTATGATACCTTAAATGTATGCCCCCCAACCGGCAAAAGCCTTTCGGTTTTGATGCAGTTAGATACCGGAGGGTCAATTATCTGGTCTAAAAAAATAATTGCTTCAGATCCAAATAGTTTCCTCTATAAAATTGCGCCAATAGCAAGCGGAGGTTTTTACATGACGGGAGGGTTAGATACTACCCTATGTATAGGCAATGATACCCTAAACAAATTAAGCAATGAAATAGGAGATAATCTGATAGCAAAATTTGATAACTACGGAAAAATACTTTGGGTAAAACAAATACCTGGTGGTAATAACGGGGGGCTAGCAATGGAAGGCATTACAGTAGATACATTAGGATATTTTTACTTAGCCGGTTATTTTACTGGCACACAAACATTTGGCATTTATAGTGTTACTGCCCAATCAGCCAGAGACCTGTTTGTAACCCGCTATAGCCCTGCCGGCGAGTGCATGGGTGTAGTTACAGTGCCCAACGCACAGGCTTATGCTGTTACTGAAGATTCGGCAGGTAATGCCATTGTAACCGGCGCTATAGAAGCCACCGCTACTTTTGGCAATACTACGTTAACTGCCAGTTCGCAAACTAATTTTTTTATAGCCAAACTAAGTGCCATTAATTACCCTGCAAGTGAAACAATTGTTGGGCCCCAGGATAGTTTGTTGCAAATATATGCCAACCCAAGCAAAGGCATATTTACTATTGTTGTGCCGCCAAGTATAGTACAAGCCAGTAATGGCAACCTGATGATTTACGATAGCCAGGGCAGCATTGTAACCAACCAAACCGTTGATATAAGCAGCAGCAATTTACAGGTAAATTTGGGGGAGATTGCGCGCGGGGTTTATACAGTAGTGTTAACAGCCAATGGCCGACAGTTTATAGGGAGGGTGGTGATACAGTAAGCAACTTTAAAATATTATAGCGATGTTTACTAATTTAAATACAAATTAATCAATGAAGACTGTTTTTGCGTTATTTTTAATTACAAATTGCATGGTAGCATCTGCGCAAATTTATCCTACCAATGCACAAGTGTTCAATTTTGCTGTAGGGGATACATTTGTTTATCAGGTTGCTTATGACCCGCAATTGCAAAACAGAACCTTTGAGATGATGGTTGTTATTGCAAGACAGGACAGTGGAAATTCTACAAAATATACATTACAGCATTCTTTCAACTATAATAGCTTAAATAGTTATTTAACATGCGATACTGTGCTACAGATAATTAATCAGGATACTTCAATAGTTTCGTGCTACAACGCCTACTATTCAATGGCTGACGGTTGTTTTTGTGTCCAAGGAGGAATTACCGGTCCATATTATGGGTCAACCAGTTGGGGCGATTCAACATTATATTTTGGTGGTATGTGTACAAACGGAGGGGGTGGTTTCTATCAGGTTAATGCAATAAAAGGCTTGGGGGTGGTTTATATAGATTCATATTGTGATGGAGGAGGTGAGCCCGCACAGGAAGCACAATATTGTAACCTGGTTTATTACCATTTAACGAATGGAGTTATTGGAGGCGTTGCCAATTATTATATTCTCGGTTTACCAGATTTGGCAAGTGGTGAAGTTTTGATTCAATTAGTTCCAAATCCGGCATATACCCAGTTTGAAATTAAAATAGAGCCGGCATTATCTGAAGAAGCAGATTTTAAACTTTTCGATGCATTAGGCAATGTATTGCTAAATCACAAACTGAATTCAAATAGTACCTTAATCCAAAGGCAAAATATAAGTAGCGGAATTTATTTCTGGCAAGTTGATATTGGCGGAAAAACTGTGAAGATTGGAAATGTGTTTTTTGAATAAGTCCCCGTTGTTCCGAGTGTGTCGAAGACCACCCCCGTTGTTTTAAGTGTGCCTTCAGGCCAACTTGAAACTCAGTATGAAGCGTTTGAGTCTCACGACTCAAACAACGTGCGGTGTCGGCAAATTGAATGGTTTAGCANNAAGGCACACCTGGAAGAACGGGAGGAGGCTGTATTACGTAGGATGCTGAACCGTCAACTTCTTAATTAACTCGTTTGATACGGTATTTGAATAGGCGCCAAAAGCATTTACCAAAACACCTTTATGTCCATCTTTAGATTGAATAGCATATACAACCATTTCATCGCCCGGGTCGGTGTTACCTTCAAAACGATAAAACTCCGTAATCTCAAATTCTTCGGGTGCAAGCTTTCTTCCAAGCTGGGTACATTCTAACTGCGTTTCTTTAAGATTGAAATCCAGTTCAAACCCGCGGGCCTTCAAATCGGCCATAGCCTCTGTTACCGTATCGTAGTTTCTCATAGGAGGGAATTTTAATTGAAGTTAAGTCTTTTAACTGACTAAACAGATATAAGAGCCAAGATGTTAGAATCAANNAACGACAATTTGGTTTGCACCCGCCAAGATGTTAGAATCAAGATTAGATTGTCTTGCTTCTAAAATCCCGCTTCTTGCTTCTTATCAAATAACAATCCTACCAGAATTTAGTTGCGCCAAGTTTATTAATAGTTAATGTTGAAAGAAGCACCTGGAACTTCAATTGTATTTCACCCAACTCAGCATTCTGAGCATCATCCTGCGCCGTCAGTAATTCAAGGTTTGTAATAACACCGGCTTTATAGCGTATCTCTGCCAGGTTCAAAGCTTCTTTAGCCTGCTCTATCTGCACTTCATAATTCTTTAGCTTATCCTGCGTAGCCTTCAGGTCGCTTTTTGCCTGTAGTATCTGGTTATCCAGGTTCATTTTTTCTGTTTCAATATTATACTTAGTGGCTTCCACATTTATCTGCGCAATTTTTATCCGGTAATTAGGCCTGTCGGCACCGTAAATAGGTATGCTCAATCCAACCCCGATTGAACCGGTTAGCAAAAGCTTATCGATAGGAATAAATCCACCTGAAGCCTCGGTGCCTACATATCCATCCTGGTAACCTATTTGTGCTTTGGCAACTATTTTAGGCAACCAATTGTTACGGGCAGATTTAATATCTACCTGCGACGAATTCATCTGATCGTTCATAATAATCAAATCATAATTCTTGTCAGACGAAACATCTTCATGGCCTGAAGTATTAAAACCTATATCCTCCCGGGTTATATATCCATCGCCCTGTTGCGCGGTAAGCATATCCAAAAATTCATAATCTTTTTCCAAATTATTCTGCAGGTCAATCAACTGGTTTTGGGAATTATTTAATTTAACCTGAGTTGATAACAAGTCAAACTTTAAAGCATCGCCGTCTTGTACCCGTTTGGCAATGATATCTACGTTATCCTGCAAAACCTTTATTTGCTCATTTTCAACTTCCACGCTTTTATTGTAAAAAATAATAGCGCAATATAGTTCTGCTATCTGGTAGGCCAGGTCCTGTTTGGCGCTTTCCAGGTTATCTTTTGAAGTTTGAATTTCGGCAAGAGTTTTCTTCACGTTAGCCGCGGTGCGGCCAAAATCCCAGATGGGAAGTGCAGCGCCTACGTGTAAATCATAGTTGTTCGCCGGAAAAAAAGCAAAACTACCAAAGCCCGGAAAAGTAATAGAAGGCGTTGGCTTGCCATAGCGGTAATTAGCTTCGCCATCAATGGTTGGCATGTAACCGGCTTTAGCCAGGTCGCGCTGCGTTTGGTCCATTTTAATATAAGCGTCACCGGCCTTTAGCTTTGGATAATTATCAAAAGCCTTTTTAATCAGCTCACTTAACTGTTCAGGTATATTATAAGTATTAGTTTGGGCATTTAATACACCCGATAAAAACAGCGATACAACAGCCGCCATTATATATTTCTTCTTCATTTTCATGTTTTTATTACTGCTTGTTCTATTTACAATTAGTTTTTAGTGAGATGATTCTGCGACAGCTTTTTGTGTTGCGGCATCTAGTTTCTTAGTCTTTAAAAATGGTATCAGCGGAAATACAGCTACAATAAACAATACCGAAAACAGGAAGCCATCCAGGTAAGTAAGTAAATAAGCCTGCCGGTCAACAGCAAGGTCAAGTAACTTATAGGCTGTTTGCTGGGCATTGGCACTTACCGCCAGTTTTGAACCTACACCCAAAAGTGCGTTATTACGGGCTACAAAATTTGCTGCACCCGGCGTGATGTATGATATCAGCTCATTTCTATGCACCGCATAGCGCTGGTCCACATAAATATTCATAAAGGCTATTCCAAAAGCCCCGCCTAACTGGCGCATCATATTATTTAACGCAATGCCCTGGGGTATATCACGGGGTTTAAGCCCCGCCACTGCCTGGTTAGTAAGGCATACCATGGCCATTGAAATGCCTACGCTCCGCACTATCAGCGGCAGCGTGTAATCACCAATGCTGCTGTTTATGTTGCTGGCATAATACAGCAGTATACCGTAAATAATTAAAATAGAAAAGCCAACAGCAATATACGGCTTTGGCGAGTCGCCGGCTTGTAACCGGCGGCCTACAATGGGCATTATTATCAAAGAGCCCAAAGCCCCCGGAATAAGCGACATACCTACCATAGTAGGCGTATAACCTAATACCCGCTGCAACAAAAGCGGATATATAAAAACAGAAGTATACAATGACACACCCGAAATAAACGTAAGCATGGTGGTAATTGTAAGGTTGCTATCCTTTAGCAGCCGCAGGTTAACCACCGGTTGCTTCTGCCGCAATTCCCATAAAACAAATCCTATAACACCAATAGCTGCCAATACAGCAAAAATTCTGATGCCTTCGTTTTCGAACCAGTCGTTAGTTTGCCCGCGCTCCAAAACATATTGTAAGGAGCCTACACCAACTGCCAGCAATAGTATACCTCCCCAGTCAATGGCAGGCTTTTCAGTATGATGCACCGAATCTTCAATAAAGAAATAGGTAAGCACTGCAGCCAGGATGCCAAATGGAATATTAATATTGAAAATAAGCGGCCAGCTGTAATTGTCAATCAGCAAACCACCCACCGTAGGGCCCAGCGTAGGTCCAACCACAATACCCATACCGAAAATAGCCGAGGCTGTTCCCCGCTGTTCAACTGTAAAGGTGTCAAACAAAATTGACTGCGATGTTGAAAGTAAAGCTCCACCGCCTATACCTTGCACAAACCTCCACAAAACTATCTCCCATAAAGTGGTAGAATTACCGCACATAAAAGAGGCTGCGGTAAATATGACAATGGAATAGAGATAATAGTTTTTCCTTCCAAAGTAAGCTGCCAGGAAACTGGTCATGGGTATAATGATAACATTGGCAATAGCATAGGCGGTAATCACCCAGCTTATGTCTTCAATGGTACAGCCCAGGTTACCAGCCATATTATTCAGCGCTACGTTAACAATGGAGGTATCTATCAACTCCATTATAGCCGCCGATATGGTGGTAAACACTATAATTATTTTTACAAAATTCTTCATGCCTTCTTTTTTAGTCCGGTAAACCCGCTTATCGCGGCGTTTCCTGTTAAGGAACGAACATCATTAATAAGCCACCGACACATCCAGACTCATACCTGCATGTAGCTTATCTTTATACTTTGCGCCGTCTTCAATTACTATTTTAACAGGTATACGCTGTGTAACTTTCACAAAGTTACCGGTGGCATTATCCGGTGGTAATAAAGAAAATTTAGCGCCTGTAGCGTCTGAGAAAGAGATGATTTTACCTTTTAAAACCAGATCAGGGTAGGCATCAATCTTAATTTCTACTTCATCGCCAAGTTTCATATGGTGTATCTGCGTTTCCTTAAAATTGGCTACTACCCAATAGTCTTCATCATTTATAACCGTAAATAAAGGTGTGCCTGCCTGCACGTATTGGCCCGGGTCCACATTCCGTTTGCCTATCTGGCCGTTGCATGGCGCGTAAATTTTAGTATAGCTTAATTTCAGCAACTGCTGGTCAATAGTCGTCTCTTTCAGTTTAATAATAGCATCGGCTTTGTTCAGTTGCGCTTTACTTACACCGGTGCGGGTTTCGGCTACATTCACATCATTTTTGGTTGCATCGTATTGTCTGTCTGCTATATCAACATTTGCTTTCGAATCATCCAGTTGCCTTTTAGTAATGGCACCATCACGGAATAAACCCTGGTCGCGGGTATAGTCTGTGTGGGCTTTGTCCTTCCGGGTTTGCGCCACATCCAGGTTAGATTGTGTTTCAACTATAGATGCCCCTGTATTATTGATTGCAGCATGGGCGTTGCCTATATCAGTTTGCGCCTGCGCAAGGTCGGCTTTCATTTCCGCCAATTGCAATTGCAGGTCGGCATCGTCTATTTCCACCAGCAAGGAATCTTTCCTTACCGTAGCATAGTCTTCCGGGTAAATAGTCTTTATATACCCCGAAACACGTGGCAAAATTGGAACCAGGTTGGCTTCTATCTGCGCATTATCAGTGCTCTCGTGATGTAACTCCCAAATTATCTTCTTACCGCCAAAGAACAGGCCGGTTGCTACGGCCAGCCCTATAATAACCCTTATAATAATGGTTTTTACGGTCATTTTTTTGTTCTCTGTTACTGCTGGTTCATTAGTTTCTGCCATGATCTTTTGTTGTTTTATGATGCAAACGTAAACCAAGTTGACGAAATAGTCAAATAAGTTGACGAAAAAAAATTAAAGTGCTATATTTGTATTACGAATCAACAAAAACAAAATTTTAAACGAAATGTTGGATAAACGTTCAGAAAAGAAATTAGAGGCTTATATGCTGAAGAAGCGGACCAACTTATGCCGGCATATATATATCATCCACCGCTATTTTAATGAATGGGCGCAAAAACAATGGGTAGATGACGGCTGGACAGATATCCGGCCCGAACACCTGCGCCTTATCAGTATTGTAGGCATGGAAACAGTAAACAATAACGAACTGGCCAAGCGGGCCCGGGTAAGCAAGCAGGCCATGAGCAAAATGGTAGCCGACCTTGAATCGCACGGCTTTGTGGATGTAACTCCCGACCCACATGATTCCAGGGCCAAAATCATTTCTATTTCAAATAAAGGGGTAGAATTTTTCGAATATTTCCAAAGCTGCAATAAGCTTATTGAAAAGAAATTCATTACAATTCTGGGCGATGAAAAAACCGATAAACTGCGCGAACTACTTGGCGAGCTTACCGAGGGTATACTTAAACACGAAGAAGAATTTGAGCAGATATTGAAATACGGAAGAAAATTAAAATAAAAAGGGCCGCCTCATTTTTCTAAAGCATCTCTTGTTATTTTATAATAGACCTCCTCTTCGATAAATGAAGTCTTTGTTTGTATTCCCCTCTCTTTTTTCAAAGCTAANNGCCGTTAAGAAAAGGATTCATGCGTAGCCAAAAGGAAAAAAACGCTGTTTGAGACCGACCGAATGTTAACTAAAAGAGCTGATAGCGGTACCGTCAGCTAAAAGCGCTACTGATGCGTCGAGTTCGTTTATTTCTCTGCGTAGAGAAGCCTTTTTAGGCAAGAGCTGAGCAGCCTTGATTTTTTGGTTCTTTTGTATCAAGACAAAAGAACGAGAATTGCTGTTAGCAGACTGGGCTCAAAATTTGGGTAACGATTAGCTTTGAAAAAAGAGAGGGGTGTCCGCAGGATCGGGTGAGTTGGCTGTTGAGCCATTTTCAGAAGACGTGTAGTCAAGGCATTACAACTTAACTATTACCCGCCGCTCCTTTTCATCTCTTTCCTTACCGGGGTGGTATATTTTCTCAGCATCGCGGTAAATAGCTTCCTTATTCAGCGTCATCGGTTTCAGTTTCTGGTCAACAAACATCTGCATCTGGTCAGTATAATGCGGGCTCTCAGGCTTAGCCGAAGCGCCAAATGCATTAACCGATTCAATTTGCAATGTATCTTTCGAATATCTCACCAACTGTATATACGAATCACCCACAAAAGTTCTTCTCATACCGTTTTTATAAGGCTGGGTAATAGTGGCAGCAAGCACCTCCGGCACCCCACCTATCGGCAACGCTACGTTGCCGCGCACGTGTTTCTGCACATCGCCCAGCGGAACCCGCAATGAGCCAAAATACTGCAGCATATGGTGCTTAGCCTCACGAAGTGCCTCGGCATACTGGCGCTCCTGGAACCGGTTGTTTTCATAAGTATCGCCCTTAGCGCTTATAATATCAATAATATTATACAGGGCAAACGAAGCTAGTGATGCCTCTTTGTTATCCGGGTCGCTTTTATGGTTCCAGCTTCTGATTACTTCAATGGCATCGGCCAGTTCAGGGTATTTAACCGGGCTTAGATTAAACATCATCATTACATTATCCAGGTTGTAATCATACATGCTGTCATTAAAAGTCCGGTCAAATTTTATGCGTTTAAAATCATCGTATGTCAGTTTATCCAGCTTCCCAACCATATAATGGGCCATAATGCTGCGGTTGTTCTTTTCAGTTCCGTAGCCAAAAGTAGGGTCATAGTTTGCCGGGTTTAAATTATAGCCGCATTTAGCCACGTCGAAACACGAATTATTAGTGCTTACCAGGTAGCCACAACCCGGATTCAGCAGTTGAGGTATTGAATCAAACGGATGGAAACGTGCAGGCCACAGCGTGGCTGAAGTGTTACCGGGTAACACCTTCTTCCAGTTATATGCGGGGTTGCGGTAGGGCATTTCGCTGGCGCTTGCATAAAAAATGGTATCACTCCGGTCGGCATAAACAAAGTTCATACCGGGTATATGGTTACCGCGCATAATATCGCGCCAGGCACTAAAGCTGTTGGCCTTATTAAGCCTGAACATTTGCTCAGCACTCTTTATATCCATATTTGAAGCAAAGCGGATGGCGTAGTAGTTGCCATGGCTTTCAATGGTAGTTCCGTATTTGCTCCAGTAAAACGTTTTGGTAACTGCTAACCGGATGGGGCCCAGTTTAACCTTAACCGTTTTTTTGCGCGCCTCTAAAGTTTCCCAATGGTCATCAAACCAGTATTGCAGGCTTTTATGGGGGTTCATATCCAGCTTGTATACATCATCCATATCCGGATGGTTAAGCGTGCATGCCCAACCCAGCTGAGGGTTTGTTCCCACAAAAATACTTGCTCCACCGGGGAAAGTGGCCCCCAGCATATTCAATCCCTCTTCACTTACAATATGCGCTTCGTACCACGAGAACATGCCTTCCAATGGCTGATGCGAGTTAATCGCCAGGTAAGTCTTCCCGTCTTTGGTACGGCTGCCGTTAAAAGCCAGGGCATTTGAACCGGATGGATAATTCTCATCATACAATCTTATATCCCCGGTAAATATCTTTTGTATATCTAAATAAACGCTAGTAAGCAGCACATTGGTAAGCACATACTCCTGAATAATATCCTTCGCATTTACCGGAAAAACACCCTTCCTCAAAACCTCACCAGGATGCGAAGACGCATAGGCGTTCAGCCCTTCGGCATAAGCATCCAGCACTTTTTTATACGAGGCCGAAAACGCAGTATCGTACGATTCCTTTACCACGCGCTCCACACCGGCTATAAAAGAAAGATAATCAAGTATGGCGCCGCTTTGTCCGTCTATCTCACCCAGCTTGCCCTTTACGGCCAGCAACAGGCGCTGCACCGTTCTAAAATCATCTTCAGAGGTGGCCCACGCAAGCCCATAGGCCGTTTCCGCATCCGTCTTTCCGAAAATATGCGGCACTCCCCATTTATCTCTTACAATATCAATATTCAAAACATTGATGGGGGATTGGGCCTTTGACGTATGAAACATGCAAAGCAACAAAATCACGAACAGGCTAAACCGGGGTAACAGAACGGGTAACGTCCTTAAAGTACGCTCTTTTTTCATATAGTAAAATCCTTTATTCCGGGTAGGCAAAAAAATGAGTCGGGAATACAACGCGAAGTTACTCAGCTTTGTTTTATTGAATTGCATTTTCCCGAAATAATTTAGTTGCTTTTTGAAATCCATCTGTAGCGAATTTTTCACTTATTCAAACGCGCTTTATTATATTTAGTCAGTCGTTTGGACAAACAAAAAATTGTAACCGGCGGAGCTTTCCGAAATATTTTTCAAACAGTATGCTTCGCAAAAAGTATTTTTGCCAAGTGTATTTACAACGCTAAGCCATGATGATAGAGTTTTTTAAGAGTATTATGGGTGCCGGTTTTAACAGTGAAAGTGTATCGCTGAAATCAACTATTCAGAAATTCCCCAAGGGTGCCGTTATGGTGCAGGCAGGAAATGTTGAAACCAAATTTTACTTCCTGTTAAAGGGCATCGTTGAGGTTACCATACCCGGCGAGAAAGAGTGGATTTACGACTTCTTTTTCCCCAACAGCGTACTGGGTGGTTATAGCTCTTTACTAACAGGCAAGCCCTCTAAAATTACCATAGCCGCCATTGAGGATTGTGAGGTAGAGGTATATGAATGGGCCGAACTGAAAAAACAATATGAAACCTCAATTGGGGCCAATCAAATGGGCAGGTTCCTCACCGAACAGATATTTTTACTCCGCTCTAAACGCGAAATAGATTTCCTTTCAAAAAGCGCAGAGAAAAGGTACGGGGAACTGCTACAATCGCAACCCGACCTGATTCTAAAAATTCCCGTTCACCGCATTGCCCGCTACCTGGGCATACATCCCGAAAGCCTGAGCCGCATCCGCAAAAAACTAAACTCTTAAAAAGCAGCCCCTTCCGTCCCCTAAAGNNTTTAGGGGACGGAAGGGGCTGCCTACAAAACAACCTCAGCCAACGTCCTGTATATCTGTTTCCGGTGCCTGTTAAAGTGAATATTAAAAAAGGCCACCATCTGGTAAGCGTCCATTTTTCCTGCTACCGCATGTTTCCATATTTCCTTTTTAAGGTCTGCCTCGGGCAACCTGTTCAATAACAGCAGGGTATCGGCGCGCACCTGGGTCCATCTTTTATCCAGCTCCTCAACCGTTGCAAAGTTATCCGTAGGCACAACCACAGCCGGGGCTTTAAAATTAATGTTCAGTACAAACACGGTATTGGTAAGCAGAAACCGCCATTTACTTCGCAGCCCTGCAACGGGCACTTTCGATGTATCCTGCGTTTTCTTTTGAAGATATTTCAACGAGCCCTCTTCGGCTATTATAAGGTGTTCAGCAACCTGCGCTATGCTCCAGGCCCCCGGTGCGGGCTTTTGGTTTATTACCTCATCTTCATAGCTTTTCAGGTCGTCAAACAGGTCCTTACGGCTTTTTTCAATGGCGTTAAACTCTGCCAATAATTTTGCATTCATATTCCGGGTTTTCTGTAAAATAAAACAATCTTAATCTAACAGGGGTTGGCAGGGTGCATACCATATTGTCGCGCACATAAAAACTCTCTTTGTTTGNNAAGGGGCGGCTGTTGGGATTGCGCCAATATGCTATTATTCGCCCGGTTGGCTGGTGCCTAAACCCCTCAGGGCTTAAAATCAGGGTCGGCCGAGCTTCGGTGCTTCAAGCGGTCATATAAATACGAGATGGGATTCGAAAATTTAGGCTTCGGCTCAACGTGCGAATATTTCGGAGGCGCAAGTCCGGGAATATTCACTTTATTCTGGTCCTTGGCATCCACAAAAGCCTTTTTAAATTCATCCAGGTCCCGGTAAGGATAAATAGTTACTTCTCTGAGCTTAATAAAGTCGTGCAGCAACTCAATGGCCAAAGTATAATACCTGGTAGAATCAAACTGCGCCACCCTGAATTTTTTAGTGAGATAACCGACCGACGAAAACTCCAGCGTATCGTTTTTCGAAACATACATGGTAAAGAAACCCTCGTTATCGCAGGTAATGCCCCTGCCGCTGTTCAATATTTTAATATTGGCCATCGCTATAACCGTATGCGCTTGTGCATCAATTACCTGGCCCTTAATTAAAAATTTACCCTTTGTATAATCAAAATTAAGTTGGGCATTTGCAGATACCGGCCATGCACCGCATAACACAGCGCATACAATAAACCTTACTATGTTTTTGGCCGATGTCATTAATTGTCCGATAATTTTTGCCTCTAAAGAAGCTTTTAAAAATTAAATCCAAATGCANNTTTGTGTGCTTTGTGTTAACCTGCATTTCTTTTCTCTAGTTCTAAACAGCGTCTAAAATAAAAGTCCTCACCGCAATAAACGGCAAGGACTGTATTTTCTTGTGCAGTTTAATACTGCCCTACGTTAAAATTACTTACTCAGCTACTACTTCAAAAGTAACAGTAACCTTGTGGCTGGCGCCTAAACCAACTTCGGCAGTATAAGTACCAAGTTGTTTTACTTCACCTTCGTTGATTTTAATTTTTCTGCGGTCAACTTCTACCTGTAACTGATTTTTGATAGCCTCGGCTACATGGTAAACCGATACGCTTCCGAAAATTTTACCTGTAGTACCCACTTTAGCGCCAATTTTAAGGGTAGCGCTTTGTAAACGTGCAGATATTTCGTTGAATTGTTCAAGCAATTTGGCTTCGCGTTTTTCGCGCGCCTTAACACGGCCCGAAAGTTGTGCCAGGTTACCGTCGCTTTTTGCAACTGCCAAACCTTGCGGTATAAGAAAGTTTAAGCCGAATCCGGGACGAACGTTCACTACATCGTCAGCGAAGCCCAGTTTTTCAACATCTTTTATAAGAATTAGTTCCATTGTTTAAGCTTTTAAGGATTTAACCAATTTATTTTAATAAATCCGCTACGTAAGGCAGAATTGCAATATGGCGGGCACGTTTAATAGCCTGGCCAATTTTACGTTGATACTTCAACGAGTTGCCCGACAAACGGCGTGGAAGAATTTTTCCCTGCTCGTTAATAAACTTCAGCAAATAGTCAGGATCCTTGTAATCAATGTATTTAATACCGTTCTTTTTAAACCGGCAGTATTTCTTCTTTATTAAACCGATTTTGGTGGCGGTTAAATATTTTATCTGGTCGTTATTAGTTGCCATTATGCTACCTCCTGTTTTTTATCTACCGGGTTACTAACTTTTTTATTCCTTCCTACTATACCGGCGCGCTTGTCGTCGTTATATTTTACGGCGTATTTGTCAAGCCTTACTGTAAGGTAACGCAATACACTCTCATCGCGCCTAAACGCAACTTCAAGCGTATCAACCACTTTACCGCTAGCCTTGTATTCAACTACGTGGTAAATACCGGTGTTCTTCTTGGCAATCTGGTACCGTAAATTTTTGAGCCCCCAGGCCTCCTGATGAACTATCTCTGCTCCCTGGGACTTTAGCAGCTCAACATAATTGTTGATCGACTTTTTGGCGTCATCTTCCGATAACACAGGAGTGAGAATAAATACTGTTTCGTACTGTGTAAGCATGTTTCTCTGCTTTTTGGTGCCTACCCTAAGGTAAACGGGTTATAAAAAATTGGACGGCAAAGATAACAGAATGTGGAGAATTTCCAAATGAGAACGTTAAAAGGTCATTTCGCCCCTAATTTCTTGTTTCTCGGTTCTAGCTTCTAAAAATCTATTCAGGAGGTTCCCCAAGCTTCGCAAGGGTCGCGCTTTCCGCTGCAACTCCTCGCTCCCAAAGCCTCGCTGCGGGGTTTCCGCTGCAATCGCTAACCCGAGGGGCGGCCCTGAAAGGGGTGGGGGGTGGTTTCCACTTTTTTTATTACTTCATTGATTATCAACATATTATTTTCTCAAGACCCCTTTCCCGGAAACCACCCGCGTAAGCATTTTTTGGTTTGCCTTTAAATCCTGAAAGTGGCGTAATATATCAGCACCGGGTGTTTTAGCCCTGTGCAAGTAACGTTTAAACCCATTGTAAACACGGTAAAGTTTATACCAACCAAACTTACATCTTCACAAACATCTTCCTCCCCATCTCATCATTACTCTGCACCTCAATAAAATAAACACCGAGGCTTAGTTGGTTAATGTCTATTTCAGGTTTATAGGGTTGCGTTGTTATCATTCTTCCATCAACATCGTAAATGGCAATCGTTTGCGGTTGTATGTTTTCAGTTTTTATAAATAGTTGCGTGCTGGCAGGGTTTGGATAGATGGTAATGAAATTGTTAGCGGTGATTTGCTCTATACCGCCGCATATATCTATAAAAATGTTATCGGTGCCTGAACTGGCACAACCGAGCTGATGGATGGTATAAGTAATTGTATCAATATCTCCCAATTGCGGGTGGGCAATAAATGAATCTACCAGTAAGGTGTCGTTTACCACGTATTCACCCGAAAAAGTTCCTCCGGTTGGCGTGCCGCCCCCTAATGCAATAGTACTGGCATGTTGTTGCAGGCATATTCCTGTATCACTTATAACATCACCAATATCATGCAACAAGCCTTGTTGAACCATTTGTACCCAGCTTAATGTAACCGCTGGCAATGGATTAACAGTTAAGTTTAATGTTACAATACTATCGCAACCGCCGGTAATGGTAAATGAGTCAATGTAATTCCCGGTACTGGTGTACGCATGGTTGCCGATGTACACCGTATCACCGCTACAAATTGTATCATTAATGGTTGTAGTAACTAAATTACATTGCAGGTTCTGTAAAGTATTAGTTACAGTATTGGTAACAACTGCCGTGTTATAGTCGAAATAGATATAGCCCGTATTACTGATCTGCGCATTGGCGGCGGTATTACTTTTAATTTTTGCGCTGAACATTACATACCCGCGGCTGTTAACCGGGTCGATAGCGCTGTCAGGTAGCAGGTAAGGGTCAAATCTCCACTGTACAATGCCATTACCTGCAAGGCTGAACGTATAATTATGGCTGCTGGCGGCCAAGGTTTGTAATGAAGCTGGTTCGAGGTAAGGCGAAAGCGTATCGCTTACCAAAACAAAGTGCGTTGAGTCGGTACCCGTGTTCTGAAAATAAATAGCGTATTGTTCAACACTATCGGTTAACTGCGATGTTTTTTCGTTAGGGTCAATGGCACTTGCAAAAGGCACACCAATAGTCGAATAGTTATTAGCAGGGTTGCAGTCGTTACCCGGCGCAGTGATGGTGCTTGAAACCAGCACATACGGCCCCGACGCTGAAGTGGAAATAACAAAATTAGCATTAACATACTGGTTTAAACCCGGGTATACCGTATCAATGTGCCAGGTAATTATGTGGTTAACCGTGTCAACGGTAGCGTTGGCTGATGGCATCACGCTTACAAAATGCATACTGGTATCGTAAGTAAAGATTAATATGACATTAGCCACGTGTTGGCTTTTAAGATTGCCATAGTAAATAGTTACGTTGCCGTTATAACCAGGGTTAAACACCGGAGCAGTTACGCCCACTGCCAAATCGTAAGCCGTGTCTATAATAGGAAAATCAACTACGGCGGTATCGCCGGTGGTAGTAAACACTACCTGCGGCGGATAGTTAGCACCGGTGCACAGGCCAAAGCCGCATGTGCTCCAGTTATATATATACACATTAAACGTACCTGTGCCGGGTAGCAAAATCTGGTAGTTACCTACACTGTCGGTATTGCCGTATGCGTAATAACCACCCTGCGAAGCGTAAACATTATAACTGGCGGGCACATCGGTACCAAGGTTATAAGTACAGTTATTATTTACATCGTAATAAGCACGGCCACGGATTACATTTTCGCAAAAACTGCCCATGCTTATGCTTCCGGTGGCACTGCAACCCGCAACGTCCATAACAGATACAGTATAAGTGCCAGGCCCCAGCATGGTATCAATACCAGACAGGCTGCCGTTGCTCCACGCATAAGTTACATTACCTGTACTGCCATTAAACACAGCAGTAGCGTTGCCGTTGTTGCCGCAGTTGGGTTGCGTGCCTGTTACATCAGCCCAGTATGCCGATGAAACTGTGTTAAGCTGTATGTTGGCACTATCGCTAACCACACAACCCAGCGCATCGGTTGCAGTATAGATATAAGTGCCGCTGTTTAGTATCGACACGGTGGCAGTAGTTTGCACCGGCAAGGTATTCCACCGGTAACTGTAAGGGCTGCTACCACCGGTTACGCTGGCAGTAATAGTACCCGTAGTACCAGGCATACAGGGTATGTAACTTGCCGGGTAGTTGGTAACCATATTGCTTTTAGGCGATAGGGTGTATTGCCTTACCACCTGCACACTATCTGCATCGGTAATGCTTACGGTGTAAGTGCCGGGAGCCAGGTTTGTAATACTATCTAAGCCCGTTGCACCGGTGCTCCAGGTAATATTTACAGGGGCAACTCCGCCGGTTACTTTAATTTTTAGTTTACCATTGGTTGCAACAGCACACGATGGAGAAGTACTATCCGTACGCGTTACCGTAAGGTTACTATATTGATAAATATAAACCCCGCCATCATTATAATTAGCATTTGGAACTCCATAAACTATATACTTCTTATCCGGGGTTACACTAATCGTCGTGCCATTGGTAGTAAAGTTACCGACTGGCACAAGGTCGTTGTCATTTTCGTAAGGTTCCGGCAGATCGTATACATCCGTCCAGGTGGTATCGCTTCTTACCCAAATATTGGCAAGATACAAAGGATTCTGACCTACATCAGATATTTGCATGAGGGTATCACCTCCCTGCGAAAGCCAGATTGAAAGGCCTTGTGGGAAGCTGGTATAAGCCGGTAAAGGGCCGTTCCACTGATTAGTAGCATAGCTGTACACATAAATCTCACCATCGGTACCGGCAATTGAACCGGCTATATACTGTCCATTAGCTGAAATGGCCATGGCAGCCGGAAATGCATGTGTACCGGTTACCTGAGAAGGGTACAGGCAACAACGATTTAAAGTCCAACTACTGCCATTACGGATATAAATATGCACCGCACCCTGCTCGTTATTATACTGTTCTTCAGTAACCAAAGCAGTGTCGCCTCCGGGTGTCAAGGCCACTTTGCTCGAGCCATTGCCAGCACTAACAAGCAAGTGCCCCTGCTGTAACCAGTTCCCCCCACTTTTTGCATATGCATATGCCCCGTCGTTTGAGGTGCCGACCAGCAGCGTTGCCCCGTCGTTTGAAAGCGCCACACTG
This sequence comes from Bacteroidota bacterium, assembly GCA_003165895.1. GTDB lineage: Bacteria > Bacteroidota > Bacteroidia > Chitinophagales > LD1 > Bog-950. Next base: position 3,398 of record PMXD01000228.1, on the reverse strand, counting down.
GAGGCAAAAAAATTGAAATGGTTATAATAAACAGGTGTAGCGCTTACTAATAATGTTGTATCGTAACTCCAGGTAGAACCGCTGCGGTTATACAAATAAACTTTCCCCCAATTCGTATAATACTGTGTTACCGAATCGTACACATAAGCGTTAGGCGAGGCAACTGCCAGCACATTGCCATTGGCTGATAAAGCCAGCGTATAAGGATATGTAACCAAACTATAATCGTATTGATTTCCATCCAGGCCAAATAACCAATCACTGCTATTACCATCAGGACATTGCAGTACGGTTTGCTGATTCCAGTTAAAACCATTCCGCGAGTATACCCATACGGTACCGTAATTATTTTTGCGTCCGCTAAAAACAAGTGTGCTGCCATCGGCACTGATTACGGTACTTGAGCCCTGCAAACCATTGCCTGGCGCGGCATTATTTATAAGAGCAGGAGTGCTTGACGACCACTGGTTGTTGCTAAAATTAAATTCCTTTAATCCGCCGAGCAATGTATCGCTGATTGGATTATATAATAACACAATAGTACAGGATGAGTCAATAGCCATACCCGGAGTTGAGAAGGCAGATCCGGAGTTTTTACCACCTTGACCGCTATTGTAGTTTTGTACGTTCCACCCTGTAGTGGTGCTATCGCGAAACCAGTTTAAGCCATTAAATTTATAAGTTACCGGGCCAAAATTAATGAAACTAAACTGTTCTAAATATGTGTAGGTATTCCCGTCATAAGAAAAAAAACCTGGTGAAGAACCATTGGGAAGGACTATAAGATTAGTGTCCTGTATCCACGTATTCCCCGTGCGCCGGTAAGTTGCTAAATAATCGTACAAACCATATGAAGAAAACACCCCGGTTACATTGCCATTTCCGGCAAGCATAGGATTGCCATATACGGTTGGGTGCAAAGTTGTATCGCCGGTTACAACTACGTTCAAAACAGCCTGTTGCACCCAAGTGTTGCCGTTGCGTACATATACTTCTGTGCCTCCATTTAAAATAGTATTGCCATCACCTGAAACCTGAAATGTGAAATAGATAGGTGCTGAATATGTCAACCTCCAAACATTATTAATACATTCCCAAATATTATTACCTGTTGCAATAACATTGCCGTTATAGGACATAGATGGTGCATATGAGCCAGGAATCTGTTGCTGCAACTCCCAGTTGTTACCATTGCGTTTAAAAATCCAAAAGGAATCAACCGGATATCCTGTTAAAGTAGGGTGTATCCCAACTGATACAGTACTGCCATCGGCAGAAATCGCCGTAAAACACCCCATTTCATACCCCGGATAACCGGTGAAGCTGAAAATTGTAGACCACTGATTGCCTGTCCGCTGGTAAATATCAAAACCGCCGCTGTTGTGCTGTCGGTGCTGATATCCTGCTATTGCCATTTGCCCGTTAGCCGATACAGCCACGTTTGTGGCTTGCAGGTCAGAGCCTTGAGCCGTTTTATCGAGTAATGCCGACCCTGTTTGTACATATTGCGCTTGTACGCCAGCCGCCCAGATAAGACAAAACATAAAAACCAGGGTTCGGCAAATGGCGGTGTAAATGTGCTTCATATATATAGTTGAACTGAACCCATTATTTATTTAAAATGCTTATACATCAAAGCTGGCTCCGTGGTTGGGGGGATCGGAATACGGAGAGCAGATTTAGACTAGCAGAAAACGCATTAAATATAAGTTTTGTTTTTGTTAAATAACCGGCAAATTCGTAAGCGTAACGGTTTGGGGTGCAAATGCGCTTTTCCTTTGAGAGTATTAACGTCCAGCTATCTTTTATTATACCTGAGCCTCTGGCTACTGCATTTTACATAAACCAAAGCCGCGTTTTATCCCCTTTTGAGCGTAGCATCTTGCTACGCTCTACTATGTTTGTAGCCTCTGGCTACTGTATTTGTGTTTCGCAATGTGTATAAATCCCGTATTACGCCCCTTTAGGGCTTTAACAGCCAACCCAAACCCACCGGGCCTGCCTGCCGGTAGGCAAGGCTTCACCCGGTGCTGATATATCCCGCCGCTTTCAGGGCTTAAATCCAAAAAAGCCGGTCAATTTTGCAAGACACAGCTTTGACAACTTTTAAAAAGTNNTTGCTGATAGATTTAAATGTATACTCCACCACGGCGTTGTTCTTTTCTTTACAAAGTATAATACCAATGCTGGGGTTTTCGTGCGGCAGCTTAAATTGCCCGTCAAGCGCATTCAGGTAAAAATTAAGCTTGCCGGCATGTTCGGGTTTAAACTTTCCGCGTTTCAGTTCAAAAGCAACCAGGCATTGCAAATGGCGGTTGTAAAAAAGCAGGTCGGTAAAATACTCATCGCCACCTACCTCAAGCCGGTGCTGGTTACCTATAAATGAAAAGCCTTTGCCTATACGCATTATAAATTCGCGTATATTATCTACAATACTTTTTTCAAGTACCCGTTCATCATCATCTTCGCTTATATTAATAAAGTCGAGCAGGTATTCATCTTTAAAGGCCTCAATAGCTGTATCTTTCATTTTTACAGGCAGGGTATGGGCAAAATTATTGAGCAGCGCTTTCCGTTTTTTATGCAATGCTGTTTCAATATGATATTCCAGTATGCGGTAGCTCCATTGGTGCTGTGCCGCCTGCTGTATGTAAAACAACCGGTGCTCCTGCGTTTTCAATTTGGTAGCTATAAGGCTGTGATGCGAAAATGAAATGCTGAAAAACATTTTAAGCATTTCGTTTTTCTGTAATTGGTTCGACAGTGTCGAGCCAATTACAACATCGGGTTTTACAGTTCCTGAACCCGCCGTTTTTTTGCCTGTACCCAGTGATTTTTTATTGTTTGGCAATTGGCTCGANNGAGCCAATTGCAGGGTAAGACTCAAAAAACGCCCGCATCCGTTTTAAATTAGGCGTTGAAAAACCATGCAGCCCCGGCAAAGCTTTTTGCAAATCGGCCGAGAGGCTGTCTATAATTTTTGCACCCCAGTTATTAGCTGCAATTTTTTCTGAAAGCATTTTACCGATGTTGTAATAAAGCCAAAGCATTTCGGTATTGGCAAGCCTGGCGGCCTGGTACCGGCTTTGCAATATGTTTTGCTTTACCTGCAGCACAAAGGCAGCATATTCTTTTTGTGTATTTAGTTTGGCCATTACCCTGCTTTATAAAGTGTTTCCTGTAATTTATAAAATGCTTCAATCAACTTATCTTAACCGTCAAAAAGCTGTGCTGCATCTTTAGATGTGCCCAGGCTTTTAAGTTGTATCAGTTCGCCCACCTTTCAGCATAGCTCTTCACCTCAAAAATGTTGTCCTTTTACGAAAGTCCTAAAATATGGATAAATTTTTTAGCCGGGCGATAGCCCTACTGACATGGGTGTACGACAAATTCAGCAA
>PMXD01000059.1 GCA_003165895.1 Bacteroidota bacterium | reverse complement strand
GGGTTTGAATGTTTATCTGAGATTAAGGAAAATACAGAGCTGAAAGGTCTTTATGTGGTCATGTTTTCAACATCATACCCGCGGGACATGATTTATGAGCGGGATATGATGAGCCTGCTCTTTAAGATAGGAGCGAGCGATTTCATTCGAAAGCCCGGTGATTTTGAACAACTTAAACAGNNTTTACCCGTTTCGATGATTCTCACTTATTGAGTCGTCGAAAGAATAACCTGAACACCACCCCTACCAGGGAGCATGGACTACATTTCACCCGCGAGATCGCTCCCGGGCCACATCGCTCACCGAAGCGGGCGATAATTTCAACCTTCTGTAATTCACCCATTTCTTCAGTTGCATGTATCATGATTCCAACTTTTATTTTCGTATGCAAAATTAAGGAGGCTTTGGCCGAAGACATAGGAAAACACAGTACCAGAGCCACTTTCATGGCACTCTCTTATAAAACGTAGGGTATTGAAGCTGCCTCGTAGAGTTTCCTCGTAAAGTTTAGGGATAGAACGCGGAGTATTAGGAAGCGCTCTTGAGTATTAGAGTTGAGGAGAATTTCCGGCACCCTCTTTCATACGTTCCGGTAAATATTCACCAATTGCAAACTTCATGCGGCCCGGCCTCTTTCCAACCACATTGCTGCTCCAGGTTCGCATATCAACTTCGCTCTTTAGTACCTTTTCAAAGTCTATTAAGTAATTTGCGAAAAATTTAAGAATATCCTTTTTATGCTCACTTGTAGTATGGTGGTAGAAAAATTTATAGATACCAAACTCAACGATGCTTTTAGGGAATTTTAATGAGCAATTCAGCTTGTATTTTTTGGCGGGTGGAGCAGGCGGGATAGCTAACCCATATTTGAACATTTCACTCACTTCGCTTTCCAGAAGGAAAGATTTGCCATCCCCGGACATTTCTTTATACAGAAAGCGGAAAAACTCTTTTGTTTCTTCCTTTGTAAACTTTCCAGGAACTAATTGATGCCCTTCAGGAATGCTTTCATTTGCAACCGGGCTGATAGTTTGAAGTTCAAGCGTATCCTGTGCCTGAAGTTTCAAAGCATCTTGCTCTGAAACTTTCTTCTCCTGAGTGGTTATATTTTCTTCGTTCAAATTACCGGGCGCTTTCAGATCAGCGATCCTGATCCCCATAAAAAAGTCATCAATAACCTTGATGACTTTTCCATCAATTACGTCCTCATATTGGAGCAAGCTTACCCTCAGAAACTCCTGAAAACCGGACGGTTTGCTTTTGCTAATTCCCAGCTTTCNNTGAATCGCTTTTGCTAATTCCCAGCTTTCCTTATCTTGTTTCTGTATATTTTTGTTTTCTGGTTTTACATAGTCCCTGGAAACATATAGCTTGAGGTATTCCTTGTATCGGTGCCCTTCATTGTATATATCGAGAAACTTGACGACAAAACTTGTATTGGTATTCGGCTTTGGTTTCCGCTTTAGGGGATGGAAGGTGCGGCTGTTGGGAATGCGGCCATTCGCGGGTACCTAAACAACCCCCGCCCAGTTTATCAACCGCATTAACGCCATATAACTGCTATGAGAAAAATAATTTTCGCTGTCTTTTTAACGTGCTTCTTGCATTTAAGCGGTTGGTGCGTTGATAAAACTGAAATAACCAGGGTTGACCCTCCGAACTGGTGGGTGGGCATGAAGGAAAACAGCCTGCAACTTTGCGTGTACGGCAAAGACATAAGCAGTTCGGCCGTAAGTATTGATTATGCAGGAGTAACGGTTACCCGCGTTAATAAAGTTGAAAACCCCGATTACTTATTTATTGATTTAAGCATAGCCGGCAACACGCTGCCGGGGGGCGTTGATATTCTTTTTACTTCGGGCAAAGAACATAAAACGTACAAGTACCAATTGCTTAAACGAACCGGCAACAAGGATACCAAACCAAGTTACAGCCCCAATGATTTTGTATACATGCTAATGCCCGACCGGTTTGCTAACGGCGACCCATCTAATGATATTATTAAAACCTGCAACGAAACGCAATTAAACCGCGATAGCATGTTTTACCGCCATGGGGGCGATATACAGGGAGTAATAAATCACCTTGATTATATCAAAGACCTGGGTGCCACGGCTGTATGGCTTACCCCGGTGCAGGAAAATAACGAACCCCGAACCTCGTACCACGGGTATGCCATTACTGACCACTACAAAATTGACCCGCGTTTTGGAACCAATGATTTGTACACCCAGTTTGTAAGTGCTGCACATGATAAGGGGTTGAAGGTTATTATGGATATGGTGTATAATCATGTTGGTACCCAGCACTGGTTTATTAAATCGCTGCCAAGCCAGGATTGGATACATCAAAGCGATACTTTTTTGCAAACCAATTACCGCGTTACCACTTTAATGGACCCTCATGCGTCGGAATATGATAAGCATAGAATGACCGATGGCTGGTTTGTAAAAAGCATGCCCGACCTGAACCAGAAGAACACTTTTTTAGCCCGGTATCTTATTCAAAATTCAATCTGGTGGATTGAGAGCACCGGTATTGATGGCTTCAGGATTGATACTTATGCTTATTCTGACCTGCAGTTTATGAGCAATTTAATGGCTGCGGTAAAGAAGGAATACCCCCGGTTTAACGCAGTAGGAGAGTTATGGGACCACGCAGTTGCCTACCAGGCTTATATGATGCAACATTCTAAAATACCGGGTGCACCGGAAACGAATTTACCGGGCCTGATAGATTTTCAATTATGTTTTGCGGTTAGCGAGGCGCTGAACAAACCTATGGATTGGACTGATGGGCTTACCAAAATATACTACACCCTTTCGCAGGATTTTTTGTATTCAGATCCTGATAAGAACCTTACTTTTTTGGATAATCACGATTTGAGCCGTTTTTATTCGGTAGTAGGAGAGGATATCCGGAAGTTTAAAATGGGAATCGGTTTCCTGTTAACCACCCGCGGAACGCCCTGCATTTATTATGGAACTGAGATATTGATGAAGAATTTTTCGAACCCTGATGGAAAAGTAAGGGAAGATTTTCCAGGCGGATGGGCAGGGGATAAACTGAATAAATTTACATACGCCGGAAGAACACCCGCCGAACAGGATGCCTTCGGTTTTGTAAAGAAACTTGCACAATACCGCAGGGAACATGAAGTGCTGAGAACCGGCGCACTTACGCAGTTTGTGCCTGAAAATGATACCTACGTGTATTTCAGGTCGAACCCAACATCAACTGTAATGGTAATTATGCATTACGGCGATAAGGGGCAGCAACTTGACCTGGCCCGGTTTAATGAAAAGTTATCAGGTTACACTAAAGGCATAAACATTATTACCGGTAAGGAAGTTAGCGTGGCTAAGCCGATTACATTAGATGGTTTTTCTATACAGGTAATTAAATTGCAGAAGTAGCGGGTTTGGGGAGAGATGACATCTTTTTTCANNTTTTTCAAGATGTTATCTCTGTGTCTTTCATTCTGTAATGCCGGGTGCTTGCTGGAGTCCCGCGGATAAACGGAGCAAACAACAGATAATGATGTACCCATGTAACAGAGATAACATCTTAAAAAAGATGTCATCACAATGAGGGATATGTCAAAAAAAATAAGCCCGGATTATAAATAACCCGGGCTCTTAATTTAATCCATCCCCCCGAATAGATTAAATCCACTTGTGTTTATTCAACACTAAGTATTACAACAAATGTATTACTTAGATGCGGTTAGGGGTAATTGCAAGGGCCTTTTATTTGTTCCGGTATTTTGTGCCCAGTAAGATAAGTTTTGCTTTTGGCTAAGCCTGGTCAGCTGCTTTTTCTTCTTTGATTACCAATACAGATACCGCCGCCACCGCCATTAAAATACCTGCCAGGATAATACCATGTATAGATGATGGGCCAATAAAGTGGTGCGTTAAAAAGTTAAGCCCTCCTAACGAAGCCACAATTTGTGGAATGCAAATAAACATATTGAACAGGCCCATGTAAATGCCCATTTTGTTGGCAGGTATTGCCGCCGATAGCATAGCATAAGGCATAGATAAGATACTTGCCCAGGCAATGCCTATAAAAGCGAACGATATAAGCAGCATAGAAGGCTGCTGGATATAATAAATAGATAACAGCCCGCCGGCACCCAATAAAAGGCAAAGCATGTGCGTATATCTCCGCCCTATTTTCTTTGCCATACCTGGTATCAGAAATCCAACCAGTGCTGTAACTCCGTTAAAGACGCCGAAGCATATACCTACATAATTAGCCCCTGTATTATACTCCTTTGAAGTAGTATCGGTAATGTGAAATATATGCGAGGTAATGGCTGGTGTGCTATTGGTCCACATAGCAAACAGTGCAAACCAGGTAAAAAGTTGCACTACAGCAATTTCGAGCATGGTTTTAGGCATGTCCCAAACACAACGGAGTATTTCTGCTATGGCCTTGAACGGGCCGCCTGATTCACGTTTCATGCGGTTAAACTCTTTCATGTCATCGGGCGGGTATTCAGGCGTGGTTACGTTGGTATAAATAATGGCGGCCATAAAGCAAATGGCACCCACATAAAATGAATACTTTACCGAATCAGGAATGATTCCTTTTGCGGCCTCGTTACTAACGCCGAAGTATGTAAAAATACTGGGCAGCAAAGATGCCAGCACCGCACCCAGCCCTATTAAAATACTTTGTGTGGTAAATCCCTGTGTGCGTTGTTCATCAGGAAGTTTATCGGCAACCAGGGCCCTGAAAGGCTCCATCGAAATATTAATCGAAGCATCAAGAATACAAAGCATGCCTGCCGCCATCCAAAGCGAAGAGGAATAAGGCATCCAGAAAAGTGCGAGGCATGATAATACTGCGCCTAAAAAAAAGTATGGTTTTCTGCGTCCGAAACGGATCCAGGTGCGGTCGCTCATGTGCCCGATAATAGGCTGTATAATTAAACCCGTTAACGGAGCGGCCAGCCACAGGCCCGGTATTTGATCTTCACTTGCGCCTAAAGTCTGAAATATGCGGCTCATATTGGCCCCCTGCAAAGCAAAGCCGATTTGAATACCCAGAAACCCAAAACTCATGTTGAATATTTGCCATCTGCTTAAACGGGGTTTATTACTCATGCAATGAATTTTGAGAGTTTAAAATTTCACTAAGAAGCTGTTTAAAATTAAAGTAAAGAAATACAGGTTAACACAAAGCACGCAAAGTTCAATACAAAGAACACCNNCTTTGTGCTCTTTGTGTTAAATTGCATTTTGTTTTAATTTTTAATAGCCTCTAACCTGTTTTATTTGCAACCGGGGACGTAATTTGCAAAAGTGATATACAGATTAAATATGGCAAATTAATTTTTTGCCAGTTTAAAATACTGCGGATTATTATTGGCCGTAACCTTTAGCATATAAATTCCGGATGAAAGCGCAGGAGGAGTTACAGCTATAACACCTGCTGAAGGACTCATCATGGTTTCAGTATATACTTTTCTTCCTGACAGGTCGTAAACGTCAATGCCCATTAACCCACTAACCGGTGCGCTTAACTGCACAACAAATTGCTGCGTAAAAGGATTGGGATAAACAATAATGAAACTGTTTGGCTTGCTAATTTCACGGATTGCATTGGTAGTGGTGTCGGGCGGTGCAAGCGTATCGCCTAACGAAATCAGGCTGTCGTTGGTGCCTTCAACATATAAAGTAAAGCTGCGCGGAGGCAGTACCACATGTATCTGATTGCTTGGGGTAATGTTGGTGGTAGCTGTCGGGCTGATGCCGAAAACATCGGTAAAAGTATCGCCGGCGGCTATAAAGCTGGTGTTTACATTCTGATATACGTCCAGGGTATCGCCTGCAAAATTGATGGCTGCTATTGCGTTTTTGCCGGTAAGCGGGTTATGTACCTGGAAGATGATAGTAGTGCTTTGAAACTGGTTATTTATAAATACCTGGTTATATGTAGTATTGAAACCCGACAGGTAATCAATCTCATCGTAGCCGGTAACATATTGCTGGCTGGCATGCATTAAGCCCTTGATACGGCCACGCATAAAATTGGAGCCATTATAATCGCCCAGGTAAATGCATGGGGTACCAATTTTTTGGTTCAGGATGACATAAGCATAAGCTATTTCGGGGTTAAGCACCAGTTGCTGGCCAACCGTTCTGAAATCGTGGTTGTTTACAAACGGCACGGCGTTTTTCTTGTTCCCGCCTCCACCGTCAACCATACTGCCGGTAAAAATATTTCTAACATCGTAACCAAAACTCTGGCACGATTGTAACAGCACATTTCTGATGGCAAAATCAAATACGCGCATGTTGATGGTATCAGCCGGGTTCTTGTTATTATTTACATTACTGATAAACCCGGTGAGGTTGGTTGCGCTGTAATCATAAAATTCGCCTACTACCATTTCTGGGCTATATCCGTGGAAAAATAGTGAGTCGAGCATCTGGGCGCTGAAAACGTAAGTGTAATTTTTTACTGCATCCATACGCATACCCTGTATACCTACCGAGTCAAACATCCAGTTTTCGTAACCTGAAAGCGTTGATTGGGTTGAAGCAACATACTGGTCAATATCGTAATAGAATAACATTTCGTCCCAATCGCCATTTAACATGGTTGGGTTGCCGTCCGGTTTAAAGTTACGCCAGTTCATATATCCCCTTCCGCTGGGCATTTGGGTAAAATCAGTTGCGGTTTGATAAACCACCTGGTTTACAATACTGGCGTTTTTAGGCCCGCTCCATACGTCATACAAATAGTGGTCAGAGAAACCACTTAAACTGGTGGCGGTTGTGTTAGTCATGGAAATAAACAGGGTATCGCCGGCAACGTTATACATAGAGGTATCCAGGTGTAAGCGGAATTCATCTATACCGCAACCTCCATCGAAATCAGTGTGCGCATATTTATTATAACCGAGTACATAGTAATTATCGCTATCGTTGCATTGGCCTCCGTTATTAGGTTCATACTCCCACGAATCATAAACCGAGTCTGTAGCCACAGGGGTTTTGTTAGTCCACATCTGAACATCGTAAAAGAAGTTATAATAAGTTGTGGATTGGGATGCCGAGCGGAATTTTAAATACAGGGTGCCGGTATCGTTCCCCGAATTTCCTCCTAATAAAATGTAGCACCGGAACCGGTCGCTTGGATATGGGTTATAACCGCTATCCAGTTTAGCTGCACTGTAAGATGTGATATAATTGCCCACCGCAGGGTTGTTTTCCCATAAGCCGCCCGAACGCTGGTTGTAAACCATATCGGCTATAGGTTGAATGCCAATTTGCTGCATAGCCGCAGTTAGTGCCAATACATCATCGTTGGTCCCAAAACGGGTGGCCCCGCCGGTGTTTTGGTCGCCCAGGTCGTAATAATCCTGTACATCGTACCCCATACTGGTAATACCACCTGCTGCGCGAGACAAAGGAGGCAGCCAGATATAATTAAAGCCGGCCTCCTGAAAATCAGGTAGCCAGGTTAAATAATTCTCCCCAAACCGGCTAATGCCAAAGCTTTGAGGATAATCCCACCACCAGCCCTGCAACATAAACTGCTGGGCCATGCCGGTTGTTGAACAAAAACACAGCATGAAGACCACCACAAATTTCATGGTGCTGCTGGTTAATGAGAAACGGGAAATATTCATATATCGTTATTTAATTATTTTATGATAGAAACCTTACCATTATAAACAGACTGGCCCACTACAAGGCGATAGATGTAAATACCCGAACTGGCCTGGTCGTAATTGGCGCCGTTGATATTAACCGGTATTTGCTGCATACCCGTGCCCAGGTTTTGCGTGGTGGTGAAAACACAATTACCGGTAAGGTCGAAAATGCTGAGGGTAATTGTTTGGGCACTTTGCATATCAAAACTCAGGTTAAAATCGCCGATGTTTGGATTTGGAAACAGGTTTATGTTGGGATTAGATATAGCTGTTACATTTTTTATGCCGGTATAAAATACAGGTGTTTGCAGCGGCACATCGGTATATACGTGATACTCTGATGCGTTGTAATTGAAAGTTTGCGAGGTACTGGTTACGTTTATACTATCGCCGCTAAAGTAATCGTACCACCAGCCGGTGTGCTGAAAGCCCGGTGCAAAAGGGTCGGTTTGTTCATCAAAGTTTGCCACCGCTACGGCATTAAAACCACCGCTGGTGCCGTTTAACTGTATGCTTTTAACCGCACCCGTTAAGTTGGTAGTATAATTAGTGGTTTGGAAGGTACCGGGATAAGTATTCCGCAAATACATAAGCGATGACCACACCTGGTATAAATGCCACCTTTGCGGTACTTCTTCATAAGCCCACAAAATTGGTTTATTGCATATACGGCATGGGTAATTAATGGAAATGTCGTACCCAAGTTCACCAAACATCCAAATCATTTTAGGGCCGGGTATTGTAAAAAATACCGTGCCTGCTGCTTCTTCGCGCGTTAAGCCGGTGTCAACCTGTTTAATATCGTACGCACCTACTGAGTCGCCGTAAGTTTCGTTGTTATACATCTGGCGTTCTTCATCGTGGCTTTCCATATAACTTACCAGGTTAGGATTGCTCCAGCCCCGGTCCTGGTAACTGGCCCATGATAAATCCCAGTTGGTGTTGTAACCCATGCTGGCCTGGTTATATTGCGCGCTCATATTGCCCCACAATAAAACACCATAGTCGGCAAGTTGGGTTTCCTCCTGGTTTTCTGACAGTTGCTCAAAAATACAGTAAGCGGTAGGATCCAGTGACCAAATGGAGTCAACCATTCCTTCAAGTATGGCAACACGGCTTGCGTCATATTCTCCCCAAACCTGCACAGGGTTATTTGAATTATTTGAATTAGTTTGAGTATAACCTTTAGTAAGGTCAAACCGGTATCCATCGGTATGGAAATTCTTAATCCAGTCGCGGGTAACGCGGGTAACAAAATTTACAGTTAATCGGCTTGCATGGTTAAAATCGTATCCCACGCTGTAAGGGTGCGGGGCAACCGTGTTAAACCATGGGTTATTGGCCGCAGGCTGCTGGTTAATACTATCCCAATACATCATTACCATCGGGTTGGTACCGAAAGCATCATTAAAAGGAATATCTAAAACAACGGCAATTCCCAGGCCGTGGCATATATCAATAAACTCTCTCAGGCTATCTGCCGGGCCGTATACCTTATCGGGCGCGCAGAAATAGTTTGTGTTATAACCCCAGCTGCTACTGCTTTCGAAATTCATTACCGGCATTAATTCTATGGTGTTAATACCCAGTGAAACCAGGTAAGGAAGTGAATCTATTAACTCAGGATAGCTTTGGGTATAGGCAAAATCGCGCACCAGTAATTCGTAAACATTCAGGCTGGTTTTAGCGGGCCTTACAAAATTGGTATTAATCCAGTTATAAGGTTGCTGCGCAGTTTGCAGTACGGATGCAATACCCCAGGTTTTGCCATAAGGGTATTGAATCAGGTTAGGATAAGTACTGCCTGGTATTGAATTATCAACCCATGGGTCGCTTATTTTGGTTGAATATGGGTCGCCTATGCGTATCATACCATCTACCAGGTATTGGAAAATATATTCCTGTTGCGGTATTAAATGCGAAATCGTCAGCCACCAGGTTTGTCCATCGGTGGACTGTTTCATAAAGTACGCCGTATCAACCTGCCAGTTATTAAAATCGCCTGTTACATAGATGTAATTTTTAAGCGGGGCTACTAATTCAAGCACCACGGTTGAGTCATCAATATAGTTGATGCCCTCAATTACATTGGCCGGTGGGTTTTGTATGGTAAGCGGTGGGTTTATGGTAACGGTAACGGTATCAGGATAAGTTATACTACTGCCTGTCTGGGTTCCGGAAAGCACAAAATTATAGGCACCGTAGTTAAGGAAATGGTAGTTGTTATAACCTAATGAGTCTCCGTGGATGGTGCTTAATAAATTGCCGTTAACCGTAAGCGTTATGGCAGCGCTGCTGTTTGATGCCCCAAAGAAATCGAGTGTGGTATCCAGCGGCAAAGTTAAATTTCTGCTATACGGGTAAATAAACCCAACCTGGAAACTATCATTGTAAATGGGTAACATAATATTACTGCCATCGGCATTGCGGCCGGCTAAACTGCCATCTGTGTTCCTGAAAACGAAAGCCAGGTCGTAAATAGTATCGGAGGTATAATCGCCGTAAAACGAATCGATATTAAAGCTAATGGTGTACTTGTTATTGCCTATGGAGGTCATTAACACTTCATTATCGGCAGTGCCCCAGGTGCCTTGTGTATACAACCAATCATTAGGGGTAGTACTTGAGCTGGTAACCAAACCCGTTTGGCAATAAATTGGCGGCGTTGCGCCCACCAGGCCGGCATTGCCAAGGGTAGCATCATAAGTAATAGTAACCCTATCGGTACGGGTGGGGAACAGGGGGGTAACCTGCAGAAACTGGGCGGTAACAGTGCCGGTTAATATGATACCGATAAAAAGGCTGAATAGTTTATTCATTTTAAATTTTATTGACATTGTTTATCTCTATGAAATACAATTCATCAGAAGCTGTTAAAAATTAAAGAAAAGAAATACAGGTTAACACAAAG
>PMXD01000382.1 GCA_003165895.1 Bacteroidota bacterium | reverse complement strand
GCTTAATTTCCATCACCAGGCCAACTGAGCCTTCAGGCCTGCGGGGAGAGTGTGGTGTGCGCGCAGGCAACAGAAAAATATCGCCTTCGTTAATATTAATATCGCGCATCTTTCCATCCTCCACTATCTTAACTACTATGTTTCCTTCCAACTGATAAAAGAACTCTTCGGTCTCGTTATAATGAAAATCTTTGCGCTTATTGGGGCCGCCTACCACCATCACTATAAAGTCATGGTTATCGGTGTAAACCACCTGGTTCATTACCGGTGGTTTTAGTAAATGACGGTGTTCATCAATCCATTTCTTAAAATTAAAAGGTGCTATTGCTGCCATTGTTGTCTCTTTAAAATTTTATTCCCAATTCTTAAAACCAAATTCCCGAAACTGTTCGTTCAAATATACTAATTTTCAGCCTGAATAAACTGACCTCCATCTTACTATGAATATTGATTTAAAAGGCAAAAACGCATTTGTTGGCGGAAGCAGCAAAGGCATTGGCAAAGCAGTAGCATTTGAACTGGCGCGATTAGGCGCCAGCATAACCCTGGTAGGACGCGAAGAACCCAGCCTGATGCAATGTTTAATAGACCTCAGTTTTATCGGCAGCAGCGAACAACGTCACGACTATGTGGCCGTTGATTTTTCAGATCCCGATAAAGTTAAATCTGCAGTAGAGCGGCACATTAAAAAAACCAACAAAACCTATCAGATATTGGTGAACAATACCGGTGGCCCTGCCGCTGGTAAAATAGTGGATGCCGAAGAAAAAGATTTTATCAGGGCCTTTGAATCACACGTAATTTGCAACCACCTGCTTACCAAATTGTTTTTGGATGGAATGAAAAAGAGTGGCTATGGCCGCATTATCAATATCATTTCAACCTCAGTAAAACAACCGTTGCCAAACCTTGGGGTAAGCAACACCATCCGTTGGGCTGTAGCAAGCTGGGCCAAAACCATGGCCAATGAGTTGGGCGAATTTGGAATAACCGTAAACAACGTATTACCCGGCGCCACAGAAACAGAACGACTGAGTGCCATAGTTAAAGCCAATAGCGAAAAACTGAATGTTTCAGCTGATGTTGTTAAAGAAGCAATGCTGAAAGAAATACCCATGAAACGTTTTGCCAAAGCCGAAGAAGTAGCCAACGCAGTTGCATTTTTAGCTTCCCCCGCAGCCGCTTATATCACCGGGATTAATGTACCTGTTGATGGTGGAAGAACCAGCAGTTTGTAAAATAACTTCGATAATCGCCCATGGAGAAAATACTAAACTATATCAACGGCGTTTTGCAGGAACCCTCCTCCAAACAATACCTCGATAACTACGAGCCTGCCACCGGTAAGGTATATTCTCAGGTGCCGGATTCTGATACGCAGGATGTTCAACAAGCCATTGATGCAGCCCGCGCAGCCTTCCCCGCCTGGAGCAAAACCGGTTTGGAAGAGCGCATGATGATAATGCTAAAAATTGCCGATGGCATCCAAAACCGCTTTGATGAATTTGTAGCCGCCGAATCAAAAGACAATGGTAAAACATTGCAACTGGCAGCGGCTATGGATATTCCCCGCGCTATTTCCAATTTCCGCTTTTATGCTTCAGCCTTACAACATTTTTCGGCTGAAAGCCACCAAACACCGGGCACAGCTATTAATTATACTTTGCGCCAACCGATAGGCGTGGTAGGCTGTATTTCGCCATGGAACCTACCGCTTTATCTCTTTAGCTGGAAAATTGCCCCAGCCCTGGCCACCGGTAATTGCGTTGTGGCAAAACCCAGCGAAATAACCCCATACACCGCATATCTATTATCGCAGGTTTGTATTGAAGCCGGTTTAGCCAAAGGTGTTTTAAATATTATTCACGGCCTGGGCGGCAAGGCAGGACAGGCAATTATTGAACACCCCGAAATAAAAGCCATCTCATTTACCGGTGGCACCGAAACCGGCAAGCGCATAGCTGCCACGGCTGCACCCATGTTTAAGAAACTATCATTAGAGCTAGGCGGCAAAAATCCCAACCTTGTTTTTGCCGACTGCGATTTTGAAGAAACAGTAAAGCAAAGTGTACGGGCTTCCTTCTCAAATCAGGGAGAGATTTGCCTCTGCGGTTCCCGTATTTTTATTGAGCGCAGTATCTACGAAAAATTCAAAGCAGCTTTTGTTGAACAGGTAAAGACGCTGAAGGTAGGCGACCCCAACGATGCTGCTTCTAATCAAGGCGCAATTGTTTCGTTAGCCCACAAACAAAAAGTGTTATCATATATTCAGTTGGCAACAGAGGAAGGAGGAAAAATTTTAACCGGTGGCCACGAACTAAAATTAGAAGGCCGCTGCGCCGATGGTTATTTTATAGCCCCAACGGTTATCGAAGGTCTTGCATACACCTGCCGCACCCAACAGGAAGAAATATTCGGGCCGGTGGTTACGTTAACTCCTTTTGATACTGAAGAAGAAGCCATTACCATGGCAAACTCTGTAAAATACGGCCTTGCCTCCTCTATCTGGACAAACGATTTAAAACGCGCCCACCGTATAGCAGAAAAAATTGAAGCCGGTATTGTCTGGATTAACTGCTGGCTGCTGCGCGATTTGCGCACCCCTTTTGGTGGCGTAAAAGCCTCAGGCGTTGGCCGCGAGGGAGGTTTTGAAGCCATGAAGTTTTTTACCGAAGCAAAGAATATCTGTATTAAGAATTGAACGTTATTCGATATATTGTAGCTATCATTCAGTCGGTTTAGTGCGGGCATCCGTCCCGGATTAAAGGGCTCTCCTCTCCCTGATGGGTTCGGATTACATCCTCACTCATCGTCCCTCTCCGAAGAGGGACAAATCCAGGTCTCCCTTCGGAGGGGGACGATTACATTTTCAGATGCCGAAGGCCTGCAAAATGAATCAGTGGGAGGAGGGACATGAACGATTGAAGAGATAAGATTTTAAACAAGCCGCTATAAATAAATAGTGGTTAAAAGATTTGTTATGAGCGATACACTTCCAAAACCCATGGGCCTTTACCCCATGACACGCAAAGCCGGTAGCCTTATTTTTGTAAGCGGCATGGGCCCGCGCGAAGCAGGCACCGACAACATCCCCGGCCTCGAACTGGATATATACGGTAACTACAAAACATTTGATTTTGAAGCACAGGTACACTCCGTTTTTAAAAACTTAAAAACGGCTTTGGACGAAAACGGCAGCAGTTGGGATAAAATAGTTGATGTAACCGTTTTCCTTGTAAATATGAAACGTGACTTTTTAACCTTCAACCGCATCTATGCCGAATATTTTAAAGAGAATCCTCCTTGCCGCACTACGGTTGAAGTAACCGCTCTCCCATCCCCCATTGCTATCGAATTAAAAGTTATAGCTACCTTATAATTGATGGCAAAGAAGAAATCAAAAATGCCACGTTGGGTAAAAATCACGCTTTGGTTTTTGCTGTTGCTTGCTGTTGTAATTGTTTCGTACCAAAACAAAAAGTATTTCCGCAGGGCTTACCGGTATTTCACTTACCGCTATTACAAAACCAGCTCGCGTCCTTCTGATTTTCCAGATGGGTTTGAAGTACATGGTATCGACATCTCACATTTTCAGGACGTGGTACAGTGGAATAAGCTGCAGGCTATAAACACGCAGGGCGATACTATTCGTTTTCAGTTTGTATACATCAAAGCCACGCAGGGCATTTTGATTGAAGACAACATGTTTGATGAGAACTGGGAGGAAGCCAAAGACCACCACATTATCCGCGGGGCCTACCATTACTTTCTGCCCGACCGTAACCCACAAGTGCAGGCCTTTAATTTTATTGCCAACGTAAAACTAAAACCCGGCGACCTTCCACCGGCGGTAGATATTGAAGAAGCCAAAGGGCAAAGCAAGGCAGAAATAGTAAGCGCCTTAAAAGAATTTTTAAATCAGATTGAAGGCCATTATAAGGTCAGGCCGGTTATTTATTCCAACATCAATTTTATTGAAGATTACCTGATGGATGATTTTAAGGATTATAATTTCTGGGTTTCGCATTACGAACTTGATCACCTGGATATTGATGCCGATAGCCTGAAATGGATTTTCTGGCAACACTCCAACAAGTCCGATTTGCTAGGCATTAACGGCAATACCGATGTAGATGTATTTAACGGAACCACGCAGCAGTTTGATTCTTTACGGATTAAATAAAACAGATGTTATGAATAAAAAATATCTCGTACTATCAGGCATTATGGGCGCATTATTATTATTCTTTTTAGTAAAAGGATTTCTTGAACACATCCGTTTTCACAAGCAGGATTAT
The DNA here is from genome assembly GCA_003165895.1 of Bacteroidota bacterium. Lineage (GTDB taxonomy): Bacteria > Bacteroidota > Bacteroidia > Chitinophagales > LD1 > Bog-950. The sequence continues at coordinate 35,163 of PMXD01000382.1, read as the reverse complement.
AAATCAGCCGAACACGTTTATGCCGGTAAATACTGTGTAGTCACCATTCCTGAAAACTGGAAAGATTCTTTGCCTCAGTTACCCGGCCCGGGGGCATTCATCCACCTGCAGTCGGGCTCCGAAGAAGCAAGCATGGATATTTCCATAAATAATAACGTAAAGGATACCATTGCTGATATGGCCACTTTTGAAGAGGCCTTTCACCAGCGACTGCTTGAAAAATATACCAAAACCTGGTTTTCGCAATTGGGAAATTATCAGGGCCGGGGACTGCTGATGACTGGTAAAATGCAAAACAAACCGGAAGGCTATGTAAAAATATTTATGCATATAGATTCCGTTCAGTCGTTCTTTATCCTTGAATGCAATACTGCCCCGCACTCAAAGCAGATGGTGGATGACCTGCAGGAACTGGAATCTTCATTCAGGCTAAAATAACCGGCATCTGTTCCCATCTGGTTAAATAAAAATTTTTGTCAGGAAAACCCCGATAAAAAAATCATCTTCGGAGCATTATTCAACAACCGGTAATAAATTGCTGATAGCATAGCGTGCATGGCCATCCTGATAATCATTATCATCTACATTCTTTACACCGATTATATCCGCGATCAGAAAAAAGCGGCTGAGCAAGCCCGTACTACCGATAAACTGGTTGCCTGCGCCACCACCCCCGATCAAAAACGTTTAACCCAGGTGCGCATTTTTATAGTAAGCGTTTACGTTATCATTTTCGGCTGGTTGTATTTTGCATGGTACCGGTTATATCCCCGAAGCAACTTCCATTGGTTCGATGACCGGGGCGAGTGGAACCAGGTTGATAAAGCCGGACACATGTACGGCGCCTATTTCGAAACCGTTTGGGCTTATGAACTTCTGCGTTGGTCGGGCATGGATAACAGGAAGGCGGCTTTTACCGCAGCTTTTATAGGCCTCGAATTTGAAAGCACCATCGAGCTTTGGGACGGCTTCTCTACCAAATGGGGCGCTTCGTGGAGTGATTTATTGGCTAATCTTGTTGGTGCTTCACTCGCCTCAGTTCAGTATTTGCTATGGGAAGAACAGCGCATTATGTGCAAGTTCTCTTACAACGGCAACGACTATAAATACCCTACGCCCGAACTAAAAGAACGCGCCGAAGACCTTTTTGGAGAAACATTTTTTGAGAAGGTACTGAAGGACTATAACAACATCACCCTCTGGATATCCATTAACCCCTCTAAATTCTTTCCAGGCACTACACCCGACTGGGGTTGCTTTGCCATAGGCTACGGCGGAGAAAACATGCTGGGCGGCTACGAAAACAGATGGATTGATAAAGACGGCAAGCCCCACGACCGNNCGTGCCCCTGCGGGTCGGGCTATACGCTGCAACTCCTCGCTCCCAAAGCATCGCTGCGGGGTTTCCGCTGCAATCGCTAACCCGAAAGGCCGCCCCCAAGGTGTCTGGCACTTAGGCATGGCATAAAAGCATAGCTGAAGTGTCTGATACCTGGTATTAAAGTCTTCCCTTCGGGGAGATTTAGGGGGGCCGGGGCCGGGGGGTATCAAAAGGGGTATCACTTTTTAAGCCTCGTTTTTATTGCAAATAATTGATAATCAAATAAGTAATGGGTATCACTTTTCAAAAAAGTCAAAAAAAGTGATACCCTCTATATGTATAATAAGTTGTAAAGCAAACTATTGTAAAAATGGCCAAATTAAAAATTGCTGTTTTAGGTTAAAAGTGTAACCCCCCGGGTATTTCCTCCAGCCATGTTAACTTAAACATACAACTATATTTTATTGTATAAATTGCATTACCTCCAAGTACTGTATCCTAAGATTAACAGCAAGATTTAGGTACACATTATAAATGCGATTGCCAATTCGACACCCATTACAAACCGTGCTAGTGGCGAAAAATTAAAACCGCCATTAGAGTCCGTCAGCCTTTCATTTTATACTGTCAAGTTCTTTTTTAATTGTATCAGGATCAAAATTCAGCACTTTGAACTTGTTTAGAATGGCTGGAATCGCACCAGTAGAATTGGGAACTCTAAGGCAAAGAATTTTCTTGTGAAAGCTGTTGGCAAGTTCAACTTCTGCTTTAATCCAATCATGGTTGTGGGTATCTTGCCCAACAAGTACCATAACGACTGTGGCACCTTGAATTTTAGCTTGAATGTGCTCTTTGATTGCATCAACCCCTTTATGGCGATTATCTATTGTTTCGGATGTAATGATAACATCACCAAGTCGTTTTTGCTCGACCCAGTTTTTGATATTGTTGATGCGAGGGCTGTCTTCATAAACGCAACTGATGAAAATTGATTTACTCATAGCTATTGGAGTGGTTAATTGTTTTTGCTGTCCCGTATATATTTTACGATAAGAGCTGTAATAAATGAATACGGAATGATCTCAAATTTTTCAGAAGGATTCTCTTCTTTCTTTTCTGTTTTAATTTTGGAGTAATCATTATCATCGAATATTCTCACAACATTTGAGTTTGCATATTCCTCAGCTAAGATTTTACTGGCCCCGCCTGTAGATTTTAAAATAAATATGGGCTTGTTTGGATGAAGCTTTCTGAATAATTCAAACTCCGATTCAACACCCTCCATTCCTCCAATACAAACAAGACCATCAATACTCGTTTTCATCATTTCTCTGCGCATAAACTCCAAACTCTTTTGGCATTGAGCTGAACCCTGAATTTTGGGATTAAATTCCTCTCCATCCTTAGCATCCGTCCAGATAATGTCGGAATATCCTAATTCGAATAAACTGGTTGTTTCTTTTGGGGTAACTTTCTCATATGCCTTTGATTGGAAAATGTTTATTGGTTTTTCATTCAGCTTTGAATTTTCAATTTCTTTGTTCGCACTATACTCAGTTGCTACCAAAGCAACCAAAGGAGAAATTGAAGGATGTCCGCCAAAAATTATTTTCCCCCCGGCTTGAAAAACATTTCTTGATAATCCTATAACCGCTTCTTCAATTTGAACCTGAGCGTTTTTAATTTTCGTATATTTTTCATTGCGCTTATCGGAAGGAACGCTTGCGGATAGAAGTATTGAAAATCGGTAGTGTAACATTGTTCCGACAGGATTATGCGTTAATTAAATTTATCAACTTCAATATTTCTCCTTCATTGAAATATTGGACTGCGGACTTTCGGGACAGCCAAGTATTTAATTGTTCTCTTTTATTCTCTCTAAATTCAGGACCAATAATTACTTTTTCTCCATCGGAATGCGAAATGTCAGTATAGTGGTAGTCGTTTACTTTGGGCGGCCTGGGTGTTGCCCAAATTTTATAATTCAGTTTCCGCCCGTCATCTGCAACACTTATAAATCCGTTTTGGTCAAAGGTTGTTGCAGCGCCTACACTTTCTAAGGCAGCAACTACATTGTTATTAAGGTAATTTTTCATTCTGTACAATGCTACGGAATGTTGTTGCCGTATGTCGGTTACCAAATTATTAAGCCCGGGAATATCCAATAGCCCCGTAGTGTCGGAAAGTATAAGGTCTCTTCTATACTCATTATCAATGGACGGTATTTTAGGGGAACCATCGATATTGAGAGCAAGCAACCCTAGTCTGTATTTTTTAGCAAAAGCAATTTCAAGCTGTATCCACGGTGAACTAAGAAATGTAGGAGACTCAAGAAAAACAATCATCGCCTTGTCTGCAAGTTCTTGATACAATCTGTTCTGAAAATTTACCCCAGGGTTGATGCTAAACCTGTCAAGAAAAACATCAAATCCTTCATGATGCAATCGATCAAATAATTGTTCCGCAAAGGCGGTTGTATCATCTCTTCGATAACTTATAAAGATTCGCTGGTCTTCTTCACTTATTCCTATCAAACCAAAAATGGTTGGTATCACTTCGTCAATATGATCTCTCCAAAAGGCAACTTGTGGGATTTTAAAAGGCTGAGGTAAAGTCACCGGGTGACCCAAAGGTAAAACGGGTAAAATTGTTTGTGTCCACGTCAAAACAGAATCGTCAGCGAATGTGCTAATCATTCCATCGCTTATAACTATCAATAATTTTAGGTTGTCAGGATTATTTAAAGCTTGGCAACCACTAAAATGAACAACGTGACCACCGCAAGGTGCTAGTGAAGAGATGAAATTGCTTTTGAGATTTGTAATTGCGTTTATTAGTTTGGTCCTCAACTCAATCGCTAATTGTTCCGATTGATTGTTATCTGTAAAGCATATAGCAATATAAGCCGACTTGGGCGAGGGTAAATGATCGAATTTTTCGCAAATAAAACTCCCGTCCCTATTTTGAAGCTGTATGATTAGTTCTGATGCCATAAGGTTTTTAAATTAACGTCCCACTTTTTTTGCAGCCTCTTCAATCCATCTTTCAATATTTGCTTTTCCATTATCCTTTTCCCAATCGTAGGTTGAAAAAATACTTGATAAATAAATTTGCTTCCCGTTTTCAACAAAGTAAAAAGTGTCCAAAGGATTTACACCTTTCTCATCATAAGATGGATAGCCAGTTGACTCAAAGTTTTTCATTTGATGAACGTATATCCCAACTATTCCTCGTTTTTCCAGATATGCTTTTCTGATTTCATATCTAGCCCATTTTCTTTTGAAATATTCATTTCCAATACAAGCAATCAAAACCGATGTGCGCTCCATTTGCGCGTCAATCCAATTTTTGATTTTGGCATCACCGGTTGACTTAATTTTTTCCCATTCGGCTTTGTCCAAAAACGGTTGTCCTTCATCAGTAAATGTTCCGCAGTTTCTTATTCGCGATACACGAATGATATCTCTTTTATGGTGAAAACTGAAAAATACATTTCTTGGCATGATCTTTTTATTGCAAATAGTTATTGTTGAATCGCCTCACAGAATCTTGTTCGCTTTTATTGCCGACTGCACCACCAACCGCCCCTCCAACGACCGCTCCCAGGAGTATGCCGAACGGACCGCCAAGAATTCCAACAATACCACCTATACCTCCCCCAGATAAAAATGTTTTGTTGCTTGACGCTTCGGCCGCAACCTGATTTATATGCAGATAATTTAGATTTGAACAGTGAGAACAGTTAACATTAAATTCCGTACCATACATGTAGGATAACTCCAGCCTCGTTTTTGCAAGAGCACTTAAATAGGTTTTTCCACCGCAATTATCACAAGGCACGAACAGCTTCATTTCATTTCTTTTAGTAANNCCTAGTCTTTCTAAAAATGTGGTTTCATTTTCAGCGTTCTTGCCCCAGTTGGTTAAAGCATTTGCACTTGACGTAACTTGAACTTTGGTTAACGTTTTATTTACTTCAATCAATTTCACTTCAACAGTTTCACCAAATGACCAAAACGAAACTCCAGTTTCGAAATAAATAATTTCGTCGGTAATGTTCTCTCTACTAATTGAAAAACCCAAGCGCTCTGCCGCCTCGATGCAATTAATATAAACATATTCGCTACCAGTGGTAAACTCCTTTTCCATCTCCAAACTATTTTTCTGCTAATTTTGCAGCCTCTTCAATTCTTTTGGCCATTTTTTCAGCATCAACATATTTGTAAATTTTAAAGCCNNCATCATCAGTTTCGCCCGCGTGATTTTTCAAATGATTAATTTGAAATCCAACGATGCCGTTCCCTCTCTCGATTGATTTTTGAATTTCATAATCAACATATTTTCTTCCAGCAGTTTTAGCTCCTATTAAAACTACCGTCACGGAAGTCCCTTCAAGGGCCTTATCAATCATTTTCTTTATTACATCATCGCCTTTCTTTTTTGCCTCTTCCCACAAAGAAGCGTCTTTAAAGCCAGCTGCGGCAGTTCCTGTAATGTTTGGAATACTCCGAATTTGGTTTACTCTCCAAATATCTCTTTGATAGTGGAAGCTGAAGAAAACGGTACGTGCCATTTTTATTTTTTAGTTAATTGAAATTGTTTGTGATTTAAGATGCCAACCAGTCATCCAACCTAAATTATAGGTTGTAGTAGTTTTACTTACCCCTCCTTTATGATTGAAAAAAACAATTTTTACTGCCATAAAATAAAGTTTAATATTTCCCGAATTTACGGATTCTTATAGCCATTGCCAAAAAAATAAAGTTAAGCCCTTTGAGCGTAGCTTCCAGCTACGCTCCACTATGCTTATAGCGTCACGCTATAGCATTTGCATTCTGCTCCTTAAAATCCCGGCAACTTTCGTTTGCGTATAGCATCACGCTCCAACACAATAAACCAGCCTATAATTTCGATGCCGTTTTTAAAAACGATATCCAGCATTTCGAATGGTTCTTCAGGTGTAGCAGGGTCAAACTTCAAATAAATAAGGCCCTCTGGCACCGCAATTTTTCGGTAATATATAAGCTCGCCATAATCCCTGTCAAAGGTTAAAATAACCTGTTTATTGGCCGCGGCATATTTCAGCACTTTTGTATCAGCAGCGCTTGGCATAAGCTCCGTAATACTTTCTGTTTCATATCCGCTTTCCCGCAGCAAGCGGATGCTTGTATTAGGGAAATTTTCATTCGCCAGCAACCTCATGCCCTTATAAGTATAAACTCATCCTGAATACAATCCTGCAGGTATTCAAACACCGCCCTTAAATCATCCGTTTTAAGTTGAGGATAATTTTCAAGTATCTGCTTTTCAGTCCACCCGGCTTTATATAACCCCAAAATAAATTCCACCGAAAGGCGGGTGCCTTTTACTACAGGTTTGCCCACTAAAATCTCAGGGTCAGCATGTATATGTTCTTTCCAGTTCATCACAAAGTATTTGTCTGTAAATTTAAACAAAACCGATAAAATGTCGTAACAGGTAAAAATCCGACTAAAACGGCAGCCCTTCAAGTCTAAATACTTAATACTCCCTACTCAATACCAATCAAAGTTCCTTCCTCAACCTAGTCACCGGTATATTCAACTGCTCCCCACCTGGCACAGGAGACGCAAATTTTTGCGTCTCTACAGGCAATTTGCACGTCCTTTTTAAGGTTAATGCATATTGATGAAAGCATAAACCATCTTGAGGGGAAAACGCCTTTTAGGGGGGTTAAAATTGGAAACAGGATGGTTACCACTGGTAACCGCCCGGAAAGGGGTAAAGTGGTTGATAATGAGGCAAGTAGTGATAATAAAAGCTAAAAAAGTGGTAACCACCCCTACCCATTACCAGTAGGTTTCAGGCAAATTTCCATTTTTGCCGCTTCGCTTACCCTCTAACATCCGGGGCGGGCGAACCGCATCACAGGCAAAAAGGAAATTTGTATTATACACTTTGCAATTATAGAGCGCCGAAAAAATAAGTCATTTTTGTTCTACATGGAACATGCTGCGTTTATGCTTTTATACCACCGGCAGGCAGACCTATCTATTTTCGGTATACAATAGGCCTCTTTCGCGCCAGGCCTTCATAGTTCAAGTCTAAATACTTAATACTCACTACTCAATACTAACTACAACTCCTTCCTCAACCTCGCCACCGGTATATTCAACTGCTCACGGTATTTAGCTACGGTGCGGCGGGCAATGTTATAGCCTCGCTGGTTTAGTATTTCGGTCAGCTTTTGGTCGCTGATGGGTTTGTCTTTGCTTTCGGCGCCTATCATATCGCTCAGTATCTTCTTTACCTCGCGGGTAGATACCTCCTCGCCACTATCAGTAGTCAGCGATTCGCTGAAAAAATATTTAAGCTGTATAGTACCGAATTCAGTTTGCACATACTTGCTGTTAGCCACCCGAGATACGGTGGAAATATCCAGCCCGGTCTTATCGGCAATGTCTTTCAATATCATTGGTTTCATGCGGGTTTCATCGCCGGTAAGCAGGTATTCGCGCTGGTACTCCATAAGGGCATTCATGCACATCAGCATGGTGTTATACCGCGATTGTATGGCATCAATAAACCACTTGGCCGAGTCAATTTTTTGTTTCACAAAAAGGATAGCCTCTTTCTGCGTTTTGCTTTTAATCTTGGCATTTTTATACTCGTTTACCATCTCCTTAAAATGGTTGCTTATCCGCAGCTCAGGTGCATTGCGCGAGTTTAGGGTAAGCACCAGTTCGCCGTTATTATTAGCCAGTATAAAATCAGGTATAATGGTTATTTGCGCATCGCCCTGGCTGCCTGCAAAAACATTTCCGGGGCGCGGGTTCAGTTTGGTAATTTCATCTACTACCCGTTTCAGTTTTTCAGAGTCAATACTAAAAATAGACTCCAGTTTATCGTAGTGCTTTTTGGCAAACAGGTCAAAATACTTTTCTACTATTCTAATCGCTATTTCAGTATAAACCGTAGGGTCCTCTTTTCTTCGCAACTGTAGCAAAAGGCACTCTTCCAACGAGCGCGCCCCTATGCCTGCCGGGTCAAACTTCTGTATCTGCGATAAAATAAACTGCAACTCCTTTTCATCCGTAGCCACATTCTGCCTGAAAATCAGGTCGTCTACTATGGCATCAGGTTCACGGCGTAAATAGCCGTCATCATCCAGACTGCCTATCAGGTGCATGGCAATTTGCTGCTGGCGCTCGTCCAGGTCAAGCATGCCCACCTGCGATTCAAGATATTCGTGAAACGTTGAAGCAATAGCTACGGGTACACTCTTGTTATCATCCTCCGGGTCATGCACCTCGTTCGGGTTATCGGTTTTGTAGTCGGCCACCCCCTCATCGTCCTCATCATAATAATCGCTGATATCTATTTCATCATCCACCTTAGCCTCTTCTTCCACCCGCTCATCGGTTTCTTCGCCGGTTTCCGCATCAGTAGTTTCCTCAACCGGGCTTTCCGCCTCATCCTGAACTTCAGGGGTTTCGTCCTCTAAATTTTCTCCTTCTTCAAGGGCCGGGTTGGCTTCAATTTCCTCTTTAATCCGTTGTTCTAACTGGGCAGTAGGTATCTGCAGCATCTTCATTAACTGAATCTGCTGGGGTGAAAGCTTCTGTAATAATTTCTGTTGTAACCTCTGGTTAAGCATCGCCGCAAATTTTCAAAAATCTCATCAATTAAACACTATCATGCACTATTTATGCAAACAAAATTGTCGCTATCCGGCAGATATTCCGGTTGGCGGGGACGCCTAACCGGGCCCTCCGTGGTTGGCGTCTCCGCCAGCCACTTGTATGCCGAACAATCATTTTGCTTGCACCAATCATTATTTTCAATCCTCACTTCAACAAAATACCGGGTCTATTGGTTGTTGAAGCTATAAAGTGCAGGGCGCGTATTACTGCACTTTCAGGGCATAGATAAGCGATTTTGCCTGTCAAGTCAAGTATTTCAAAAGATGAAATGCTTTTCTATATTCGCAATCCTTTGTTAAAGCGGCGGCCTGGATAGGTAAAAATGGCCTCTGCCACAAAGACACAAAGGGCACAAAGCATTCAAATAAGAAGTGTTATTGATTTTACTTTGTATTTCTTTGTGCCTTAGACGCTGTTTAAAAGAAAAGAAATACAGGTTAACACAAAGCACACAAAGTTAAATACAAACCTTCCTGCCGGTAGGCAGGGAACACCAAAAATATACTCTTTGTGGCCTTTGTNNCATTTGGATTTAATTTTAAAAAGATTCTTAGTAGCAAACGTTTTTTTGATTCCGGATTTTTAAATTTAGTTATGACATACATTAAAGACCTTGCCAAACACGAAGGGCAGGAAGTGGAACTTAAAGGCTGGAACGCTCAAAAACGCGACAGCAAAGGATTGGTATTTATGACCATGCGCGATGGAACAGGTTTTGTTCAGTGCATTATCAATGTAGAAGTTGTTGGTAATGATGCCTTCGAAGCAGCTAAAAGGTTGCCACAGGAAAGTTCGTTTTCGTTAACCGGTAAAGTGGTAAAAGACGAAAGACAGTTTGGGGGATATGAAGTGCAAGCCACCTCATTCCAGGTTATTGCCGAAGCTGAAGAATATCCTATTACACCCAAAGAACACGGCGTTGATTTTTTAATGGATAACCGCCACCTGTGGCTGCGCTCAAAAAGGCAATGGGCTATTATGCGCGTGCGCAACGAAATTATTTATTCTATCCACCGCTTTTTTCAGGAAAAGGGTTTTATACAAATGGATGCACCCATTTTTACCGGCAACGCCTGTGAAGGAACCTCAACTTTGTTTGAAACTGACTATTACGGCGAACCTGCCTACCTGTCGCAATCAGGTCAGTTATATGGCGAGGCTATGGCTATGGCACAGGGGCTTATCTATACTTTCGGGCCTACCTTCAGGGCCGAAAAATCAAAAACCCGCAGGCACCTGTCTGAGTTTTGGATGATAGAGCCCGAAATGGCTTTCTACGACCTTAAAATGGATATGGATCTGATTGAAGAATTTATTCAATACGTGGTAAAGAGTGTGCTGGAAAAATGCAAGTTAGAATTAGGAAAAGACGTTCTGGACCGGAATATTGAATACCTTGAAAAAGTAGCGTTGCCTTTTATACGCATTAAATACGAAGATGCCGTAAGCATTATAAAGGGCGAAAAAGAAGTAAACGGCAAAACCACGTTGCAGATGCTGGAGGAAGAAATTGCCCGGCTAAAAGCAGAAAAAGAAGGCCTGTTAAAAGAGATTGACGAGCGGGAAGCCAAAATAAACTCAGGCGAATTGAAAAAAGGCGAAGTAAACTTTAACCGCAACAAAGTAGACCAGCTGAAAAATCAGTTGAAGGATGTAGAGGAGAAAGAGCAAAACATACCGGCCTGGCTAAACAGCGCCCGCAACTTTAAACGCGGCGATGACTTTGGCGGAAGCGATGAAACTGTTTTAACCAAAATGTTCGGGCAACCGGTAATGGTTTACAACTGGCCACAGGAGGTTAAAGCCTTTTACATGAAGGAAGACGAGCACGACAAAGGCTACGCCAAAGGTGTAGACTTGCTGGCCCCTGAAGGCTATGGCGAAGTTGTAGGCGGCGGCGAACGTGAAACAGATTTAGAGCGCCTGAAACATAAAATTATTGAGCACGACTTACCCATGCAGGCCTTTGAATGGTACTTAGACCTCCGCAAATTCGGTAATGTGCCACATGCCGGCTTCGGGTTAGGTTTAGAGAGGCTGGTTGCCTGGATATGCGGCTTACAGCATATCAGGGAAACTATTCCTTTCCCAAGGTCTTATGGTAGGTTGTTGCCGTAGATTTTTTAAATGATATTGTAAAGCTTCTTTTGCTAATTTTATCCTTGATGATTATAAGTTTAAAAATTAAGGGTTTTAAAAACTTACGGGATATTAAGATCGACCTCGGTCCATTCACATGTATAGCCGGAGTTAATGCTGTAGGTAAGTCAAATCTTTTTGATGCAATTCGCTTTCTTAATGCTACTACCAATAATACATTAACTGAAGCCGCCTTTTTAATACGGGAAAGCCAAAATGAAAAAAAATCTGCTTCCGATATTCGTAATATATTTTATCATAACGGGATTACCTACTGCAATAAAATAGAATTTGAAGTTGATATGGTAATTCCTAAAATGGCCACAGATCATTTGGGGCAAAATGCCAAAGCGACCACTACCTCTGTAAAATATAAACTTGTTATTGGCTATAGAGAGGAACAAGACATTGCAAAAAGTGCCCTGGAAATTATAAGCGAAGATTTAAAACCGATCACAAAGCAAGATATGACCCATGCGTTGAAGCGAATCGGTGCTTCAAAGGATTGGATTAGTTCAGTTTTAGAAGGAAGAAGAACTACAGCATTTATTGAAACCAGTAGCGACACAGACAAAGTTGAAATAAGACAAGACGGTGTTGGGGGCAGAAAGAAGGTTTTGAATATTCATCAACTTCCAAGAACTGTTCTTTCCACGGCAAATGCTATCGAAAACCCAACCGCACTAATAACAAAAAAGGAAATGGAGTCGTGGCAACTCCTTCAATTAGAACCATCATCTTTACGAAGTCCTGATGATTTGATTTTTACGGAGTTGCCAAAAATTAGTACTGATGGAAAACATTTACCTGCCACATTATTTCGCTTGATAGCCGATAAAAAAATACCCGGTGACGTTAGAACTACCTTGGCCAATAGATTAAATTCATTGATTGATGATGTGTTTAAAATTGATGTTGAAAAAGATGACAAAAGAGATGTGCTTACTTTAATGGTTAAAGGAAGCAAAACGCCATTAATGCCTGCTCGTTCATTATCCGATGGGACATTACGGTTTTTGGCTCTGGCGGTTATTGAAAATGACCCGGAAATGCAGGGTGTTATTTGTATGGAAGAACCGGAAAACGGCATTCATCCTAAAAGAATACCTGCTATACTGGAGCTAATTAAAGATATTGCTACTGATATTACGCTTGAAAGTGGCGATGGAAATCCATTGCGGCAAGTAATAATTAACACACATTCCCCGATTGTCGTTTCCGAAATACCCGATGAAAGCTTGTTGTTTGCTGAGACTAACTATGATGTTGTACAGGACACAACTGAACCTAACGTCGGTTTCCTTCACTTAAAAGAAACGTGGAGAGGAAACGACAACACCATAACAATAGGTAAAATTCTTGATTATTTAAGGCCACATAATCCGCAACTCAATAAAATAGAATCTGAAATGGAAAGTAGAAATGAGTTCTCAAAATTTCATTCTAAGCGTGTGATTGACCGTGATGATATTCAACTTAGTCTTTTCAAAAACTAAGTTTATCATGAAAATAAATTATGTTTTAATTTCCGATGGCAGTTCAGATAGTGCATTGATTAAGATAATTAATTTCTGCCTCAAAAAGCATTTCGGAGATATAGTTATAGCTGGTCAAAGAGCAGATTTATATCGGGTAAACCGTCGCCCAAAAACATTAGTTGAAAAAATACGCGCTTCAATTGATTATTATGAACCAGGCATAATTTTTATACATCGGGATGCTGAAAAACAACTACTTGAAACCAGGGAGGAAGAAATAAACGATGCTATAAAAGAAATTATTATAGGGGAATATAAAGGTAAATATATACGGGTCATCCCCATCAAGATGATGGAAGCCTGGCTATTAACTGATGAAATGGCCATTCGTTATGCGTCAGGCAATCCAAATGGAACAGCTAAACTTGACATGCCTGATATAAAAAAAATAGAGCAACTTACTGATCCAAAATATACTCTTAAAAAATTGATATGCGATGCAAGTGAATTAAAGGGAAGAAGGCTGAAGAAATTGGAAATGAAGCTCAGTGCAGCCATTCATTTAGTGGCAGAATACACTGAAGACTTCAGTCCACTTTCCTCTCTTCGTGCATTTCAGAACTTCGAAAGTCAGATTGCTAAACTGAAAGAATAACTCTCATGGATTTTATTAAACGAACCTTTCCTCTCCTTTTCGCAATCTTCCTGCTTTCAGTAGCGGTTCGTTTACCTATGCTTAACAGGCCATTGAGTAAGCATCACGAGTTTTGCACCGCCATTTCATTGCGCATTATGCAAATATGGTACGATAACGGAATTGAAAAATACAGTTACAACCCGGTAATGACTTACAACAACCCAGCCGACAAATACATTAACAACAGTGCCAACGCTTCAGGCAAAATGATTGATAGCAGCGGTAACTATTACTACGTTTCGCACCCCCCTTTTGCTTATTACTTCCCCTTTGCCATTTTTAAAGTGCTGCATATACGGCCCGCTGTACTGCCGTTACAACTGCTCAATTTGCTGTTTCATTTTATCAGCGGCCTGTTTGTGTATTTTACAGTTTGCCTGCTCAGTTTTAACCGGGCACGCAGTTTACCCTACCGGCCCGGCATAGTAGCCTTTGTTATCTATACTTTTCTGCCTGTAACGCTCTGGTTTCAGGGCAATGTTTACATGAGCGATATGGCCGTGCACCTGCTTTTTATTATCGGCGTTTACACCGCGCTTAAAATGATTATCAGGCAAAAATTCTATTCGCCCAAATACATCTTCTTTTATATCCTGTCCCTTGCATTAATGTTATATACTTCATGGCTGGGGGTATTTTTTGCTATTGGTATCCTTGTTTATTCGCTGCTGCACGTACGGGGTAACAAAGGCTTTAATGTGCTTATCTGGACCACGGTTATTACAGGCATTATCATGTTGCGCCTTATAGTCTATCAATATTCCCAAATCAACGGCATTGAGGCTTATTTAATGGAAATGTTCAGCCGCTATGCGCAACGCGGTAGCCTTGAAGGTACCGACCAGGGCCTTTTCCATTTTATGTTCTCGTACCTCTGGCTTATAAAAACTTTGCTATATAATTATCTCATACACTACATCGTTATTTATGTGGTTATTGGATTGTTCCTTTATATAGCCGCGTCACATAAAAAGCTCAAAATTGTTTTTAGCGAAAACGGGTACCGGTTTATATGGCTATCAGTTTTACCGGTTTTGCTGTTGCACTTCTTCTTTCTTAATTATTCGGTGCAGGATTTTACAGCCCTGTATGCCTCACTTTTCTTTAGCGTATTGCTCGGTATTTTGTACGATAAAGTTAAAAAATCGGGCGCCATATCTATCCGGCGAATGCAAATAGGGCTGGCAATAACAGTTGCTGTTTTAGTTGCGCAGTTTTATTTAATGAATTACAAAACCGGAAAAGATATCGGGTTCAATCAAACCACTGGTCGTGATATTATTGCAAAAAATTCAACCTCAGGTGATGTTATTTTCTGGCCTCAGCCCGAGATAGAACCTCAGCTGGTATATTACGCGCACCGCAATATCAGGTATGCCAAAACCGCCGGTGATGCTAAGGCTTTTTTAAAGGAGCACGGATTAAAACATGGCCTTATTTTTCACGTGGCACCTTCAGAATTTACTATTGAAAAAATTACAACCGACTCTATTCAATAACAATCCCGAAATCCCTTTTGGTAAATAAAAAACAGCTCATGAGCTTCAATTCAATACCGGTAGTAAACCTCAGCGATTTTGTAAACGGTACCGACGCCTCCAAACGCCATTTTGTAAACGAATTGGGTAAAGCCTTTGAAGATGTGGGCTTTGTGGCAGTAAAAGGCCATGGCGTGCCGCAGGAATTGATTGACGCATATTACGATGTAGTACAGAAATTTTTTGCATTGCCCACCGAAACCAAAAGAAAATACGAGATACCCGAACTGGCTGGCCAGAGGGGATATACCTCATTCGGAAAAGAACATGCTAAGGGAAGCGATGCGCCCGACCTGAAAGAATTCTGGCAAATGGGGCAAATTGTTGAAGGCGAAGACATGCCTGCCGAACACTATCCCGATAATGTGAGGGTAGCCGAATTGCCTCAGTTTTACGACCTCGGCATACAGCTTTTTAAGTCCTTCGAAACATCGGGCAGGCATTTACTGCAAGCTATAGGCATATATCTTGAAATATGCGAGTTTTATTTCGACCGCCATGTACACAATGGTAATTCTATTTTACGGGCCATACATTATCCGCCCATTACTGAGGAACCTAAAAATGCCCTTCGCGCCGAGCAGCATGAAGATATTAACCTGATAACTTTACTGGTAGGCGCATCCGCCGATGGTTTGCAACTATTAAACCGCTTAAATATCTGGATAGATATTACCGCACCCGAAGGCAGCATTGTTGTAAACGTAGGCGATATGCTGCAGCGTTTAACTAACAACAAATTAAAGTCAACCACGCACCGGGTAATTAATCCGCCCAAAGAAAAATGGGACACCTCGCGTTTCTCCATCCCCTTCTTTATGCACCCCCGTAGCGAAATGCCATTAAGCTGTTTGCCAGGTTGTGTAACCGAAAGGCATCCGCTTGCCTACCAGCCCATAACCGCCGGTGATTATTTGAATGAAAGGTTAATTGAGATTGGATTGAGGAAGGCATAATAGCAGAAGCAAGAATTGAGAAGAAAGATTTTAGAAGACTATCTGGCGGTATTAGTTTACGCTTTCATTTAGATTATCGTGATTCATAGATTAATATAAAATGAATCCATTGTCATTCAGGCATTAATAATCCCTTTAGGGATCTAAGCTTTGTAGAAATGACCTGTATCCAGATATACGACCCCAGAGGGGTCGAACCTTGACAAAGCTTAACGCTTGCATGTGCTATTGCAGTCCATAACTCACCTTAAATTGTATTGAATTTTGTAGCTTTATGTTATGGAGATTAAAGATTTGATAACTATTGACCCCGATATTATGGGCGGGCAACCGGTGTTTAAAGGCACCCGGGTGCCTATCGAAACTCTTTTTGACCATTTGGAAACCGGAGTTTCCCTGGCTGAATTTCTGGATGACTTTGATTCCGTAACCAAAGAGCAGGCGGTCTCAATATTGGAAATAGCCAAATGAAAAGCCCCCTTACATCCCACCCAACAATTGAAAGCATACTCCTGGCCCACCAAACCCAACTTGGCGCTGACTATACCAAATACCGCAACCACGTTTACCGCGTATTCAATCTGGCTGTTACCTTATCAAATCCCGATGAAGAAAATTACAAAGCCCTGGCCATTGCAGCCGCCTTTCATGACATAGGCATCTGGACCGCTAATACATTTGACTACCTGGATCCGTCAGTTGAGTTAGCCGGAATTTATCTAAAACTAAACGGGCTTTTGCATTTAGAGGAGCCGGTAGCATCCATCATCAACAATCATCATAAACTTTCAACCTATAAATCCAATAACATTGTCGAAGCTTTCCGTAAAGCAGATTTGATTGACCTCTCATTCGGGCTTTTCAAATTTGGAATTGAAACAAAGCAACTGGCAGAATTAAATACGCTCTTTCCTTCCCTAGGCTTCCACCGCTTTATTGTAAAACAAGCTTTAAAAAATACTCTCCTCCATCCGGTAAATCCTTTGCCAATGATGAGGATGTGAAACAATTATTACTTAACCCCTTTGTTTCTCAACTTACGGATAAAATCATCAAAGTATCTGCAATTTTGGCGGATCACCAGCGGATCTAATTCTTTACAAACATCAGCAGCATCACTCTCCTCATATGGTTTATTAGACCCCTTGGTTATCTTTTGCAATTCACCTTTGGGGTCCTCAATCTTCATAGGGTCAGCAGGCTTTGCATAAGTAATTCCATAGTACCGGTTCAAATTATCCGTGTCCGAAAACATTAATGCTTCCAGCTCCCAGATATGAAGCAGTTTAATACCTGTATGATTAACCTGTTCCTGTAGTGCATTAAAGAATTCGCTTCGTTTCTTTTTCTGCTCCTTATTATCTTCAAGCCCATCTAGGTCACGCATCAAAATAGTAACATCGGGTAGTTTCTCTTTGTATTCAATGCCCAGCATTTGGTGATACTTTTTCGAATCCCACATACCGCCCCTTATTCCACCTAAAAGTGGCATAAATTCATGTTCTTCCTCGCATAACTTTGCAATAAGCGGAATAATAGCGGAAGTATCATTAGGGTTTTCACCAATTACTGCAATCTTCATAATCTTAGTTAGCGTCTAAGTCTGAATATTTCCAATAATCGCTGAGAAATCCGGTTTCATGCATGTAATTTTTGGCTTTTGCTTCTTCCTTTTCGGTAAGATGCCGCAGTTGAGTTCCTTTCTCACGAGTGTGCGATGCGATAATTACCCTATTTAACTCATCGCTTTTTAAAATGTCTAGCACTTGAGGAGAATGGGTAGTTATTATAATTTGTTTGTATTGGGCCTGCTCCTTTAAAAAGTCCATTAATAGTTGTAATTGGTGAGGGTGGATGCCTAATTCTGGTTCTTCAATCAGGAGAATTCGGTCCATTTTACTATCTGAGTCAACAACCCCATCAGCAAAACGATAAGTATTCTCGGCGGCAACCTCCGCTATTACGCAAAACATTCGTTTAGTGCCATCTGATAATGAATCAAAAGGAAGAATACTACCATTCACCTCAAACTCCAATACCAGATTTTTCGCAATAGCTTTGCCATATTCCTTGTCAAAATATTTAAGAACATTCCGGTTAGCATGGATATGTTGAATTGGAGTATAGCGTTTAAATGTAGAGCTAAGATTAGTTATTCCGTCAAAAATGCCGGCAATAGTTTGCTCGATACATTGGTCATAATTATTCTCATCAATTGAAAAATGCTTTCCCAAATTCGTTTCATAATTACGATTTGCGGCCATGAGGATTTTGAAAAAAAA
The DNA here is from genome assembly GCA_003165895.1 of Bacteroidota bacterium. Taxonomy (GTDB): domain Bacteria; phylum Bacteroidota; class Bacteroidia; order Chitinophagales; family LD1; genus Bog-950. The sequence goes on along the minus strand of PMXD01000382.1, from coordinate 17,070 downwards.
GATTTTCTCAAAATAAAAATATTTATCTCTACCCGAGAAAACTATGTTAACAAAATCACTATCAGATAATTTTCCGTTGCCAACCAATTCNNATGAAAAACAATTTAGAAGGAAGGCCATGCCTGATTATAGAACTTGAAAACATTGAATTAATGTTTTGCTCTCTAAATTTATCGCCACTAAAAAGTTGAGCACGCCTTAAAGAAGATACTTTTATCCCAGTTTCACCTGTTTCTTTTTTACCGATTTCATTCTCTCTAGGTATGACCAAATTAATCTTTGCTCCATGGCTAAGGAAACTAAGCCTTGCTTCACTAAACCCAAATTCTCTGAATGAAAAATTAATGGCCTGATTAAGCGCATTCATAAAGTTGGTCTTCCCAACTCCATTTCTACCAATAATAATATTTAGGCCGGGCTGAAAATCGACAGAACAATCCTTAATAGTCCGGTACTCCTTAATATTAACCGAACGCAAATAAAGATAATCGGATGCAGGCGCTTCGTTTGCTGTATTTGTATTTTCTATTGTCTTTTCTTCCACCATGTAAAAATATGCCTTTTTATTAGTTTTTATTAATCCTGAAATTCCGGCACATCGGTTGCTCAAAAAACCAAAAAAGGCACCGTAATTTAATACAGTGCCTTTCCGTGTCAATCAATTATTAATCCAGTTACTCCTCAACTTCCACCTTCACAACCTCAACACCTTGCAGGTGTTTGGCTTTTATTTTGTTTTCAATTTCAAAAGCCAGTTCAGGGTTGTCTTCCAACAGTTGTTTTACCCCTTCACGTCCCTGGCCCAGTTTGGTGCCTTCGTAGCTGAACCACGAGCCGCTCTTTTGCACTACGCCTAACTCCGTGCCTATATCAATTATTTCACCGGTCTTTGAAACACCCAGGCCATACATAATATCAAACTCGGTGGTCCTGAAAGGCGGGGCCAGTTTATTCTTTACCACTTTAACCTTGGTACGGTTACCGGTTAAGTTATCTCCGTCTTTTATCTGCCCGACGCGGCGTATATCCAAACGTACCGATGCATAGAATTTTAAAGCGTTACCGCCTGTAGTAGTTTCAGGGTTACCGAACATCACACCTATCTTCTCGCGCAACTGGTTGATGAAGACNNTCGCCCATTTCGCCTTCCAGCTCACCACGCGGCACCAAGGCCGCTACCGAGTCAATAACGATAATATCTATCGCTCCTGAACGTATCAGGTGCTCAGTAATATCCAAAGCCTGCTCACCATCATCGGGCTGCGATATTAGAAGCTCATTAACGTTAACGCCCAGCCTTTCGGCATAAGCCTTGTCAAACGCGTGTTCCGCGTCTATAAAGGCTGCTATGCCGCCCTGGCGCTGACAACTTGCAATAGCCTGTATTGCCAATGTTGTTTTACCAGATGACTCAGGCCCGTATATTTCCACTATCCGGCCTTTTGGTAATCCGCCTATGCCTAGTGCAATGTCAAGTCCCAGCGAACCTGTAGAGATCGTCTCCACCGCCATTATCTTGGAATCACCCAGTTTCATAATGGTGCCTTTACCATAGGCCTTTTCTAGTTTGTCAAGCGTCATCTGAAGCGCCTTGAGTTTTTCTTTTTTGTCGTCAGCCATTTTGTTCATCTTGTAATGTTAGAAAATAATTGATTTAGGCAAATGTAAAATATCTTTTCCGATAAACTAAAATATTTAGTAGTCTTTTTAGCATTTTTTTTAATCTTCGCTAATTCCGGCTCAATAACTATTTCGCTGTCAGTTTTGATAAGGCAAAAATAAGCTGTCACTGCGCAATGTATTTGCGCAGTAAAAAGAAAATTAAAAAAAATTCAGGGTAATGGCCTATACCTCTTCAACCACCTTCACTTTCACCAGCTCTATCCGCTTATCAGATGCTTTAAGTATTCTTATGTGAAACCTGTCAAGGTCAAGTACCGTCCCGGCTTCTGGTATGTCTTCAAACCCGTTTATAATATACCCCGAAAGGGTATTATACTCTCCCTCCGGTATCCCAAGGTAATATTCCCTGTTCAGGTAGTCAACCTCCAGCCTTCCTGAAAATATAAAATCATTTTCGGCCACCTGCTTTTCAGTCAGATTCTCATCATCGTGCTCGTCCTCTATTTCACCAAAAATTTCTTCCATCAAATCCTCCAGCGTAATAATACCTGCAGTTCCGCCGTATTCATCCACCACCCAGGCAATATTTTTCTTTTCGCGTATAAACTGCAGCATCAGGTCGTTGGCAGTCATGCTTTCGGGTATCACTTGCAATGGCCTTATTATTTCCTTTAAAGTCTTTGGGTTTTTTATCAGGTCAAAGTGATGCACATAACCTAACACTTTATCAATTACCTCATCGTAAATAATAATCCGCGAAAGCCTGGTTTCAACTAACTTCTTTTTCAATTTATCCAACCCCTCGTTTATATCAATCCCCTGAATTTCGGGCCGCGGTACCATGCAGCTGCGCACTTTCACATCCTTTAAATACAGGGCCTTTTCAAATATTTCAGAGTTCAGGTGGTCGGCTTCGTCTTTACCCGTTTCATCCGTTACAGCTGTTTCCTTCACCAGGTATTCCAGGTCTTCTTTGGTAAACGAAGGTTTGCTTTCAACCAGCTCAGTGCCTATCAGCTTTTTAATAATCCAGCGGGATGTGTAATGAAAAACATTGGTAAGCGGTTTAAGCGGAATATAAAACAGGTACTTGGCTGGCAGCGAAAACCATAAAAGCGCCTGGTCAGCATTTACCCTGAAAAGTATTTTTGGTACCAGCTCGCCGAATATTAAAATAACAAAGGTTGTAACTACCGTTTGCACCAGCAACAGGGGCAGCTCACGCGATGGTAGAAAAGGAAAATTATCCTTAACCAGGTAATTAGCCGTTATACTGCCAAAAAGCACCAGCGATATATTAAGCCCTATAAGCATGGTGCTTATAAACTTAGATGGGTTATTGGCGAATTCAGAAACAATGCGCGCTTTCCGCGAACCCTTTTCTTTCAGCAGTTCTATCCTCAGTTTATTGGCTGATACAAAAGCAATTTCAATACCTGAAAAAAAGGCAATAAGAAGAAGTGCTATAAAAATTGCAAACAGTTCCATTGGTAACGAAAAATAGCAAAAAAAACAGCCCCGTCCTATACCAGTTATCATCAAAAGGGCAGTAGCCAGACTAAAAAGCCCGGGGTTTGTCCCCGGGCTTTATTAACTATAGGCTTGTATGGTATTATCTTAACAAGGTAACCGCGCCTTCTTCTTTACCCGTTTGTATGGTATTGGTACTAGGATCCAGATAAGTACCCTCTATGTAATAAATAAAGGTTCCTGCAGGTTGTTCTTTACCATCAAATTTACCATCCCAATAATCGGTAGAGTTGTGAACCAGCTGGCCCCAACGGTTGTAGATACGGAACTCTTTAATTACCACATAAGTATGCGAAACCGGCCCGAACAAATCGTTCTTACCATCACCGTTAGGCGAGAATGCATTTGGCATAACCAATGGCCCTTTAAGCAGGAACCACAACGAATCAGTTACAGCACACTTGCTGTTAGTCGAATCGCTTACCGTTAAATAATACAAAGTAGGCGTTGCAACCGTTGCAGATGGGTCTGCACAGTTAGTACAGCTAAGCCCGGTTGAAGGGGTCCAGCTATAAACCGGGTTAGTAAAGTTGTTAATACTCGGGCTTAAAGGCGTTGCATAGTTAGCCACACCAATAATCGTATCAGGACTAAACGATACTGTTTGCTGTCTTGGCTGTCCTACCGTATCCAACAGGGTATCAGTGCAACCATATTTGTTGGTAACCAACACCACATAATCACCTGCCGCAAGGCTATCAAAAACATTGCTGCTTTGATTGGCGCGACCGGTAATAGCGTACATGTAAGGCGCATTCAGGGAACTGTCGGTAAGCACGGTGGCAATTATTTTACCATCGCTGAATCCATAACAGCTTGTAGAATCAGACAGCGCAGCAGCAGTATCACCCGGAGGTTGAGGAAGAATTGTAAACGAACTATCTACTGAACATCCTAAGCCATCAGTAACTGTATAAGTATAACTACCTGCCGACAGGTTGTTGAACACACCGGTACTATTGCTAACGTTACCAGGATTGTAGGTGTAAGTTAAACCACCTGGCGATCCACCGCTTCCGTTAGCGGCAAAATTACCTGCCCCGCCAGATGAACATGGTGTATTGGTAACAACAGGCGCAATTTCTATTTGAGGCGCAGCCGCTATTGAATCAACCCCAGAAGCAGTACACTGATTGTTATCGGTTACAGTAACACCGGCAACAGTAACTGTGGTAGTAAGATTACAGTAAGATGCTGTTTGTGTAGTTGCACCGTTGCTCCAGGCATAAGTAAATGCATTTGCAGGAGTCACTGAAACGCTTATCGCATCACATGTTCCAGGACATACCAACGGTTGGCCGCTGACATTTACAACATATGCCACAGGCTGTGTTATCTTGAATGAATCTACCAGGGTACATCCACCAGCATCGCTGGCAATCAGGTAATAAGTGCCCGCGGCCAGACCGAATATTGAGTCAGTAGTGCCGGCATTCGGGCTCCAGTGATAATTAGTAACCTCACCGGTTGGTCCACCAACAACAGTGATATAAATAACACCCTTAGTTCCGTCGTTACATAAGTTTGGTGTAATAGTAGAATCAGCAATTGTAAGTGGTGCTGGAGCTGGTGCAAGCGTATCTGCACCCGAAACGGTGCACAAGTTAGCATCTGTTACAGTTACGTTCACAATTGCACCACCATTTAAGCCTGTAAGAGGATTAGATGTTGAGCCACCCGGAGACCACAGATAAGTATAAACAGGTGTTCCGCCGCCGGCAATCACCTGGGCCGAACCGGTCAGGTTACAGGTAGCATTAACCGTTACAAAGCTGGTAATAATAAGCAAAGGCGGTTGGCCTACGCTATCGCACTGTGATTTAGAACATCCGTTAGAGTCATGCACCGTTACACAATAAGTGCCGCTGGCAACGGTAATGCTGTTGGTTGTATTACCGTTACCCCAGAGGTACGTATAGCCACCTGAACCGCCGGTAGGGATAACCGTTACCGAACCATTACTGAAGCCATAACACTTAGGCTCAACAATTATAGAATCTGAAAGATTAATTGAATTAGGCGCTGTGGTAACAATACCCGTAGCGCTTACTGTGCAACCGTTAGAATCTGTAACAGTTACATTGTAATTGCCTGCAGCTAATCCGCTAAGCGTATCGCTCGTAACCGCCGAACCTTGCCATGTGTAAGTATAAGAACCGGTACCACCGCTGGCTATTACCCACAATGAACCTAAGCTGGTACAAGTTACCTGGCTCGAATCAACATTGCTGATAACAATAGCACCAGGCTGCGAAACATTGTATGAGGCCGTTGCTGTGCAACCTAAACTATCAGTAACAGTGATAGCATAAGTGCCTGCTGCAACGTTTTTAATTGAATCAGTTACAGAAGGATTAGTTCCCCAATGGTAGGTTAAGCTTCCTACACCACCGCTGGCGGTAACTACTACGCTTCCGGTGCTGGCGCCATTACATTTTTCGTTGGTTACTATACCTGTGTCAATTAAAACGGTATTAACAGCAGGCGCAACGGTATAAGTTGCTGTTGCTGTGCAACCGTTAAAGTCAGTTACAGTTACAGTTACAGGGCCTCCTGTTAAACCACCTAAGGAATCGGTAGAAGATACTCCTCCTGTCCAGCTATAGGTATATCCTGTAGTTCCACCACTAACTGTAACAACTACGGAACCGTTCTTGCTGCAGGTTGCATTCGTAACATGGCCTGAATCAATAACCAGTTGTGTAGGTTGTGTAAGTGCATAAGTAGTACTTGCCGAACAACCAACACTATCAGTAGCAGTAACCGAATAAGGCCCTGCCGATAAACCTGTTATTGTAGCGCCTGTTGCACCACCGGTCCAGGTATAAGTAATGGTACCTGTTCCACCGGTTGCGTTCACTGTTATGCCGCCGGTTCCACCGTTACACTTAATACTGTCAATAACAGGTGCATTAAATGTAATCGCGGCTGGCTGTGTAAGTGTATAAGTCATACCTGCCGAACAACCCAGGCTATCAGTAGCAGTAACCGTATAAGTTCCTTGCGCTAACAACGAATCTTTAGGTCCGGTTAACCCGCCACCCCATACATAAGTAATAGTTCCTGTTCCACCACTTGCGCTTACGGTTATACTTCCGTTAGTGCCACCATTACAGGTAGGCTGAACCATAACCGGGGCATTGAATGTAATTGCATTAGGCTGAGGAACCGTATAAGAAGCAGTTGCTGAACAACCCGCCGAATCAGTAGCCGTAACCGTATAAGTTACACCACCCGATAAACCTGTTATGGTTGCTGTAGTTGCTGTAGTACTCCATTTAAATGTAATAGGTCCACCGGTTGAATCGGTGCTTGCATATACTGTAATGCTGCCGTTATTACCTCCGTTACAGGTAACACCTGTAATGTCAGCAGAGTCAATTCTAACGGCTCCGGCTCCGGCTGTTTCAACAACCGAATCAATTACGCTACATCCGTTTGCATCAGTTATTGTAACACCAATAGTACCCGCCTGGGTAACATTAACCGGATTGCTTGTTTGGCCGTTACTCCACAAATAAGTATAGCCAGGTGTTCCGCCTGAAACTGTTACACTTACCTGGCCTGCTGATGTACAAGTAACCGGTGTTGCTGAAGTAGTATCAACAATAATTTGAGTAGGCTGTGTAATGTTGTAACAAACACTTGCAGAACAGCCCGAGCTGTCGCTTGCTGTTACACAATAGTTACCTAACGCTAAACCGGTAACGGTTGCAGTAGTGCTGCCATTGCTCCATAAATAAGTAATGGTTCCGGTTCCACCACTGGCACTTGCACCTATACTTCCGGTGCTGCTTCCGAAACAGCTTACATTAGTAATAGTTGGTACGCCAAAGGTAACCGCTGCAGGCTGTGTAATAGTATAAGAAGCACTTGCCGAACATCCGGTAGTGTCTGAAGCAGTTACCGTGTAAGTGCCTGCACCTAATCCGGTAATAGTTGCCGTTGTTGCACTGGTACTCCATATATACGTAATGGTACCTTGTCCTCCTGTAGCAACAACCGTTATGCTACCTGTACTGTCGCCATTACATGATGTATTAACAATAACCGGTGCACCAAAATGTACCCCACCCGGAGCAGTGCCAATGGTGTATGAAGCCGTAATGCTACATCCCGCAGCATCTGTTACTGTAAGGGTATAAGTACCGGTAGGTTGATTGGTTATTGAATCCACTATTTGTCCTCCCGGGCTCCAAAGATAATTTAAAGGAGGTGTTCCACCGGTATCAATTACAGTAATTGAACCTTGTGCCTGGCAGGTAACGTTAACAATAGTAACCGACTGTGCAGCAATTGGCGAAGGCGCAGCAAGCGTATAAGTAGCGCTTACAGAGCAGCCAACGCTGTCGGTAATAGTAACACTGTAGTTACCTGCAACTAAATTACCTATTGAATTAGTATCAGGGAAAATTCCGCCGCCACCGGCCCATGTATAATTGAGCGTACCGGTTCCACCACTGGTGTATACCGTAATGCTTCCGTTATCTGAAGTATGGCAACCAAGGTTAACCAGGTTAGTGCTGTCAATTATAACCGGGTTTGGAGGGCTCAGGGTAAACGAAGCGGTAACTGAACATCCACCCGCATCTGTTACAGTAAGGGCATAAGTGCCTCCACCTAAGCCGGTAATGGTTCCGCTGTTCGGTTCAAAAGGCGACCATGTATAAGTTATTGGCGGTGTTCCACCGCTAATACTGTCAGTAATTGAACCATTTGAAGTACAAACAGGGTTTTTAACTATCGGAGTAGTAAACGCTAAACTACCCGGCAATTTTACAATGGTTGCAGTGGCACTTGCCGTACATCCATGGCTGTCGGTAACGGTTACCGTGTATGTACCCGGCGTTTGGCCCGAAATGGTAGCAGTAGTATTGCTATTACTCCATAAGTAGGTATAACCAGGGATTCCGCCACCACCGGTAACGGTAAGCGTTCCCAAATTATTGGCAACACACGAAGTGAAGGTATCGTTTGGAACTGTAGCTGTAACAGCAGCAGGATTAACCAAAACCACAGTATCTGACTTAGTACAACCACTGGCTGTAGTAACTGTAAAAATGTATGTCCCTGCAGGGATGTTAACCAACGATGTTTGGTTGGCGCCGCCCGGTGTCCATCCAAATGATGTAATCGTTGAATTGGTATCACTATAAGATGCATAAACCGCACCACTACTATCGTTATTACAAAGTATGTTGTGTGTTGAATCTATATTAACAGTCAGGCTTCCACCAGGTGTAACATAAACACTGTCGGCAACAATAACCTGCGATGCATCGCAATTGGTATATGTTGCAAAAACCGAATAGGTAGTAGCCACGTTAGGGCAAACATGCAAAGTATCGCTGGTACCAACCACTGTTCCGTTCTGATACCATGCAAGGGTATAATTTGTATTGCCCGCAGGGCTAAATCTCCATGCGTCATTATGGGCAGTCCATTGTGTGGCATTTCTTCCCGGTACCGCCAGGGCTTGTGTGCCGTTGTTATTTACTATTCCTTCAATAGCATCCCCACCATTCCAATAGGCCTGGCTTGGGTCATGAATCGAGTTATTACATACTACATCCTTATTCTGAATATAAATATCAATATCATTAGTGGTTTCGTACAATACCACCATTTGCGTTTGATTATCCATCGAATCGCAGTAGTTTTTATCAACGCTGCCCGAATCGCCGAACATAGGCGCATCGTACCAGGCAACTTCAAATTTACGGCAAGGTGCAGTACCTGTAATGTTATAAAAGCATTGTCCATGGTAAGTAAGGTCTATATCCTGCCATGGGCACATAATGGTATTCCATTGGTCAGTTTCAAGGTTAGGGTTACCAAAAGGTATTGGGCCTTGTCCGCCATAAGCAGGGCTGATGGCATAGTTATCAACGCCTAAAGCATTCCCCGGATCAAATGAAATTTCACCATTGGTACCTACCACTATCTTGTTATAGGCTGTTCCCCAGAAACAGAAGTTAAATGGAATAGTAACTACCTGAGACCAATTGTCGTCCGTATGTACGATAATAGGAGTTCCCGTATTGAAAGCAAAAGGAGGCGCATAAGTTATTTGCGCAACGGTGTAAGATGTGGTTTGCCGCGCACTGAATACACTTGCAATTAAATTAGTGCAGGTTTGAGAACAAGGTATGGCAACATTATTATTAATGTTCACCTGCGGACATGCACCGCAACTATCATGGCCTACTATATAATAAGCAGTTGCACTGCATCCGTTGGCATCAGTTACAGTTAATGTATAACCGCCACCTGCAAGGTTAGTAATGCTTGCACCTGTTAATCCACCGGACCACGCATAAGTTAAAGTACCCGTTCCACCGGTTGCAGTATCAAATATTGCTCCTGTTGTTCCGCTGCACGATATGCCCACAATGGTTGCCGGGCCTATTGCAATTGGTGCCGATTGACTTACTGTATAAGCAGCAGTTGCAGTACAGCCGTTGCCGTCAGTAGCAGTTACTATATAACCACCGGCAGTTAAGCCGGTAATCGGGTTAGTTGTTAATCCGTTACTCCATTTATATGTAATAGTGCCGGTTCCGCCGTTTGCGTTAACCAATATACTGCCACCTGCACCACCGGTGCAACCGATATTAGTAATAGTTGGTATTCCGAAAACAATAGGAGATGGTTGAGTAACTGTATATGAAGCAGTTGACGAACATCCGTTTGCATCGGTAGCCGTAATATTATAAGTGCCCCCTGCAAGATTTCTAAGCGTATCGTTTTGCGTTGTTCCGCCCGACCATGTAAAGGTAATTGGAGGAGTTCCGCCACTGGTACTCAGTATAATTTCGCCGGTAGAAGTTCCTGCACATGAAGCATTAGTAATCTGAGGTGTATTTAAAACTACCGGGTTAGCAATAATAACAACAGTACCTGAGCCGGTAACTGAACAACCTGCCGCATCGGTTGAAGTAACCTGGTACGTTCCTGCGCTAAGGCCGGTTATAGGGTTTCCTGTCAGCGAACCACTCCATAAATAGGTATAACCCGGAGTGCCACCAGTAGTGGTAGCAGTTAAAGTGCCCGCAGTGGTAAGTCCATTACATCCGCTAACAGTATCATTCGGAACTGATATGCTTAAAGGTGATGGTTGATTAACCGTAAACGATGCAGATACAGAACATCCGTTTGCGTCAACAGCCGTAACGGTATATACTCCACCGCCGACTCCGCTAAGTGTATCGGTAGTGCTAGGAGGCCCGCCAGACCATGTGTAGGAAATTGGCTGCACGCCACCGGTCACCGTTACAATAATTTCGCCCTTAACTCCCGCACATAATGGATTCAGCACACGGCCTGTTATGCCCAGCGAGCTGCTTTTTACAACCACTGAACCCGAAGCCGTAGCAGTACATCCCGAAGCATCTGCTACAGTTACCGTATAGTTACCGGTACTCAGGCCGGAAATAGTATCTGTTGTTGCACCATTACTCCATAAATATGAATAACCCGGGGTACCTCCGCTTGCCGGGGCACTTAATGTTCCAATGTTAGTAGCTCCGGTACATGATATAACGGTATCGTTGGCTAAAGTAACGGAAACCCCGCTTGCCGGTTGGGTAATTGTGAAAGATGCAGTTACCGAACAGTTGTTGGCATCAACAGCTGTAACAGTGTAAGTCCCTGCAGGTACATTCGCCAAAGTATCAGAGCGTCCTGTGCCCGATGACCAGGTATAAGTAATTGGATTGCTTCCTCCGTTTACCGGGTCAATGATTTCGCCGGTACTGGTACCGAAACATCGGACATTAGTTACCTGCGGCGAGGCAAATGCTAAAGCACTCGTTCGCACAGAAACGCTCGCCGAGGCAGTTCCGGTACAGCCATTATGATCAGTAGCCGTAACCGAATAGGTACCAACGTTCAATCCGGTTACAGGATTCGTTGTTGCACCACCAGGGCTCCATAAATAACTATAAGGGCCTGTGCCACCGGTAACGGCAGCAGTTAACGTTCCATTATTTGTTATACCTGTACATGACGTAGCGGTGTCATTTGCTACAGAAACCGACAAACTACCACCGGCGGTTAAAACCGCAGTATCTGATTTAAAGCAACCAAGTGAATCGGAAACACTAAAAATATAAGTACCAGCGCCTAAATTTGTCAAAGAGGTCTGCCCGGCCCCTCCCGGTGCCCATCCATACGAAATTATACCTGAGGATGAGCTGAAGGTTGCATAAACTGAACCATTATTACCTGCGCATGTTGGTTGAACTACGGAATCAGCAACCGTTAAGTGCGCCAAACCAACAAAAACCGCGGCAGTATCAGAAACTGTTGCGCCATCGCAATTGGTATACTTGGCAACAACACTATAATTGGTAGGACCGGTAGGGCAAACATTAAGAGGCGAACCGGTTCCTATTTGTGTAGTGCCCTGGAACCAGGTAATAGTATAGATAAGAGGTAGTCCGTTCGGTGTAAACCTCCAGGCATCATTGGTCAAAGCGATAGTAGTGGGCCACTGGCTTGCATTTCTGCCAGGTACAGTAGTTGCCAACGTTCCGTTTCCGTTCATAATACCTTCTATAGCCCAACCGTTGTTCCAATATCCGGCACCATTGTTGTCACATGGAACATCTTTATTTTTTATATAAATCTCAATGGCATTCGATGTTTCATAAATTACCGCCATTTGCGTCTGCTGTTCATCATTAGTGCAAAATTCTGTTGGGCTAACACTGTTAGGGTCGCCGTACATAGGACACTGATTCCAGGCAACCTCCAGATAGCGGCAAGGGGCAGTGCCGCCTACATTATAGTAGATATTACCGGCATTGGTTGGGTCCAAATCCTGCCATGGGGCCATAATGCTGTTAAACATATCATTCCAGACTGTAAATGGGGCGCCGCCCGCAGGTATTTGCCAGTTATTAGTGGCGCCGCTATTCGAAGTATTAAACGAAAGACACCCGTTTGAACCTATAATTGCACTGGAAAAAGTATTTCCATAAAAACAGAAATTAAATCCCAAAGGGATGACGCTTGACCACACATCGTCCGTATGGACCAAAACAGCGTTTCCGGAATTGAAAGGGAAAGGGGGGTTATAGGCAATTTGGTTTACCGCATAGCTGGTAGATGATCCCCCCCCTAATGCACTGGCGGTAAGATTAGTACAGGTTTGACCGCAGGGAACGAATGCCTGCGGAGTTGTAACTACCTGCGGGCAACCAGGGCCGGATTGAGCGTCAACGGTCGTAAAACCTAATAGGAAAAGGACAGGGACAACAGTTCGTAAAATGTTTCTCATCAGACGATTATTTTATTTAGACGAGCGAAAATAGCAATATACCGTAACAATTATAAAAAAAATGCGTAGAGATTTTTTTCCCGGATTTAACAGAATAATCCTTATTTCACGTTTTTATTGGAAAAAGAGGCGTTTTTTGCTTTGGAAACCAACTAATATTAAATATAATCAATACCCATGTCAGATTTGTTAAAGAGGGAAACCACATTTCATTTTATCCGCGAAATTATATGGCTTTTAATAACCGTTACTCTCATTTATATGATTTTGCTCCCGGTAATTTCTAAAATAGATTACATCTATTGGAAAATAAACGCTTTTTTTATTTTCATCGCTGTTACTTACTTCAGGTATGCTATTACTTTTAAAAGCCTGCCTTTTTTGCGGCCTTCATGGATAAGGTTCCTGCTGTTTACTATAAATCTCAGCCTGTTCATATTCATTGCCCAAAATGAACAGAAGCTGATATCCATGGCCGATAATTTTTATATTGAAGACTTTGGCTTCCCCCGCGTTTTTATCAACGAAATTTCAAAACGCGACCTCTTTAAATATTTGTATACCGAACTTGTGTTTTTCAGCACCGCCAGCCTTGTCACCCTGTCGGCTTTTCAAATCAGGCTAATCATTTCATATTGGCAGTATTATAAGCACCAGGCCAATATGCTATTGGAAGACTAACCCCGGATTGTTAATTTTTACAACAACAACAATTTTGAACCCCTCTTAAAAAACAGCGGTAATACGTTGATTTTCGGGTTTTTCTAACTATAAATGTATCGTTGTGTTCTGCGTTCCCCTTCATTTTTTGTTCAAATATTTTTTACGTTTGCAAATCCTCTTACTAAAGCCTCTTTATTTTATAATTAGCATTTAAAACACCCAAAAGCCCAAAATGAAGTTTTCTGAAATGGAATATAAACGTCCGGATCTGCCGCAGGTAGAGAAAGACTATAATGAGCTTTTGGTTAGTTTCGACCACGCCACTAATGCCGATGAACAAAAGGAAATACTGGCCCGTGTTAACGACCTGAAAAACGAATTTCAGACATACTCATCCATCGCCTCAGTCCGCAACTCAATCGACACCGGTAATCCTTATTATGAAGCTGAGCAGGAATTCTTTGACAGCAACGAGCCGAGAATGAAGGACCTAAACATCAGGTTTTATAAAGCCCTTGGCAATTCGAAGTTTAAGGACGAATTGCAAAAAAAGTTTGGCAATCAGCTGTTTAAGCTGGCCGAGGTAAGCGTTAAAACCTTTAACCCATCAATTATTGAGGATTTAAAGGAAGAGAATAAACTAGGCACCGAATACACCAAACTGGTAGCCAGTGCCGAAATAGAGTTTAAAGGCAAAAAACTGAATCTTTCGGCCTTAGATGCCTTCCAGGAATCTACCGACCGCGAAACACGCAAAGCCGCTTTTAATGCCAAATGGGCCTTTTTTGCCCAACATGAAGCCAAATTTGACGAGATATACGACAAACTGGTTAAAGTACGAACCCGCATTGCACATAAACTTGGGTATAAGAATTTTATAGAGCTGGCCTACTTCCGCATGTCAAGAACTGATTATGATGCAAAGATGGTGGCTGTTTATCGCGGGCAGGTTCTGAAATATGTAGTTCCGCTGGCGGCGAAATTACGCGAACGCCAGAGAGTGCGTATTGGAGTAGATAAACTTAAACTATACGATTGGGCCCATAATTTTAATTCCGGCAATCCCACACCCATTGGAACCCCTGAGCAAATTGTAGCCAACGGGCAAAAAATGTATTCGGAGTTATCAGCCGAAACCAAAGAATTTTTCGACTTTATGGTTAATAACGACCTGATGGACCTGGTTAACCGCAAAGGCAAGGCAGCAGGTGGCTATTGTACCATGTTCAACAAGTTTAAAGCGCCTTTCATATTCGCCAACTTTAATGGCACGCTGGGCGATGTAGATGTATTAACCCATGAGGCCGGCCACGCTTTTCAGTGCTACCAAAGCCGCGGGTTTGAAGTAGAGGAATATGTTTTCCCTACTATGGAGGCCTGCGAAATACACTCTATGAGCATGGAGCACCTTACCTATGCCTGGATGAATCTCTTTTTTGGTAAAGACACCGAAAAGTACAAATATGTGCACCTTTCATCTAACATCCTGTTTTTACCATATGGAGTGGCAGTGGATGAGTTTCAGCATATTATATATGAGAACCCCGGCCTTACCCCCGCCGAACGCAAAAAGGTTTGGCTGGATATGGAAAAGAAATACCGTCCCTGGGTTGATTACGATGGCGTAGATTACCTGGAACGCGGAGGATTTTGGCAACGCCAGCCCCATATTTACCGCAGCCCATTCTACTATATTGATTACTGCCTGGCGCAATTTTGTGCCCTTCAATTCTGGAGCAAGAGCGAAAAAGACTTCAAATCAACCTGGCAGGATTACCTCACCCTTTGCAAAGCAGGCGGCAGCCAGTCTTTCCTGAACCTCGTAAAACTGGCCAAACTAAAATCCCCTTTCGATGCAGATGTCTTCGAACCCTTATTTAAGGAATTGGAAACTTATTTGGATGGAGTGGATGATAAGGCGCTGTAAACCACTGAAGAAATGTTTAAGTAATGTCCTACTTTTGCGTAAAAGGGTAATTGTCATTAATTACCCCGCAAAAAATAATCTTACTATTATTCATTCCTACTTCAAATGCGTATCAAAGAAATTTCATTAAAAAACTTCAAACGATTTGCTGACCTTACTATAAAGGACATCCCTGAATCCGCTAAGCTCGTGTTGCTAATTGGTGCTAATGGTTCGGGTAAGAGTAGCATATTTGATGCATTTGAGTATTATAATAACAGGGAGCAACTTAAAGAAGGATCCTATTACTCCAGAATTCCATCAAACCTCGAAGATTTTAGTATTGAATTTGTTTTCGATAGCGGGACTCTAAAAACAGGTGACATACAGGCTCCTGGATTGTATTTTGATACTAAAGGGTATCATGATAATTATGTCCGGCATTGGATCGGAACCGGCATTTTTGACCTTCAAAAAAACACTTATACGCCGGCAAAGAATGTTTTTTACGGCAGAAGTAGCATTAAAATTGTTTCCCGGATTCCCTCGCCAGACTTACAAAAGTCTGTGGAAAAAGACGCTGACAGGCCTGAATTTTTTATAGATCAGGATATCCGGTTTAACACTGATATTTATGAATATATAAGAGAGATAAACGCTGCTATCCGCAGTCCTTTTTTAAAGGGTGAAAAAACAGATGCATCCGCTATAACGCGCGAATATTTAACTAACCTAAATGAATCTTTTAAATACATTTTTGGAGAAAATAAAACTTCCATACAAATAATAGATATAGTAGACTCTATTCCGGGGGTACCTGCTAAATTGATTTTTAAAAAAGGGGATTCTGAGATTAATTATGATTTACTAAGTCACGGAGAAAAGCAAATTGTCACTTTGCTTTTAAACTTTGTTATCCGAAATAAATATTACAAGGATACTATCTATTTCATTGATGAAATGGATACCCATTTAGAGACCTCTATCCAAAAAAGACTTATCGAAAATGTAGTTGAAAAATGGATGCCAGAAGGCTCTCAGTTATGGACGGCATCACATGCCTTAGGATTTATTGAATATGCCAACAAGAGTGATAATGCGGCTATTATAGATTTTGACAATCTGGATTTTGATGTACCACAGGTTTTGGTACCTTCTCCTAAAGACAATGCGGAAGTATATGAAATAGCGGTTGGTAAGGAGTTTTTGCCTTCACTCTTTAGCGGATTCAAAATTTATTTTGTTGAGAATAAAGACAAGCAAAAATATGCGCTGGCTGGCTTGGATAAAAAAATATTTGTGCCGGAAAATGGTCGTAACGGAGTTTATCACAAAGTTAAAACAGGACAGTATTTGGGCATAGTAGATCGTGACTATCTTAGCGATGACGATATGGCGGAAATAAAAAAACAATACATAGGTCTTGTGATATTGGATTACTACTGCATTGAAAACTACCTTTTTCATCCTGATAACCTGCAAGAGTATTATAATACTAAAGGCAAACCTTTTGATCAAACAAATTATATTAATCACATCAGGGAGTTGAAAAATGGTCAATTAAAATCAATTACATTATCACTCAGTTTGACGAGAACTTCTTATCCTTATTTCGGCGAACCGGCTTTTAATGATACCCCTAATCAGAACCGTTTTAAGAATAAGGGAGAAAACATTGCTCAATCAAAAGTTATCAACGAAATGCTATCCAGTGATGACTTTAATCAATTCTATAAAGTGTTTTCTATGAAAAAGGCTGGCTTGGAAGAACTCGCCAATATACATTCTGATGATCTCGCTCAAACCAACTGGTTTAAAACAAAAATGAAGGCGTTGCTGGTTTGAACCCTAACCGTTGTTCCAGGTCTTCCGCCGCAGGCGGGCGACCTGGAACTCCAAATAGCGCAAGTCTCCCGACTTGCGAAACTACCTCAAACCCTATAAACCTGGAGTTGATTTATAAAAAAACAATACCGGCTAAGTATGCCAAAATTTTTTGCGTGCATACCAAATTATCGCCACATGGCAGGAGTTCCGGTTGGCGGCATAGGCGTTAAGTTAAGCA
>PMXD01000289.1 GCA_003165895.1 Bacteroidota bacterium | reverse complement strand
AAACAGGCGGCACCGCTGGTGCGGGGATGCGTGCGGGTATTGCGCCGCTCCCGGGTAGGTCGGGATGAAATATTTCAGGGCTTAAATTAAATTATATTTTTTTGTAATAAGTTAAAAATTTTAACATTCGGGTTGACACNNACACATTTGGGGTGTAAAGGCGGCTCCGTCCCTCTAAATCTCCCCGAAGGGGGGACTTAAACAACCACCTCACTTTTCCCTCTCTGTAATACAAACAGCCACACACCCCATCCGCCGCGGCGGACACCCCTCACTAGAGGGGAAATGCGCTTTCGGGGCTGTTTCGCGTGAGGGATAGTAGTGGAAAAGCGGAGTGAGGCTTTGGGAACGTAGGTTTGCAACGGATAGCCCGACCCGCTGTTTCAGCGGGGCACGCCCTTATATTAATTATGCTCTATTTTCTGAATGTTTTGAATCATATCGGTGCTCATTTTGGCCAGGTCATATTCGGGTTTCCAGGCCCAGTCGTGTTGGGCGACGGAGTCGTTGATGCTTTGGGGCCAGCTATCGGCGATGGATTGGCGGAAGTCGGGTTTGTAGGTGATGGTGAAGTTGGGGATGGTCTTTTTTATTTCGGTGGCCAGTTGGGCAGGGGAGAAGCTGAAGCCGGAGAGGTTGTAGCCTGAGCGGACGGTTATTTTTTCGGCGGGGGTTTCCATTAGCTCAATGGTACCGCGGATGGCGTCGGGCATATACATCATAGGCAGGATGGTGTCTTCTTTAAGGAAGCATTCGTATTTTTTATTGGCTACGGCTTCGAAGAAAATATCAACGGCGTAGTCGGTAGTGCCGCCTCCGGCTTTTGTTTTGTAGCTGATTAAACCGGGGTAGCGGATGCTGCGCACATCGAGGCCTTTTTTCTGAAAATACCAGTCGCACCAGCGTTCGCCGGCTTGTTTGCTGATGCCGTAAATGGTGTTGGGCTCCATAACCGTGTATTGGGGCGTATTTACTTTGGGGGTGGTGGGGCCAAATACGGCAATGGTTGAGGGGAAGAATAATTTTTTAACGCCGGCCTCGGTGCATACATCGAGGATGTTGCGGAGGCCTTTCATGTTAATACGCCATGCCATTTCGGGGTTCTTTTCGCCGGTGGCTGAGAGGATGGCGGCCAGGTGATATATCTGTTTTACGTTAAAGCGTTTAACGCAGTCCATTAAGCCGTTTTTGTAAAGCACATCGAGGCGCATAAACTCGCCTACGTCTTTGATATCGGGGCCGGGTTCTTTTAAGTCGGAGGCGATGACGTGCTTGTATATTTTGCGGAGGGAGAGGACCAGTTCGGACCCAATTTGTCCGCCGGCGCCGGTTACTAAAACTGTTTCGTCTTGCATAGCATTATTTGGGGATGGTGCATTTATTCAGGTGCCAAATGTAAAAAAATTGCTCCCTCTTTATTGGTTAAAGTAATCTATTTATTTGGCAGTGTCCCCGCCCCTTCCGTCCCCTAAAGTGCTTGTTGCACAACTAAATACAGGCCTCTCCCCGACATCGCTTCGCTTGTCGACCCTCGATAAAACTATTTATCTCACCGGCTATTTTACATTCAGTATATGTGTCAGGGAAGGGGCCTTATTTGCGGCAAAACCTTAATGGATTGTAAAACAACAACACAGATGTTAAAAACGAAATTAACATGCGGCGGCATAGTATACTTGGTTTTTCAGTATTTTTTCTATCTTCATGCCCTAAAATTAACTCCGTGAAAAAAATCTACTACATCTTCGCTTGTTTTATGATTTCGGCGCTGATTGGCAATGCCCAATGTACGCTTGATACTTCGAACACTTATTTTGGCTTTACACCAGCTGACACTACTTTGCCAGTAATTATACAGGGCTCGCAGTATGATACGTCAATACAGTTTTACAGCGCCCCTGTAATAAGCGATTCAACCGATACTATTCACATATTGTCAACTATTCTTGATACGGTTATTACCGGGTTACCAAGAGGTATAACCGCTATTCAAAATCCAACCTCTACTACTGTTTCTGCGGGTGGCCGTTTTTGCCTTCAGCTTTCTGGTGTTACCAACTCAAACCCGGGTAAATATAATCTTGGTTTTTCGGGTACAGTGCATATAGTTTCGCTTGTTCTGGGCGATACACTTATAAGCGTGCAGGCCCTTGATACACTGATTATGAGCCACGGATTACCTGCTCCTTATGTATATTCTGTATGGGTAGGTATGCCTTATGTTGCCCCTTGTAATGGCCTTGACAGTAATAACCTGACCCACCCTGGGGTTTATCCGGTAGCTACTGCCCTGCCATGTATAGTTCAGTCAGTTCCTTATTTCCAGACTGTTCAGGGTATGGTGCAGAGTGACAGCACTGTTACCATAAACCTGCCTGTGATTGGAAACACCAACGCCGTGTTTACGGTTGACTCGGTACGCATTGATTCTATTGACGGCGTTCCTAATGGTATTACTTATGGCATCAGCCCGCGCGTGGTATTAGGTGGCGGCAAAGGATGTATAAGTTTTTACGGTACGACTACCGACCCTGTAGGTAATTATCCACTTAAAGCTATTGGCCACGCATGGTTAACTGGCAGTGTTTACGGCCAATCGATCCCTTATGAAAAGAGCGGCGACCTTACCAGTGTAGCGCCATTTAACGGATACTTTTTGCGTGTAGTTTCAACCGCTGACTCGTGCCACTTATATATTGACAGCACCACTGCGATTAAGGATTACAGCAGCAGCCTTAATGCCAGGATTAACGTATTCCCGAACCCTAACAACGGGATATTTACCCTACAGGTTAATGCAGCAAGCCCTGTTAGCGGCAAAGTAATTGTTTATGATGCCACCGGCAGACAGATATACGAACAACCTATTGATGTTTTAGGGCCTTATATTACCAGTATTGATATAAGCAGATTCAGTGCAGGCCTTTATACCCTGCAAATAAGCACACCGCAGGGAAGCGCAGTGAAGAAGATATCTATACAGTAAGAAAACTTAACTGTTGTATTTAAAAATCCGCAGGATCTGCTACAGATTCTGCGGATTTTTTTTAACCGGTTTAGCCGGTAATTCAATAAATACGGGCTAAGCTCTATCCTCTTTTATCAGTTTTAACCCTTTTGTCCACCTCGCCAGTTGTTTTATAAGGCTATCAGCAGCTTTAACCGAAATTTCATTCGGTACTAATTGCCCCTGCTCATTAATAAACTGCGTAAAAAAAGGAATATTCACCTGTTCAGATAAAGGCACCATCCTCAGGGTAGACAAATCTGCCTTTAAAGCCTGTGAAGCCCGGGTACCTGCCGATACCCCACCATAACTAACAATACCCGCCGCTTTGTAGCCCCACTCATGCAATAAGTATTCCAGCGCATTACGTAATGGCGCCGGATAACCATAATCATACTCCGCAGTAACAAAAATAAAAGCATCTGCCTCATCAATTTTAGCACTCCATTGTTTGGTATACCCGTGCTCGTATTTTTTCATTGCCGGATGATGCGGCTCATTCATTAACGGCAGGTTAACTTCACCAAGGTCCAAAACCTCTACATTAAAATGCCCGCTTTTTGTAGCCGCTTCCGCAATCCATGCGGCAATAATGGGGCCCTTTCTGCCGGGCCTTACAGTCGAAGAAATAATTTTCAGGTTATACATATCCTAATTATAAGTTTTTGTGAAGAAAGGTAACAATAACAGCAATGAAAGGTTTAGCGTTTATGCAAGGTGATATCTTTTTTCAAGATGTTATCTCTGAGGCTACTAAAAATTAAAGAAAAGAAATACGTGTTAACACAAAGCACACAAAGTTCAATACAAAGAGTACCAAAAATATACTCCTTTGTGCCCTTTGTATTGGCATTTTCCTTTGTGCTCTTTGTGGTAAACTGCATTTTGTTTTAATTTTCAATAGCTTCTAAGATGTTATCTCTACTCGTCCTCTGCAAAGGTCAAAACAAAACCGTTATTGTCTGCAATCGAAAATTCCGTTGCCCCGTAAAAGGTTTTTTCAAGCCCTTTAAGAATAGTTACCTGTTGGTGCTGTAGCTTTTCAAAAAAAATCCGGATGCCTTTTAGTTTAATATAAAACAGCAACGGCCCACCGGTATCCCTTTTAATTTCCGGCAATTCGTTTTGCAGGCTGTCAAAAGTTTGAAACATAAAAGTTACCGAACCGCAGCTCATCATGGCCCAAACAAAATCGCCTTGCTCAGGCACCGTCATAATTACTTCAAACCCCAGCTTTTTATAAAAGCCAATGGTTTCATTCATACTGTAAACAAAAATATTGGGCGATAAACTATCCATATCTGATTTTTGGTTGCAAAATAATCATTGTATTATTAATTGAATAGAAGGTTAAATTAATTCCCAAAACAAACAACTTTAGTTTTATTTTCCGCTGTCTAAAAAAATAACATGCACCAAAACCTTTTAAGCCCCGAACAAGTTCTGCAAGCCATGTTACAACACGACCGGTTTACTGCGTGGCTGGGTTTACAAACAGATGCTGTAAGCACCGGTTACTGCAAACTGCATTACACGGTAAAAGATGATATGCTTAACGGCTTTAACAGCATACACGGCGGTGTTTTATTTTCTGCTGCCGACTCGGCATTTGCATTTGCCTGTAACTCGCACGGCGTGCTTACCGTAGCGCTTGATGTATCTATATCCTTTACCCGCTCAGCCAAAGTGGGCGAGGTATTAACCGTTGAAGCGAAAGAAGAACACCTGGGCAATAAAACCGGCGTTTACAACGTACGCACCACCAACCAAGCCGGCGAGCTGGTAGCCTGGTTTAAAGGCACCGCCTATCGCACCTCTAAAAAAATTGAATAGGAGGTTAAACCTTTCGGTCTTAGCCCGGCTTATGCTTAGCCTCAAAAGCTGTTTAAAATTAAAGAAAAAAAACACCTGTTAACACAAAGCCCGCCTGAACGGAATGGGCAGGGAACACAAAGAAAAATGTCAATGCAAATTGTCGCGACATTGGTGGTT
>PMXD01000281.1 GCA_003165895.1 Bacteroidota bacterium | reverse complement strand
GGCATACCAAGTGCATTAGCCTTTTCAAAAATGTAGTCAACCGCATCTGATACCTGGGTTAAAAAATCTATTCCGGAAGGTTCGCAGCCGGTTTCGGTACCCTGTGTGCCAATATTTACTACTATCAGGTTACTTTGCGGGGCTACACCGGTGTATACGCCAGCTAAAAAGGGGCTATCTATCATGGATGAACCATTACCTGATGCAATGCCGGCTACACAGGTTCCATGCCCAAAATCTGAAGGGCAACTGGTTTGCCCATAAGGCTCAACTTCGCCGCAGGTACCAGCATTAATGTCGTGCGAAGAATACTGCACTCCATATTGATATGGAGGCGGCGCATTACCGGTAGCCGTTTGGTCCCAGATATATAAGATACGCGTGGAGCCGTCGGCGTTTTTAAAATCTTTGTGCTGCCAGTAAATGCCGCCGTCAATAATGCCTACAATTACATTTTTGCCCAGTACACTATCCTGCAGCGGGGCAAACCCGGCCTGTGCGCTGTCGATATTGTTTCTTATACGGGCGGTATCCATTAAAGCAATACCTTTTGCCCAGGTACTCTGGATTTTTTCAATGGACGGATCGCATGAAAAGGCATAAACATTTTTAGCAGGAATGCTAACCGAAGCTACTTTACCGAACCCATATTTGTAAATGCCGCCCATTTTTTGGGTTAAAGCCTTTATTTTATCGGGGTCGCCCTTTACCAGAAGGGCAACAGAGCCATCGGTTACCTTACCTTGTTTAAGCCTGTTTTGTAAATGCATATCCAGCTTACTACCGGTTTGGGCGTTAACAGAAAAAAGAGAAAAAAGGACGGCCAGGAACAGGTAATGTTTTCGGTGCATAGATTTTTTTAAAGTACCGCTACAAGTTTAGTTGTTTTTCCTGAACAAAATGTATTTTAGCCCCCGCTCATTTTCAACTTATGATAACGATTTTACAGATTGTACTGTTTACTGTTCTTTGCGGGGTTGCGGGCTTTTTAGCCTTCAAAGGATACCGCAGGGTTTATAGAAATATTAAGCTTGGCATGAAGGCCGATTACTCGGATAATCCTTCTCAAAGGCTTAATAATATGCTGCTGGTGGCTTTGGGCCAGAAGAAGATGTTCAAAAATGTGATACCTGCCATTTTGCATGTATTTATTTACGTGGGCTTTATTATCACTCAAATAGAGTTAATTGAAATATTCATCGATGGCTTTACCGGCAACCACCGTATTATTTACCATGCTGTTGAAAACATCCCTGCCTTACGTGCCTTTTACGTGTTTGTCATTTCGTTTATTGAGGTAGCATCTTTATTTGTTCTTTTTGCCACGATAGCGTTTTTAACCCGCAGATGGATATTAAGGGTTCCGCGCTTAAATAAACCTGAGTTAAAAGGCTGGCCTATAGAAGATGCAACTATTATCCTGTTGGCTGAATTGTATTTACTTACCTGCATCTTTAGTATGAATGCCGGTGATATGGCTTTGCATAACAGCGAATACGGTTTCCTGGTAAGTGGTTGGCTGGTGCCTTTGTTTTCGGGTATGAGCCATACCACGGTACACATCATTGAAAAACTGGGCTGGTGGGGACATATGGTAGGTGTTCTGGCATTTATAGTATATCTGCCATATTCAAAGCACCTGCACATATTACTGGCGTTTCCAAATACTTATTTCGGCCGTTTAACGCCTAAGGGTTATATAGCCAACATGCCCGAAATTACGAAGGAAATTAAGTCTATGATGAACCCGGAGCCGGCGGCACCGGCTACTGACATGCCTGCCGAGGTTATTAAGTTTGGCGCTAAAGACGTTTTTGATTTAACCTGGAAGAATTTACTGGATGCTTATACCTGTACTGAATGCGGAAGGTGCAGCGCAGCGTGCCCGGCAAACCTGACCGGCAAAAAGCTGAGCCCCCGTAAAATAATGATGAATACCCGCGACCGTTTGGAAGAAGTGGGCCGTAGCATGGAAGCCAATAATGGAATCTGGAAGGAAGATGGAAAATCATTGATTGAAAACGGCTACATAAGTGTAGAGGAATTAAGGGCCTGCACCACCTGCAATGCCTGTGTGGAAGAATGTCCGGTTATGATTAGCCCGCTGGAGATAATAGTGCAGTTGAGAAGAAACCTGGTAATGGAGGAATCTAATGCACCTTCTGAATGGCAGGGAATGTTTGCCAATATGGAAAACAATGGCGCCCCATGGCAGTTTAGCCAGCAG
Organism: Bacteroidota bacterium; assembly: GCA_003165895.1. Classification (GTDB taxonomy): domain Bacteria; phylum Bacteroidota; class Bacteroidia; order Chitinophagales; family LD1; genus Bog-950. The sequence goes on along the minus strand of PMXD01000281.1, from coordinate 3,165 downwards.
GACAGGTTGAATTGGGAGAAAGCGTAATTGTGAATGTGATAATTCGGCAATTCGATAATTTGATAATTGAACAGCCGCGCAACATATAAACGGTCTCCCCTCTCCCTCGGAGAGGGGAGATGTCCGGAGGACAGTGGGGTGAGGATTGTATTTTGAATTACAATTAAAACAGAAAATGAAAATTGCCTGGATTAGAATTAAGGGCTTTCAACAGTTTGAAGATACCTTTATTGATTTCCGACACCCGGAGTCAGGCAAAGCTTTGGATAAAATTTGTTTGATTGGTAGGAATGGGACGGGGAAATCGACAATATTGCAATTAATACATAGTTGTTTTTTGAAAGACGGTTTTAGATTTAACCTTTCAACCAATCTTTGTGCTGTTAAAATTGAAGTGAATAGCAAATCCTTTATTTTAGTTCTGACACGTCTTATTAATCCTGAAGCGGGTTATCGTTATGCTTTTTTGTATGATTCGGCGATAGAATCAATTGACGAATGGTTTGAAGATTTATTTAAACATTCTAAAGTAGGGAACGCGCTGGCTTATTTTAATTCTGAATCCCAAACCAAGATAGAATCACCTTTTCATAAACATCAGATTCGTGATGATAGTCCTTTGGATTTAGAGAATAATAACAGCGATCTTTTACTTTATTGTCCCGCAGAATCTTCCTACAATGATTTAATTGGAATTAGCGATGTGCCAGCGGTTAACCTCGACGAAGCATTGGAAATGTTTCGCTCACTTCCTTTCAGTCACTTTGTTTCAAATGAAACGATAACTGATTTTTGGAGACGCTTAATATACCTAATAAAAAAGAGGGAAGACGACCGAAGTGAATATGAAAACGACTCGAAAAATATCGAGAAGACAAAGAAGCAATTAATTGAGGAGTTTGATAGTATGAATCCCGATATCTTAAAGGTAATTACTGAATTATGGAATGTAATTTTAAAAAAAGCAGGACTAAAGTTTGATTATAAAAATGCAAAAAAGCCGATTCAATTAACTGATAATTTAAAGGCTTATATAGTTGATGAAAATGGAACACGTGTTAACTATAACAAACTTAGCACCGGTGTCAGAAATTTCATTTTCCGTTTCGGCCACATCAAGACGCTCTACTTTAATAGAGAAATTAAGAGAGGCCTATTACTTGTTGATGAGCCTGAAAATAGTCTTTTCCCAGATTTTCTTTTAAATATCATAGAACAGTATGAAATGGTAACGACCGATAAAATCGGTAAGAGAAATACCCAAATGTTCTTCGCAACCCACAGCCCAATCATAGCCGCACAGTTTGAACCGCACGAGCGTATTATTTTAGATTGGGATGAAGATGGTTCTGTAAAGGCAAGAAAAGGAACCGCACCTGAAGGCGATGACCCGAATGATATACTTTACCAGGACTTTGGGATGACTGAGATTGTTAGCAAAAAAGGGCAGGAGGTTTGGAAGGCCTATTTGGATTTGAAAAAGAAGTTGAGCAGGGAGAAGAATGATAATGAAAAGAAAAAAATTGCTGAAGAGATTCTGAAAATTGGAAGGGAATACAATTTTGACTGATGAAGTTTTTAACGAAAAAGGCAGATTCTGAAATTTATACTCAAGGGTATACCTACAAAATAAATGGGGATAACTCCATTTTAAGGGGAATGCTGCTTCTTGAACAGAATAATTTTTGTGCTTATAGTGAAAAATATATTGAGGAGTTGGATGCCGTTGAAGTTGAACATTTTAATCCTTCTTTAAAGGGTAACGATGATTACTTTAATTATTATACAGCCTTACGTGAGTGTAATGCGAACAATAAAAAAATGTACCCGGTTTATCAAGGGTCTTCGTTTTTCGACACCTTGTTTTTCCAGAATAGACAGGAGTTTAATTCCAGAATAGAATATCAGAAAGGTCAATACCAGGAAATAAACCAGACTGACACAGAAGCAATTGAATTAATTGCATTTCTTGGGTTTAACAGGACACCATTGCATAAGCAGCGGCAAAATCATATCAAACGATTGAAAGAGGTATTTGATAATGGGAACTATTCCGAGACACAAAGGCTTGAACACTTTCGAAAGCACAGACAAGACCTGAATTTTATTACCGCTATTGAAAACGAACTTGAATTAGATTTATCAGAATTTTATAATTGAAATTGAATAACGATGAGTGAATTAAATGTTCCTACAATGGCGGATATGGCTGCCAGCGGGCAAACGCCTGAGGTGCTTTTTTGGGTGGGTTGTGCAGGCAGTTTTGACCAGCGGGCGCAGAAGGTTACGCGTTCGTTTGTGAAAATACTGAACCACTTAAATATTAAATTTGCCGTTTTGGGCAAAGAAGAAAGCTGTACCGGTGACCCGGCAAAACGGGCAGGTAATGAGTTTGTTTTTCAGATGCTGGCTTTGCAGAATATTGAAGTGCTGAATGGCTATGGGGTTAAGAAGATTGTTACTACTTGCCCGCACTGTTTTAATATTTTGAAGAATGAGTACCCATCTTTAGGTGGAAACTATGAGGTGTTACACCATTCAACTTTTTTGCAACAGTTAATTGATGAGGGCAAAATAAAAATCACTGATACCAACGTATTTAAGGGCAAGAAAATTACCTATCACGACTCGTGTTATCTGGGCCGTGCCAATGAAGTTTATGAAGCCCCGCGCAGCATAATTGAAGAACTTGATGCTGAATTAATTGAAATGAAAAGCTGCCGCACCAAAGGGTTGTGCTGCGGTGCAGGTGGCGGCCAAATGTTTAAGGAGGATGAGAAAGGAACGAAGCGGATAAACATTGAGCGTGCTGAACAGGCGCTTGAAACCAATGCGCAGATAGTTGCTTCAGTATGCCCGTTCTGCAACACCATGCTTACTGATGGTGTAAAAGCAAAAGATAAACTACAGGTAAAAGTATTTGATATAGCCGAATTACTTGCCGCAGGCCAGGGCCTGGAAACGGTTAACCTTCAATAATAATACCACTAAGAAGCTGTTTAAAATTAAAGAAAAGAAATACAGGTTAACACAAAGCGCACAAAGTTCAATACAAAGAACACCAGGAAATATACTCTTTGTGGCCTTTGTAATGGCATTTTCCTTTGTGCTCCCTGCCTACCGGCAGGCAGGTTTGTGTTAAATTGCATTTGGATTTAATTTTAA
>PMXD01000035.1:11753-19243 GCA_003165895.1 Bacteroidota bacterium | reverse complement strand
ATTTATAACCGCTCATTCTTTTCTTTCATCGGTTTTCGATATTTCATTATTGGTTACAACGGTGGGATTTTTGCTTAGCCGTAACAGGATATTTGCGGTGCTGTTCACTTTGGCAGCACTTAATTATTTTCTTACTTACAACCTGGTAACGGGCCATCATTACCACGGCTTTGTTGGTTTGCTGATAATCAGTATTCCGTTTTGGTTTAAAAGCGAACAACGCTTCAATTTTAGCTGGGAGGCCGTGCGTTATTATTTCCTCTATATCTTTTCTTCAGCCGCCTTGTGGAAGATTTTACGGGGTTCGGCTTTTTATCACGACCAGCTGTCGAACATTTTAAAGCAGCAACAAATTAATTTGCTGTTGCAAAACCCTGATGGTTATAAAGCCCACATCGCCCAATTTTTAATTTCCCATACCAATTTTTCGCATGCACTCCTTTTGGCTAATGTGGTATTACAACTTTCCTTTGCCATCGGTTTTTTTACTAAAAAGTTCGACCGTTTTTTATTTTGGTTTGCCATTTTGTTTGTAGTGGCCAATCTTTTTGTAATGGGCATCCTCTCTATGGAGTTGCTCATCCTCGACCTTACTTTATTGAACTGGGAGAAGGTAGAGGCCTGGGTAATACGTAAGGGAATTGTTACAGTTGAGTAGTCCGATGCCTTAGCAGGTGGTCAGCAATAACCAGGGCGGCCATAGCTTCAACAATAGGCACTGCACGTGGAACAACACAGGGGTCGTGCCGCCCTTTACCTTTTAGTTCTACCTCATGTCCTTCCTTATCAACTGAAGTTTGCGATTGCATAATTGTGGCAACAGGCTTAAATGCAACATTGAAATAGATATCCATGCCATTACTGATGCCGCCTTGTATGCCGCCCGAGAAATTGGTTTTTGTTTCAATCCGGTTGTCAGGTGTAGAAAAGAAAGCATCGTTGTTTTCGCTGCCGTAATTTTCGATGCCTGCAAAGCCGCTGCCATATTCAAATCCATGAACGGCGTTAATAGAAAGCATGGCCTTGCCCAACTCCGCATGTAGCTTATCAAAAACGGGTTCTCCCAGTCCCACAGGGCAGCCTTTTATTACGCAGGTAATAACCCCGCCAACCGTGTCGCCTTTGGCGCGGGTATCCTGTATCAGTTCTATCATCCTGTCGGCTACGGCTTCATCGGGGCAGCGCACTATATTGCTGTCTGTTTTGCCAAGGTTCAATTGAGCATAGGTTTTTTCAAGCTTTATTTTGCCTACGGCCGAAACATAAGCCGAAATTTGAATGCCTGAATGTTGAATAAACTGTTTGGCAATAGCCCCTGCAATTACCCTTGCGGCGGTTTCGCGGGCACTAGCCCTGCCTCCGCCCCGGTAATCGCGGGTGCCATATTTAATTTCGTAAGTAAAATCGGCATGCGATGNNGATTGTCCGGGCTTTCTTCTGTCAAGCTCATGCTGTATCTGCTCCAAATCCAAAGCTAAGCCACTTGGGCATCCGTCAATCACTACACCAATGGCTTTACCATGGCTTTCGCCAAAGGTTGTAATCCGAAAAATCTCTCCAAAACTATTACCTGCCATATTGAATACCAGATGTTGAATTGCTAAAATCGGCTTTTTATAGTGAAATGACTCCTTTAACATCCAATTATTTCGCACGGCGGCATGGAGAATAATAAAAAGAAATTCCAAAATACCTTAAATGCAATAAAGTGGTTTGAACTCTTAATTATGATTTAAGCCAATGTGTAAATTTTAACCGTATTTTCCGGCTGTTAACGGGTGCAAACCAAATTGTNNCCGTGCCTCCGTGCGAAATAATTTTTCACATATTTGCGCGGTAACTAATTCAAAATGGCATCCATCCTTATTCGAAACATAAAGTCATTAGCAGGAGTACGCGAGGCTGGCCTGCGCATGGTAAAAGGCGCTGAAATGAAAACCCTGCCTGCTATTGATGATGCTTATTTGTTGATAGATAACGGCTTGATAAAATCTTTTGGCGCCAGCGCCGATGCACCGGAGCGTGCCGGTGAAATAATAGATGCGGCGGACAAATTCGTGTTTCCCTGCTGGTGCGATTCACATACCCATATTGTTTATGCAGGCTCGCGCGAGCAGGAGTTTGTAGATAAGATACACGGATTGAGCTATGAGGAAATTGCCAAACGCGGCGGGGGTATCCTTAATTCGGCATTACGGCTGGCAGGCGCAACGGAACAGGAATTGTTTGATGCTGCGTACCTGCGGCTGCAGGAGATGGAAAAATCCGGCACCGGAGCGGTTGAAATTAAAAGTGGCTACGGATTAAGCTATGAGGGCGAGTTAAAGATGCTGCGTGTAATTAAGCGGCTGAAAGAAAATTCAAAACTTACCATAAAAAGCAACTTTTTAGGCGCGCATGCTTTCCCAACGGAGTTTAAACAAAACCACGAGGGCTATCTTGACTTATTAATCAACCGCCTGTTACCCCAAATTGCTGATGAGGGCCTGGCCGATTTTATAGATGTGTTTTGTGACCGGGGTTTTTTCTCTCCCAATGAAACCGATCGCATTTTGCAGGCCGGGGCTAAGTATGGGCTTCAACCCAAAATACACGCCAATGAATTAGATTACAGCGGCGGTATTGAGGTAGGCGTAAAAAACCACGCGCTTTCAGTAGACCACCTGGAGTTTACCGGCGATGAGCAGATAGAAGTGCTCCGCAACTCCGTAACTATGCCCACACTGCTTCCCTCCACCGCTTTTTACCTGGGCCTGCATTATGCCCCGGCGCGAAAAATAATTGACGCAGGCCTGCCGCTGGCAATTGCAACAGACTTTAATCCTGGCTCTTCTCCATCGGGTAATATGCCTTTTGTGGTGGCGCTGTCGTGCATTAAAATGAAAATGTTGCCTGAAGAAGCGGTGAACGCCGCCACCCTAAACTCGGCTTACGCCATGGGTATTGAGCAGCAGCTGGGTTCTATTACCAAGGGTAAAAAGGCGAATGTATTTATCACAAAACCAATTTCTTCTCTTGCTTTTCTGCCGTACTCATTCGGAAGTAATCTTGTTGAACGGGTTATAATCTCATAAACCCGAAAAATAATAGTTTGTAAAATAAGCCTGGGGATAAGGCCCGGCTTCCATATATGTCTTCGATAAATTCGAACCCTGAAATGGTATTGGGTGTTTCCTGTTCTTTTTTTTACAGAGAAGTTGTCCATTAAGTCAGGCTGCCGGGCTATTTTCCGGGGAGATCTAAATTATATGTTGCAACAATTAATTTGAAGGTTTTGATATAAAACAAAAAACCCGCTGTTAGGCGGGTTCTCTGTTGTTAAAAATTGGGAATGGCGAATAAATACTAGTATTCGCTTTCTTGTGCTAAGTCTTTAGCAAGTTCAACTATTTCAGCTATACGTTTGCCGTTTACTGAATAGAAGATTTTCTTGCCGTCACGTTGTGTGTTAACAACCTGGGCCCTTCTTAAAATTGCAAGATGCTGAGAGGCTACTGATTGCTCGATCTTTAATTTTGCATAAAGCTCGGTTACAGTAACTTTTCCTTTGGCTTCAATCAACTCAAGCAATTTCTTGCGTAGAGGGTGATGAAGAGCCCTAAGGGTTAAAGCTGCTCTCTTAATAATGCGCAGGTCTACTTCGATTTTGCTCTTGCCATCGGGTCCTGTTACCACCAATGGGTCTTTGAGTTTTGCTGATTTGTTTTTCATTTTGCTGACATTTTAGGCGCTAAAAATATGAATTATTCNNAAACAGTGCAGTAATTAAGTTTTTTTTAGATTATTTTATTTTTTTGGACTATAAAATCCCTGTTTTGGGCCACTTTTCCACCAATGTTTATAAATTCAGGAATTGAACAAGACTGTTTCGGGTGCGGATAATTTATATCTAATCATCTTTCTCTTTTAACTTTTCAATCCCGCTGCCTGGTTCTTTTTTCTTTTTCGCAAAATAGCCCAGGTGAATTTTTATGCCGGCATTAAACAGCCGCCCCTCTAACGGCCCGTATATTTGTGCAAAAGCCGGATGGGCATAAGTAGGATTAGGAAACACCACAGGCCCATAGGATGTTTGGCGTATGTCAGCTATGTTTTCAAGGTTGGCAAATACTAACAGAAACTTATAGGCGTACTGGGTGCTTATACCTACTTCCCAGATATCTTTCCCCGTGGTTCCGTCATCCAGTTTTACCGGGCTGTAATAGTAGCAGTCCAACCCTATAAAGAAGTTTTTAATGGAGTAGCCAGCCAGCATAGAAACAATGTGTTTTGAAGTAAGCGGGTTAATGCTTAAAACGGGGTTGCCTAACACATCATTGTATTTATTGTGGCTGTCGGTAAGGGTGTAAGTAAGCCCTGTTTCCAGCCCGCGGTATTTCAGGTTAAATCCTGTTTCAACGCCTGCGCTTTGGGTGTACCCGTTGCTGTTGGTATAGCTGGTTTGTATACAATCTCCTGTGGGGCAGTTAAAGGAAGCTGTGTCGGCTATTAACGGGTGAACAATCTCTGTAAAAAAGTAAAGCTGGTTAACGGTAATATGTACCCCGTTAAAATTAGGCAACTGCGCTTTCCAGTTAAAAGTGCCTCCGAAAGATAATTCAGGCGTTATGTTTGTTGCTATGGGCAATACGTTGATAAACCGCGCTTCTTCACTTTCAGCCTGGAAGATAGTGGGCAATTTATAGCCCATACCAAAGTTTACCCGCGTGCTGAATATGTCGTTCCATTTTCTGAGCACAGCCACATGGGGCAGCGGATATACCCTATATACATTATTATAGTCTAACCTGAAACCCGCCTCCAGGGTGGTTTTTGTATCAAAATGATACATGTATTGAGCAAACACCCCATAGGTTATAAAGTTATAATTCCGCTTTGTCAGTGACGAGTCCGCCCCTTCGGTAAACTTATCTGTCCGGACATCAATGCCCACCACCACATCATTTTTTTTAACGGCTACGTGGTAATTTATTTCTGAGGCAGATGCAAGCTGGGTTCCCGCAAACAGGTAGTAAGGAAGCTGCAGGCTTCGGGTAAAATAGTTGAAAGCATCTTTTATGGTCAGCGTTCCTTTACTCCCAAAATCATATTCGAATTTGAAATTGGAGGATGCATGATTTGAAATATTCCGTTCGTAATAGTTATTTGTCGAGTCGCTGGTACCATTAAACCAGGCATCGCTTCCGCCCACCCGGTTCTCGTGTGTATAGCTACCCCCGATATTCAGGCGGACATGTTTAGAGAGGTCAAAGTATAATTGCGGCGAAATAACATAGCGGTTCATCAAAGGTGTTTCAGTAAATCCGTAACCACTCCAGTCTTTTTGTTTCTGGTATCTGTAAGTGCCTGTTAATGAAAATGCAAACCACTTTATTTTCTGGCTGGCGTAAAATCCGCCGTCGTATGCCTGGGCACTTTCGCCGTTAAACATCAGGTCGTAAACAGGTGTTTCGGTGGGTTGCTTTGAAATCAGGTTAATAACCCCTGCAATGGCATCGCCTCCATACAAAGTTGATTCAGGCCCTTTAAGTATCTCAACCTGCTGAATGTTTAGCGGCGGAATCTGGCTTATGCCCAATACGTTTGAGAATCCGCCAAAAAGCGGAAACCCATCCTGCAATACCTGCACATAATCGCTGCTTAATCCCTGTAGCCTGATACCCATTGTACCATCGGTGGCAGAGGTCCTTTCCATTTGCACCCCGGGCTGCTCGCGTAAAATATGCGAAACGTCTGATGGTTTATCGTGCGATTCCTGCTCCACTTCACCGGCATCCATTACATCTACCTGGGTGGGGTCGTATTCGGCTTTCTGATAGTTACGGGTAGAAGCTATTACCACATCCTCCTCTTCCAGTGCCTGTGTTTGTAACTTCACCTGGGTAACAGCATTGGCCGGTTGCGGAAAAGTTATTTTAATCTTCTTTTTAAAATAACCTGTGTACGAAAACTCTATCGCTTTCTCCCCGTTTGGAATGTTCTGAATAACCACCATTCCGTTCGAATCAGCAAGGCCTGTAAGGTTGGTATCAATTACTGCGGCGGCGCCATAAAGCGCATCGCTGTCATCGCCGGCACTTTTAACAATCGCGCGAAAAGTATTCTGGGCGGAAACATTTCCGCAACTGGCGCAAAGCCCAAACAGTAATATGCAGGTAAATTTTTTCAATACACTTGGATGCCCGAAGATAATAATAGCTGCGAGTGAAATATACTACAGGTAGACAGGTTTACGAATTTAGACGATACATAATCCTATCCGTATATTCCGGATGAATTCGCAAACCTACCTGATTTCGGTATAATAGGCCTGTTCGATAAATCTAATGTCCGCCTTTGTATTGGCTGTTCCCCTCTCTTTTTTTTAAAGAGAGGGGGTGTCCGAAGGACGGGGTGAGTTGGCTGTTGGGCCATTTTCCGAAGATGTATAAAAGCGGGTTTGTAAGCAAACATTTGGGCATGGGTTGGGCTTTAAAACCAATACGGGTATTTGTTTTTGAGCATCTGGAAGCTGTGGTATTTTGAATAAAGAGAAGGGTTCTGATTTTTTTGAACTGCGGTTAAAGTGACGGGGAAGAATCTGGAAATATGTAAATGATGTAACTCTTGTAAGTAATTATGTAAGGGTTAATCATTATGCCTGCCCTAACTTTGATACCAATAAAACCGTTTGACAATATGAAATGCTTTACGTTCTCTGCTCTTATCGCTGTTAACTTCATTTTTATGTATTCCTGCAAGTCTCCGGAAGTTAAGAAATCACCTGTGGTAATTTCTAAAGACAGCACGATTGTGGTTGCTGATACTACCACAATACCTGCGGGTCCTGATACGGTAGCAACGGCCAAAGCGCCGCTGCCTTTAACTTTGGTTATCACTAACCTGGCTTCGGCCACAGGCCCTGTAATAGTGGGGGTCTACGGCACAAAGAATAAATTTCCGGACCCCAGGGACCAGCTAAAGGTGTATAAATTTACGCCGCATGATAAACAACTTACAGCCCAAATAACTGATTTGCCTGCCGGAACCTACGCCATGGCAATTTTCCAGGATGTTAACAGCAATGGAAAGATTGACAAAAACCTGATTGGTATTCCAACTGAACCTTATGCATTTTCAAAAAACTATAAACCGACAGTGAAGGCCCCTGCCTTTAAGGATTGCTGCTTTGATTACCTGGCGCAGAATGATACCATTAATATGAAGATGATTCGATAGATAATACGCATTTCAACATTTACTTAGAAGCTGTTTAAAATTAAAAAAAACAAATATATATAGCCACAAAGACACTAAGAACACAAAGAAAATGCTTTAAGTTTTTTGAATTTTGGGTTAAAAGCACTGGGGTGCAAACCAAATTGTCGTTCGGAATATAAGTGGTTGGCAGGGACGCCCTACGTGTTGGGAAGATGTTTTTGCCATTCTTTTTTCAAGCGTAGCGAAGAAAAAAGAATGATGTCCCCCTCTGGAGGGGGCGTAGGGGGAGG
>PMXD01000035.1:0-11710 GCA_003165895.1 Bacteroidota bacterium | reverse complement strand
CGACAATTTGGTTTGCACCCTATAATATCATCTTGCACAACAATATGTGTGAATGATGTAACTCTTATCCTTTATTATGTAACGGTTTCAGCAGGCGACAGAATCATCTTTGTAAGGTGAAAGTTCTTTCACATTAAAACAGGAAAAATGAACACTACCGAACTAAAAGGAAACTGGAACGAACAGAAAGGCAAACTGAAACAACAATTTGCAACGTTAACAGATGATGATTTGACTTTCAAGGAAGGAAAGAAAGACGAAATGCTTGGAAGACTTCAAAAAAAGCTGGGCAAAACCAAAGAAGAATTGAATAAGCTTATTTCAGCATTGTAATAATGGCCATTTAAGACAATACAGGATAACGGATACGCTGTTCTGTATTGTTTAATGGCTTTTTAAAAGAAGTATAACCCGGTTAAATAAAACAAAATGAAAAAGACAATATACACGCTGGCTGTAACAGTAATGATGACAGGAACAGCGCTTGCAGGCTGCGGGCCATCAGCCCCAAAGCAGGAAATGGCAGAAACCAACGTAACTGCGGCTAAAGAAGAATTGCAAAATGCAAAGCAGCAACAGGTTAATGCTGAGTACCCGGCATTTAAAAGGAATGCTGAAATAAAAATAGCGGATAACGAAAAACAGATTGCCAATCTAAGGGCTAAGCTCGCGCAACCGGGCAAATCGCCGATGGATGATATGCGCCGTCAAAAAATTGATAATCTCGAAAAGCAAAATGCAGATTTAAGAAGCGAGCTATATGGTTACGAAAAAGGGCCTTCGGATTGGACAGCATTCAAACTAAAATTCAACCACGATGAAGATAGACTGCACAATGCTTTCCGGGATTTTGGAAACGATTTGAAGAAAAAGAACTAGACACAAATTTGCTTAAAACTTAAAACCTTAAACCATGAGATCGATACTTTATATTATTGCCGTTTTGCTTGTTATTGGCTGGTTAATCGGCTTTGTAGGCTACGGGGCAGGAGGCATTATTCATATTCTGCTGGTAATTGCGGTGGTAGTTGTACTACTGAATATTATACAGGGAAGAAGGGTACTGGACTGAGTTCAGGAACCACTTAAACTTAATTAAACTATATTGGCCCCGGCCCCTTCGCGTATAAGCAAGGGTTCGGGGCCTGTGTAATCTATAATGGTTGAGGGGATATTTCCCCCTGGCCCGCCGTCAATTACAATATCCACCTGGTTTTGGTATAGCTCATAAATGTCATTGGGGTCAGTGATGTACTCAAGGACAGTATCTTCATTCTTTATTGAAGCAGATAGTATGGGTGCCCCCAGGCTTTCAACAATAATACGGGCTATATTATTATCAGGTACCCGGATACCAATAGTCTTTTTATTGTACCCATATATTTTACTAAGAGAGTGATTGCCGTTTAAAATGAAAGTATAAGGCCCGGGTAGCGCGCGTTTCATCATTTTGTAAACTGCCGTAGGCACATTAATGGTGAAGTCGGTAATATGGCTAAGGTCGTAACAGACAATTGAGAAATTAGCTTTGTTTGGCTTAACGTTTTTTAGTTTACAAACTTTTTCATAAGCCTGGCGGTTTGTAAGTGAACACCCCAAAGTGTAAACGGTATCGGTTGGATATATAATTACACCACCCTGCTTTAAACAGTTTACAACCTGTAAAATCAGCCGGGCATCAATATTATAAGGGTTAATCTGTATTAACACAATCAATGTTTTTTGAAATCTTTTAAATAAGCTAAATGCCAACAGCCTCCTCACCCAAACCCTCTCCGAAGGAGAGGGCTTCAAATCCTTCTCCTTCGGAGAAGGATTTAGGATGAGGACTCTATGGTTTTAAAATTTCGTAGTCCTTCAGGCGCTCTTTTAAATCTTCAGGCATAACTACCGAGGCATTTGTTTTATAATCAAACATAACCATGGTTGTATGCCCTGTGGTTGTTAATTCCTCAACCCCGTTTACAACGCTGGTAATCAGGTATTGAACCTCAAAACTTTTGTTGCCCAGTTTTGAGGTGCGCACATAAACATAGGTAGGATTCGGAAAAACCACAGGCCTCAGGTAATCTACATGGGCATTGGCTAATATGGCGCCAATGGCGTTCCAGTCCCACCTACAGCTTTCATGAAAATAATATACCCGGGCCTGCTCAAAGTACGTAAGGTATACTGCATTGTTTACGTGTCGCATTTCATCCATATCGCTCCACCGTATATCCAGCTTCATTTTGAACCGGAATTTCATTTTTTCTTCTTCTAGGGTCATTTTGCGTGTATTTTTAAGGGTTTGTCTATGTGTTCAAGTGTTCAGGTGTTCATGTGTTCAGGTATTTTGCTTGTGTAGCAGGTTACGTTTTCCATGTTTTATCCTTCGGATTCAGAAACCGGCTTTCATCATTTCAACAACCCGAAAACCATAATATATGGGCACTTAAACACCTGAACACCTGCGCACTTGAACACCTATTCGCCCGCAAATTAACAGAAAATCAAATTGCCAAAAAGCCTTTTATCTTTGCACCGCAAAAACCTAACCTAAATGATAGCACTTCCTTTTTCTATCCTGGCCCTGGCGGCGGGTGTTTATTTACTGATTAAAGTAAACCGCGAATACCTGGGCGGAATTTTTAAATTTTTTGCATGGCTGATAATAGTGCTTTCGCTGCTATCTACAGCCGCAGTAATACACCATGGCATTCATCATTTCAGAATGCGCCACCACCATTTTGAACATTGTGGTATGCATCGTGGTGATATGCATGGGGGCTGCTCAATGGGCGACATGCATGACGGCGGCAACATGGGTGGAATGCATTGCTTCGGAATGCCCGGCGACAGCACTTGCCCAATGATGGGCGGCTGTAAAATGACAGGCGACAGCGTAGTACTTGACCGCGCGGTTTGCGAGAAAATGATGGGCAAAGAATCCTGCGAAAAGCTTTGTAAAGACCGCGGCAAGTGTATTATGACTAAGGATGAGTGCGCTAAAATGTGCGGTGGAATGGCTAAATGTGATGCCGGGATGAAAGGCTGCAGCATGGGCAACGCAAAAGAAATGCCCGCCTGTTGCAAAGGCGATGGAAAAGAAATGAAAGCCTGTTGTAAAAAATAGTAACGAACAGTGTTAAGGAAAAGGTATAGCAGTTTTACTTGCGCACCTGAACACCTGACCACCTAAACACCTGAACACATTGAACTTTGATATTTATCTGCGCCCAACGCGCTTTATTGATTCGGATAACCGGGACGTAATAGAATATGCCAATTTGCTTACCAGCGCGCATAGAACTGATGCTCAAAAAGCCGTTGACCTGTATTATGGGGTAAGAGATGGCATATTGTACGACCCCCACAACATTATTCTTCGGCCCGATGCAATTTCGGCAAGCCATACCCTGGAGAAAGGCAGGGGCTATTGTGTTGAAAAATCATTGTTACTGGCTGCTGTTGGCAGGGTGCATAAAATACCTTCGCGTTTGGGCTTTTCTATTGTCAAAAACCACCTTTCAACCCAGAAGTTTATTGAAATGCTAAGGTCAGATAAGTTTGTTTTTCATGGTTATAACGAGTTTTGGCTAAACGGAAAGTGGGTAAAATGTACCCCCGCATTTAATAAATCGCTTTGCGAAAAATTTAATGTGGCCCCACTTGAATTTGATGGAGAACACGACTCTATTTTCCATGAATACGCTGATGGAAAAAAGTACATGGAATACCTGCATGAATATGGCCAGTTCGACGATTTGCCTTATAACCTGTTTGTACAAGAACTACAGGCCCACTATCCGCATTTATTTGAGGGCGAAACTGTGATTTTTTTACCTGCATGATGCTTTCGTTGAAAAACCTCTCTCCATTTGTTAATTACTTCCTGAAAATATTTAGGTCCAAATTTCAGTACAACGCTATTTTCGCGTGCGAAATGTTAGTACAGCGGGTTAGTGGTTCGGCGTCCCCGCCAACCACTTTTACGATGAACGACAATTTAGCTTACAATCAATAGATATTAATTTTTTTAAAATGACACAAGCACAAGCCACAATGAACCAACTTTCAGACCGCATTAACCAAATGCAGGAGTCGGCAACTATTAAGATGTCGAAAATGAGCCGCGAACTTAAAGCGCATGGCCACGATATCATTGACCTGAGCTTAGGCGAGCCTGATTTTGATACCCCGAAGCATATAAAGGATGCGGCTAAAGATGCAATTGACAAAGGCTTTACCAAATATACCCCTGTACCGGGCTATGCCGAACTGCGCAAAGCAATTTCGCTCAAATTTAAGCGCGATAATAACCTTGACTACAGCCCCGATGAAATAGTGGTTTCAACAGGAGCCAAACAGTCTATTGCCAATGTGGTATTGAGTTTAATTAACCCCGGCGATGAAGTGCTTTTGCCAGCCCCATACTGGGTTAGCTATGCAGCCATTGCAGAACTGGCAGAAGGCAAGTGCGTTGAAATCCCTTCAACTATTGATACTAATTTTAAAGTTACAGCAGCGCAGTTAGAAGCGCATATTACGCCTAAAACCAAGCTTATTATTTTCTCATCGCCTTGTAACCCTACCGGCTCGGTTTACAGCCGTGCCGAATTAGAGGCCATTGCACAGGTTTTAAAAAGGCACCCTAACGTTTTTGCTTTGTGCGATGAGATTTATGAATACATCAATTTTACCGGCGAACGCCACCACAGCCTGGCTGAGTTTTCAGACATTAAAGGCCAGGTAATTACTGTAAACGGATTCAGCAAAGGATTTGCGATGACCGGCTGGCGTTTAGGTTACATTGGCGCCCCCGCCTGGATTGCCAGGGCCTGCGATAAGATGCAGGGCCAGATAACCTCAGGCACCTGTTCTGTTGCCCAAAAGGCCGGCGAAGCGGCCCTGCTTTCAGACCTTGAACCAAGCTTCAAAATGGTAGCCGAGTTTAAAAAGAGGAGGGATATAGTTTATGGCCTGTTGAAAGAAATTCCGGGATTGAAAGTGAATTTACCTGAGGGCGCGTTTTACTTTTTCCCCGATGTAAGTGCATATTTTGGCAAAAGTTATAATGGAACTGCTTTAAATACACCTGAAGATATTTCGTTGTATTTACTGCGCGAGGCCAATGTAGCTATGGTAAGCGGCGAATCATTCGGCGATAAAAATTGTATCCGCCTCAGTTACGCTACCTCTGAAGAGAAATTGCGCGAGGCTTGCAAGCGAATGAAGGAAGCTTTTGCAAAGCTGGTTTAAATAAAAATGGATTTTGCCACTAAGAAGCTATTTAAAATTTAAGAAAAGAAATACATGTTATCACAAAGAGCACAAAGTTCAATACAAAGAACACCAAAAATATTACTCTTTGTGGCCTTTGTATTGGATATTTCCTTTGTGCTCTTTGTGCTAAATTGCATTTGGATTTAATTTTAAGCAGCTTCTTAGTGCCTTTGTGGCGCTGTATTATTCTTAATAACCATTTCCGTTTATAAGCGGAAGAAACTTAAAATAAGGGATGCTATCAAAACTGGACTTCACAGGCCTCAATATTCTGATAATAGGCGATGTAATGGTTGACTTTTATTTGTTTGGGGAAGTGAACCGGATTTCGCCCGAAGCCCCGGTGCCGGTTGTTGAAATACTTACCAAAGAATCGCGCCCCGGCGGAGCTGCAAATGTGGCGCTCAATATTTTAGAACTTGGAGCCAATCCCATTTTATTATCGATGATTGGCCGCGATGCCACTGGCAATTCGCTGATGGCTATGTTAAAGTCTTTGGGTGTGCGTAATAACCACGTTATACAACACAAGGGCAGGGTTACCACTTTAAAAACCCGGGTGTTTGACGAAGACAAACAGGTGGTGCGCTTTGATGAGGAAGATGTAGAAGACCTTGAAGACAGCCAGGAAAACCTGCTTATAAAAGAGTTCAAACACATCATGGCCGCCGAGAAGGTGGATATGATTATTATGCAGGATTACAACAAGGGCGTGCTTACCAAATACTTTATAAAACAGGTATTGTTGCTGGCCACCAAAAACGGAATTCCCGTATCTGTCGACCCCAAAGAGAGGAACTTTTTCGATTACCAGAACGTAGACCTCTTTAAACCGAATTTAAGAGAATTTTCTGAGGCCATAGGCTATCGCATTAATCCTAAAAGCTACGAAAGCCTGCGCAGCGGGGCCGAAGAACTAAGGCGTAAAAACCGCTTTAAAAATCTGATGGTTACCCTTGGCGGCAATGGCATTTTCTGTTTTACCAAAGACGGAAATTCGTTTATAGTGCCCGGCAAACAAATAAAAGCTGCTGATGTTTCAGGCGCCGGCGATACCGTAATAAGCATTGCCTCACTCGCCTTTGTTCAAAAATATAGTATGAAAGAAATTGCCCAGTTTGCCAACAAGGGCGCTGCAGCGGTTTGTAAAAAAGTAGGTGTTACGCCTGTTAATTTAAAGGAGTTGAAATAAATGCAAATACAGATAGAACGCTGATTTATTATGATTTTTATGATTGTATACAATGATTAAAAATAATATGTTGAAGTAACATTTTAATGCATGAATGCTTTTCCAACACGTCGTGCTACTGTAGATGATGCTTCGGGCATAACAAATGTCAAGTACAGAAGCTGGCAGGACACATATCGGGGTATTATTTCGGATAGTTATCTTGATGCCATGAGCATTGACCAGCTTAAAACTACATGGCAACAAATTCTTTCTCCTCAGAATACGGCAACGGTAACAGATTTAATGACAAATAATGAGGGTGAGATTATAGGATATATATGTTATGGAAAAAACGATGACCCTGCGTTTAAAGCTACTTCGGAAGTATATGCTTTATACCTATTAAAGAGCTATCACGGAAAAGGTCTTGGGGCCACGCTTTTTTTAAAAGCTCTCAGCCAACAGAAATCTTTTGTAGTAAGGGTACTGGTTAAAAATCCCGCGCTAAGTTTTTATCGGAAATTCAAGCCAGACCAGGAATGCCTTACAAAGGTTGAAATAGATGGGATTAAATACGATGAAATGGTGCTGGTTTGGAATCAACTCCGTCCCAGGTAGATATAACACATAAAGCTATAATAAGCGGGCTGATTAAACAATATAAGCCTTTAGTTTTTCGGCTACCTGCGGCTGGCAGAAAAAATAATTCCATTTCTCATCTGTTACTTCAATTACAGTTACCTGTTTCATCTGCTTGTATTCCATAAGCGAAAAACACATATAACCGTAATCCTTTAGCAGGCCTGATACCTGCCGTCCCATATCATCGTTCAGAACCTCAATAATCATAGAAAGCAACCCACCTGAAAGGCAGGCTTGCATTCCTTTAATAACTTCAGGTTCATGCATTTCAACATCAATCTTTATAAGATCAACTTTTGAAATGTTCTTCTCCTTCAGATAATTGTCAAACGTATTTACCACCACTTCATATTCCAGAATTCCGGTGGTATCCGACGTGCGGTTTTTTTCTTTGGCAGGATTTAGGGATGCGCTGGTCTGATGATCAACCACGGTATCATAAAAAGTTGCCTTCCCCTGGCTGGCTGACAATGCAATATTTTCTGCGTCTATATCAAAGTTATTTTCTGCGATATTTTCCATCAGGTACCTGATGGTACGTTTAGCCGGCTCAAATGCCACTACCTTTGCAGCAGGATTAAGCGCCTTAGCCTTACAAAGCGACTTATCAAACCTTTTGAATGACATTCAATTAGTTAAATCTTTTCAAGTCCGCGAAATTAGTAGAACAGATAAAAGTTAGCGCTAACTCAAATTTGTTGGATTTCCGCCAAAACGCGTCTAAATAGCAGGATATTTTAAGTAACATTGCCTTACCATAAGCTATAAGCTAGTTAAACCTAAAATACACATATGTTGGCACAAATGGCACTATCACTTATTTTGGCTGTTTTATTTTGCATATTTTTTTACATTATAGGTGTTTATAGCAATAGTATATTGAAACTATATGAAAATCCAACGGATAACAACTGGCTTAATATATCAGGACATACGATCTTAGGATTATTATTAACTTCTGCAGTGTTTGCAATAGTCATTACTCATGGTAAAACTATTTTCTCAGGTTCAATATTACTAATAGGGCTATACCGTTTAATTGCCTCTCAATCGCCGATCGAAAATTTCTCCCCGGTTATCAAAATTAAAAAAGTATTAAACCTCCATATCCTTCTATGCACCTTATCGTTAATTATTGGAGCGTATATTTTCATCCTTGTGCAAAATTTACCTGCGGTTAAAAGCGAATACCCAATATTATGGGGAGATTATCATTATTATGCGCAAATATCAAAAGCCATTGGCATAAATGGTTTAGAAAATAGAAATTCCATTTTTTCGACCTATGCAGATTTTAAGGGGATACTATTATATCATTATTTAGATTTATGGACTACAGATTTCATATGCACAATAACAGGATTCAATCATCTCATCATTTTAGTGTTTTGTGTTTACCCACTTATACTTGCTATGTTTTTGACCGGGCTAATAGGCGTTATAACACGATCAGGCGCGCATATCAAAGTCGCTGACCTGGCACTAATAATATTGGCACCTATAGGCTTGGTCTTATATTTTACATTTTTTCGTTCCATTCCTTTACTGGATAACTTTGGATTACAGTGTTACCTGGGTACCTTTAGTGGCGGATACAAATTGTTTATTATCTACGCACTGCTCATAATTAGTTTTAGCCAGTTAATGCAGAAGAGACCGCTATTAGCACTTTTTTGGATATTGCAATTGACCTTTGCTTATAGCACTTGTTTACCAGCCATACTGGGTGGCACTATGTTGATCTTGCTTTTTTACTTTATCAAAAGGGGGCGAGATTGCCGCGACCCGTTAAAAGCTTTGGCACTTGTTGTTTTTGCATTGAGCTTTTCAGTAATTTTTGACAAAGTTTTCGCCGAAAGGTCAAGACCCTCTATGGATATTCACAATATAGCCCCAATGAGAACATTTGTTATTATGTATATAGAATCAATAATTAAACTGATTGTTGTTTTTAGTCCTGCTATTATCATCGTGGGGTTAAGATGGCGGGGTCGTATTAAGTTTTCGTGGGGAGAAAAAATTGGGTGGTTATTTCTTGTCGGTTCAGTCTTGAGTAGCATACTCTTTATAATGCTAAACAACAAAGTGCTCAACAGCAATCAGGCAATCTATAATATTATCCCACCTGTAATGCTTATAATTTCATCAGTGTCTGCGCACCGGCTTTTCAGATCCGGGTTACCATGGGTTATACGTTTATTACCTATGGTCATCATTGTAATACTTGCATCCGTCAACCAATATTCTAATTGCAAAGAAGCGAGAATATACCTTATCAAAGAAAATGCTTACTCAAAAGATTATATTCACGATTGCCTTCACGACATACAAACTAACAATATAGGTTCGCGCTTGGTAAATGTAGTTTCACTTAATGAAGATAAACTATACGTCTGGTACTACAATTTCGATGCCAAAACAAAGTATTTGTTTTATTCGGAAAAGGTAATGGAATGCCTCGACATTAGTGCATATGCTCAAGGCAGACAAGCTAATCCAAATTATTTCGATCATATGGATAGCTACGACAATTATGATAACCTTATTGAAAGGTGGTTCAAAAAAAAATATCCTAATAATAGTTTTTTTGATGACGAGATAATGATAGATTTTCTCAAAACCCATCAAGTGAAATATCTGTTCGCCTCAGCTAACTATAAATTTTCTAACAAAGTACAAGAACACCTGAAACTGGTAAGCTGCGATAAAGAAACCGGAGGATGTTTTTACAGGGTTAATTATTGATATTAGTGCCGTCAATAGATAAAGTGGCACTAATCTTGGTTAAGAATGAAATCATGCCACTTTTTCTCTACATTTGTCAGATTATACGTTTTTATTGATTACTAATGTTATTACTAAATATTGCTATTTGAAATGCCAAAACTATCTATAGTCATTCCTGTTTTCAACGAGTTTTTGGTTATCCCGACATTGTATAAGCGATGTATAGAAGCTACAGAAAAATGGTGCGATGATTTTGAGATCATTGTCGTAAATGATGGGAGTACCGATGATACGCAATCCTTACTTGATAAATATCATGGTCAGGATAGACGTTGGAAAACTATATCTTTATCCAGAAATTTTGGTCATCAGGCAGCCTTTTTCGCTGGGTTAAACTACGCCACCGGGGATTACATCGCTATGATAGATGGTGACCTGCAGGATCCACCCGAACTTCTTGAAAATTTTTATTTGAAGCTTAATGAAGGTTATGATGTGGTATATGGGATACGTAGAACGCGGAAAGAATCCATTGTAAAAAGGATATTTTATAGCGCCTATTACAAAATATTAAGCAGTTTCTCCGAGATCGACATTCCTGTCGATAGCGGTGATTTCTCCATGTTAAGGCGCGATGTACTGGATCATATATTGAAAATGCAGGAGCATAGTTTATTCATTCGCGGCTTACGGTCCTGGGTCGGTTTTAGGCAGTATGGCTATGAGTACGCCAGGGACTCACGTGTGGCTGGTGAGGTCAAGTACACAATAAAAAAGCTGTTTCAATTAGCTTACAATGGCTTATTCAGTTTTAGTGAATTCCCGATTAAGCTACTCACCAATTTGGGTATAATCATTATGACTATTTCCATCTGCTACTCGATATATGCTTTGGTATCGAAGATAATGTATCCGGATATACCTCAGGGCTTTACAACATTGGCCATATCAATATTTATGCTGAGCGGTGTACAATTAATATCTATTGGTATAGTTGGCGAATATGTGGTGAGGATATATAATGAAACAAGGAATAGACCTCTTTTTATCATTGTAAAAAAGGATTTTTAAAATATTATGCGCGAAGACTATTATAGCCTTTATTACAAAATAGAACGAGAACACTGGTGGTTTAAAGTAAGAAATAAAATTCTCCTGGATTTGATCAGAAGTAAAGCACCTGAAGGGAAACTGAAAATACTGAATATAGGCGTTGCTACTGGTTACACTACAGAACTACTCTTTGAACTGGGAGAGGTCACCTCCGTTGAGTATGATGAGTCGTGTTACAGATACCTCAAAACATTTCTAAAGGGGGAGATAGTAAATGCTTCTATCACTGCACTGCCGTTTGCAAATGAAACATTTGATATAGTATGTGCTTTTGATGTGATAGAGCACGTGCAGGAAGACCAACTGGGCGTCGATGAAATGGGAAGAGTCTGTAAAAAAAATGGTATTATTTATATTACGGTACCCGCGCATAAATTTCTATGGAGTGAACACGATGTGATAAATCATCATGTTAGGCGCTACAAGGCCAAAGACGTATTGCGACTTTTTTTAAAATACAAAATAATTTATTATTCATATTTTAATATTATTCTATTTATTCCTATTGCGCTGGTTAGAGTTACCAAAACAATGATTTGGGGACTTCCGCAAACAGAAACGGCACAATCTGATTTCAAATCAGTCGAACCTACTATTTTCTCCAAAATTTCCGAAAAATTATTTTCAATCGAAAATTGGTTTATCAAAAAGAATATTTCATTTCCTATAGGCGTAAGTTTCTTGATAATAGCTCGCAAAAAGGATTAATAAGAACCTGATTGTGCAAAAAGTGGTGTTTCCTGAGGGGTTAACCTATGATTACCCAAATCAGGTTTATCGAACCAAACG
>PMXD01000092.1 GCA_003165895.1 Bacteroidota bacterium | reverse complement strand
GTTGCCTGGTACCGTATTAGCTGGCCCTCCAGCAGCTTTAAAAACAGCACCCGGTTTAACCAACTTATACTTAATTCAAGGGCAATACTGAAAATCTGTTTCTCTTCATCATCTCCATAACTGCTAAGGTTACTTACATTTTTCCACCTGCCGCCGGTTTGCAGCTTGTTAATGGTATTTTCAATAATCGAGCCTTCAATACGCGCTTTAGCTTCGGGGCGGTCAATCAGTTTTTTGCTGCCATCTTTCTTTTCTTCCAGCCCTAAAATGTACAGCAATTCGTAATAAAAATCTTTGTTAAGCTGGTTGCTGTCGTTGGCAAAAGGTTTTTTTAAGCAGGTGCTCAGGCGCAAACAATTTATACAGCGCTTTAACTTCTTTTTTGCCGGGTAGCCTGCCTTTAAAAATTTCCTCAAGGTTTACATAAGTGCAGGGTATTTCGCCATCGTAATTTTTTAAAAATACGGCTGCAATGCTGTCATAAAAATGCCTGGTATCGTTACCGCTTGCGCTAAATTCCAGGTACGCCTTTTTTAGTCCGGTATCCCTGAAAATATTTTTCTCAAACCAAACCTCATCAAAAATATACCACTCGTATCCGTTAGTGGCTATCAGGTTTTTTATGCCGTTTTCATTGTGTGTATAACGTTCCTTCAGGTAATAAAAAATAAGTTCGTGCAGGGCTTTGGCATTTGGCTTGGTTGCACTTATCATTTCGCCCTTATTAGTGCGCTTTTTAGTTTCAATTATAACGGCAACCGCACTATCGGTTTTTTTATCATGATGTATAACAAGGTCATCCTTCCCTTTGGTATTAACGGCGTATTTATCGTGGTAATAGGTTTTCAGTAAAAAATCGCGTACCAGGTTTTTGTTATGCTCTTCGGTTTCCTTATCGTTAAAATTATCCAGCAGGTTTATTACGTTAACGGTAAAGGCCTCTAGCTCGCCGTCGGTAACGGTTTGTTTAAAATAAGCCTTGCTTAACGAATCAATGGGTTTGGTCAGTTTCAGTTTCACACCGGCAATATATGCCATTGTGTTTTGATTTCAAATTAAATACGGAATACCGGATATGATATTCCAAGCAGCAACACAAATACCGTATTACGCCCTTACAGGGCTGTATAAAATTAATTTCATATACACAGGGCTGACACCCTGTGCTGATATATTACGCCGCTTTCAGGGCTTAATACAAAACAGCCAACCCGCCTTTGCCCAATGGTTGCTCCTGTATTCCCCTTCTCTTTTTTTCAAAGAGAGGGGGGTGTCTGTAGGACGGGGGTGAGTTTGTATTTTGTATTAAGTCTCCCCTTCGGGGTGGTTTGGAAGGGCCACCG
Source organism: Bacteroidota bacterium (assembly GCA_003165895.1). Lineage (GTDB taxonomy): Bacteria > Bacteroidota > Bacteroidia > Chitinophagales > LD1 > Bog-950. The sequence goes on along the minus strand of PMXD01000092.1, from coordinate 14,627 downwards.
TTGTTCCAGGCCTTCCCCCACAGGTGGGCAACCATGTCCATAAAAACAAATGCAAGCCCACGGCTTGCATTCTATTTAGTATTTGCATAAAGTCTCCCCCCTTCGGGGGAGATTTAGAGGGGGCTGGGGCTTTATTTGTTAGACTCCTTTAAGTAATGATCCAGCGCCACCATAATGGTAAGCGTGTGGCCCAGTGGCGCCATTAAATGCAGGGTTAAACCTTTATCCAATACCGAATCAGCTGTTATTTTTCCGTAAGCGGCTATGCGCAATTTACCCTGCTCAAATTTAGGATAGTTATGAAACAGCGCATTAATGCCTGTAGGGCTGAAAAGAAGCAGCATATCAAATTTATGCGGATCTGTGGCTGTAAGGTCAACCGGGGCGGTTTTATACATTACACCTTCTACATAATTAAATCCGTTAGCCGCCATAAATGCAGGTATCTCGTCTTTCTTGGTTTCTGCACAGATATATAAAAACCTGGTGGCCTCTTTATGCTTTATCAGCAGCATGCGTAACTCCTTGTTATTATTCATGTCTCCGTAAAATACTTTGCGCTTTCTGTACTGGGTGTACTTCTGCAAATACAGCGCAATGGCTTCGCTGGTACAAAAGTACTTGGTCTCCTGGCTCATCTTTACGCGCAACTCATCACATATTCTGAAGAAATGGTCAATGGCATTACGGCTTGTAAAAACAATGCCGCTGTAATCGTTTAGTACTATCCTTTGTTTTCTGAAATCTTTTCCGGCAACGCCTTCCACTTTTACAAACGGAACAAACGTAAACTTCATTTTGTATTTTACTTCCAGGTCGTAGTAAATAGATTTAGGGCCCTCGGGTTGAGGTTGGGCAACCAATATGGTTTTTACTTTTGTTTTAGGCGCCTTGGATATAAGTTCGGCGTAATTCCTTTCAGGGCGGTGGGGAATAATGATTTGCGGTTTACCTGACTGGGGCTTGGGCAAAAAAGAAGCAGTACTCTTTTCAGGTGATATCACATCAGCCTTCTTTTTAAGAGTACTGCTACTGTTGGATGTTTTGCTGCCTGAATTTACCCGCTTTGATTTCTCAACGGGCTTTCTGGCAGCAGGNNTTTTTTTTTGCTGCTTTCTTAGCTGCTTTTTTAGGAGCGGCTTTCTTAGCTGCTTTTTTTGGAGCAGCTTTCTTTTTTGTTGCCATGGTTAGGTAATTGTTTTGGTTAACAATTTAAACAGTAAAAATATCGTTGATATTTCTACAACACAAACATAAATAAAAAAATGATACACGTTGCTGTACAATAATTTGTATGCTGTGGATAACCCCCGCCAAATGAAGATTGCAAGCATGCAAACAAAAATTAAAATTGTGATAACAAAAACAAAATTGAAAAACTTTTGTGGTGCTGTATAAAATATAAATAACGCGGGAAGCAGCGTCAATCCTATGGTTTTACACACAATAGTAAAATTGAAAATATATTCTTCGCATGCATCACTCACTTCAAACAACACACCAATAAGCTTAACTACAGCTATCTTCCCCAGATAAAAAAATGTGAATAAAAAATTCATGAAAAGTATAGAATAGAAACTTTCAAGCGTTGAAACATGAAAGTAGTGCACCAAAATAAACCGTACATACAAACTCATCACCACAATAAAATTCAGGTTCAGTACGATTGCAGAGAAAGAAAACTCCTTTGATTGCGTCCTGAATATCTGTTGCGCCAGGTTCTGATTGCTTACCGCCTGCACCAGTTCCTCCACATCTTTTCCGAATGCGGTTTTAAGATACGTAAGCGCGGCAAGCAGCATAACAAGCAAAACAAATACCCAAACATTCTTCTCAGACTGATGCAACTGCTCAATATCGTTCACAACTGTTTTGTTTCCATTCAGTAAAACAGATTGGCTGTCGGCCATAGCGGCATATCCTTTTACCTCAACTGAATCTGATTTGGTTAAAGTATCCGATGCCGTGTTTAGGGCCACTGAATCACCTGTCTGCGCATGCAGGCATATCGTGGAAAGAATAAAAAAGAAGACAGTCAAAAATTTCTGCAGCAACTAAAAATAATTTACGTAACCAAAATGAATTTTAGCCGAGTTAAAGGTGAACTTGTTTCCCAGCTGCGTTCCCATAGCATAAGTAATTCCAAAAACCCCGGCCTTTGTTTCTATAGCCGCACTTACCCCAAAGCCATAAGGGTAATCAAATCCCTTACGGGTAACTGAGTTTTGGACTAAAGCTGCATTAAAGAACGCCCCGAAAAAAGAATTCTTTGAAAGCAGAAAGCGATATTCAACATTGCCCATAGCGTAATATGGCGTAAAGATAGACTGATCATCAAAACCCCGAAGTGAATTTATACCACCCAACCTGTACATTTCGTTCTGAAAAATGTTCGGTGCGTAAAAGTATTTGCCGTCGAAGTTTGTTTTTATGGTATGGCGCGCCGCCAGTTTCCAGTATTTTTCAACGNNGGCTGAATTCAATGGTCTTCAGTTTTATTGAATCATACAGAAAGCTGAAATTTCCACCTGTTACTTCATCATACAATCCCGTAATGCCACTGTTCTCTCTTATGTTGCGTATACCCACTGCGCCATTTACGGTAAGGGTATAACCCGAGGTTGGGTTAAACCGGTAATCCAGGCGCTGGGTAAAATATTCAAGCGCAAAGTCGTTACTCATTAAATCTATGTCGGGCGGCAAGGCGCGGTTTTGAATAATGTATGACGTATCAACGCTGGTAATAATGGTTATCTTCTGTTTAAGCGAGGCCCGTAAATAATCGCTTCCGGCCAATTGATACTGCAAACCATAATCGCCATTCACATCCACGTACGATGTGTCTGCTTTGTAAAGATTGAACTTGGCGCTAAGGCCCAGCGGCAGGCCCAGCAAGTAAGGATAGCTAAGTTTAATATCCAGCGTTTGTGTTTGAGGCTGTAGCTTTTGCCACTGCAGGTAAATGTCTTCGCCTAAACCAAAGGGGCTTAAAAGATGCAGTGTTACATCGCCGGTAACAAGTACTTTCTGCCCCGATGCGCCCGGCAAAAGCCCCAGCAGAAAATCAAACTGGCTGGACTTTTTTTCTTTTACAAACAGGTTCACTTTGGCTTTGCCATTTAAAAACTCTACCGTCCGGGGTTGTATGGCTTGTAAAAACTGCAACTCAGCCAGGCGTTGCGTAATTCGCTTAACCACCGTTTCATTATAAGGCTTGCCCGGCTTTATACCCAGGTAGCTTTTTAAAAAAGCTTTTTTAATGTGCGTTTTGCCAAGTATGTGTATAGTATCAAAACGTATTAGTTCGTGTTTATCCAAAAAAACCCTGGCAGTAAAAGCCATTCCACTTCTGCCAAAGCTATCCAACCTGACGCTTGCAAACGGGTAGCCCGTGTTTTCGCACTGTTGCAGTAATTTATCTTTTACCACTTCGGCATCGGTCATTTTTATTGCCTTGCCACTGGTTACAAAATATTTAACCCCGGCATCGCCAAGCAGCTTATCATCCACGTTGCCGTTCTTCAAAATAATGTTGTCTACCTTTTCGCCTACATATATATATAGTATAGCCCTTACAGTATCTGCAATGGCACTATCAACCGAACACGCCGCATAACCTGCAGTCCTTAATTTTAAAATCAGGTCGCGCGCTTCCTGCACTGCCTGCGCTGAATCTTTCACCTTCTCTTTATACGCAAAGCTTTTGGTAAAAAACTCTTTTGGCTGGTCCTGCGAAATTACGCTCACAGAATATTTGCCCTGGCCGAAAGAAACCATCAGCAACAGCATAAACATGATAAATAGAGTTACCCGCATTTTGAACAAAGTAAAGATAACGGTAAAGATGAACTCAAATTATACTTTTGTGTCCTCATCTCAAACCCTTCTCCAAAAGAGAAGGGCTTTAGAACCCTCTCCTTCGGAGAGGGCAGGGTGAGGATTAACTATGGCAGGCATCTACATTCACATCCCTTTCTGTAAGCAGGCTTGCCACTATTGTAATTTCTATTTCACCACCTCGCCGGGCAATAAAGATAAGTTTGTTGAAGCCCTGCTNNTCCCTGCTTTCACAGCCAGAGTTGGTGGCTATTGTAAAAAAACTCCGAACCCACTACGACCTCAGCAATCTACAGGAATTTACACTTGAAGCAAACCCTGATGACCTGAACGCTGAGAAAATAAAAGAGCTAAGCGAACTACGTAGTTTAGGCTTCAACAGGTTCTCGATTGGTGTTCAGTCTTTTTTTGATGATGACTTAAAGTATATGAACCGGGCGCATAATTCGGATGAAGCCGCTACTTCTATTAAAAGAGTACAGGACGCCGGTTTTGAAAACATAACCATCGACCTGATTTACGGCACCCCCACTATGAATGATGAACGATGGCACAAAAACCTGGAAACAGCTTTTGCATTGAACATACCACACATTTCATCCTATGCACTTACCGTTGAACCCAAGACAAGCCTTGATAGAAAGATAAAGAAAGGAGAGCGATTAGCCGTTAGTGAAGAACAAGCGGCAAACCAGTTCAACATTTTGATGGAAGAGATGAAAAGGGCCGGCTACGGGCAATACGAGATTTCAAACTTCGCAAAGCCCGGTAAATATGCCATACACAATTCCAATTACTGGAGTGGCAAAAAATATCTGGGCCTCGGCCCCTCAGCACACTCATACAATAAAGTTGCCCGAAGGTGGAATGTGGCCAATAATATCAACTACATCCAATCCATCGCCGCCGGTATTATTCCTGCCGAAGAAGAAGTGCTAACCAAGGCCCAGCAGATAAACGAACGGATAATGACCTCTCTGCGTACCATGTGGGGATTGGATCTTTCAAACTTTGAGCCACAGGTTGCTGATTGGATAAAACAGGATTTAAGTGTTATTGAGCCATCGCATTTTACTTTAGTGAATGATGTATTAACCCTTACCAACGGAGGAAGGTTATTTGCCGATGCCATCGCCGCCTCTTTATTCGTTACCGAAGAACAATTTCTATAAATAGAATCCTTCTGAAAATGACCTGCACCGCATTCCTTGTATTACGTCTTTCCCCTCTCTTTTTTTCAAAGAGAGGGGTGTCCGCCGCGGCGGACGGGGTGAGTTTGTATTGACCATTTCGTGAAGAAGTCTAAATTCGCCGCAATAAAATGCAGTTTAACACAAAGGACACAAAGAAAAACAAAGCAAAGAGCACTAAGAATACAATTTCTTTTGTGCTCTTTTTATAAACCTTTGTGTGCTTTGTGTTAAACTGCATTTTCATTCTTAATTTTTAATCAGCTTCTACTCATGGCTATTATAAAAGCATTTAAAGGGGTTCGCCCAAAAACTGAATTGGCACAGCAGGTAGCTTCATTGCCTTATGATGTTATGAATACTGCAGAAGCGAAAGAAATGGCAAAAGGCAACCCTTATTCCTTTCTGCATGTAAGCCGCGCCGAAATTGATCTGCCTGTGGGAACAGATGAGCACTCGCAACAGGTTTATGACAAAGCCAAAGAGACTTTCTATAAAATGATATCCGATGGGGTACTGGCTCAGGACGGGCAACCTTTACTATATATATATGCGCAGGAAATGAATGGCCGTAAACAATTTGGCCTGGTAGCCTGCTCTTCCATCGACGACTACTTTAACGATGTTATAAAAAAGCACGAGTTAACCCGGCCCGAAAAAGAGCAGGACCGCATTGAACACATGCAAACTTTACAGGCGCATGTGGGGCCCATTTTCCTCACCTATCCTAAAAACAACGATATTGATGCTATCGTAGAAAATGTATTGGTGTACCAAAAACCAGTGTACGATTTTACGGCGGACGATAACATTCAACATACCGTTTGGGTAATCAGCGAAAGCGATGCAATAGAAAACATCCTCTCCATTTTCGCGCAGCAGATACCATATACTTATATAGCCGATGGCCACCACCGAACAGCTTCCGCTGCAAAGGTTGGTCAAAAAATGCGCGAACAAAACCCTGCACATACCGGCCAGGAGGAATACAATTTCTTTCTGTCAGTTTTGTTCCCTGATAACCAACTGGCCATCATGGATTACAACCGCGTGGTAAAAGATTTGAATGGAAATACCCCCGAAGGGTTTCTTCAAAAAGCGGGTCAGCATTTCTCAATCAGCAAAACCAGCAATAAAAAACCTGCACAGCTGCATCAAATTACAATGTATTTAGACGGTAGTTGGTATGAGCTGATTCCTAAAGAAGGAAGCTTTACAAACGACGCAGTAGGGGTACTCGATATTTCAATTTTACAAAACAACCTGCTAAGCCCCGTGTTAGGTATTGCAGACCCACGTACCGATAAGCGTATTGATTTTATAGGTGGTATCCGCGGTTTGGAGGAATTAGAAAGACGAGTTGACAGTGGCGAAATGAAAGTTGCCTTTGCCCTTTACCCGGTATCGCTTCAGCAATTAATGGATATAGCCAACAGCGGTAACATCATGCCCCCCAAATCAACCTGGTTTGAGCCTAAATTGCGCGATGGGTTGTTTTCGCATTTATTTTAAATTCCCAAAATGAATAATCTCACTGAATTCTGCACCACCTGGCTAAACTCCTGGACCGGCAACCAACCTGAAAAGCTTCTAACTTTCTATACCGAAGACGCCTTCTACTCCGACCCTGCTAACCGTCAGGGCCTAACAGGCCATCAACAACTCCTCCCCTATTTCAGCAAGCTGTTAAAGTATAACCCCAACTGGAAATGGAAAGCCCTCGAAATAATTGAAACCACCAAAGGCTTTACTTTAAAGTGGGAAGCCGAAATACCCGTTGGAGATAAAAGCATTGTTGAGCAGGGGCTTGACATAGTTGAATTACAAAACGGAAAAATAAGCCGCAATGAAGTTTATTTTGACAGGACGGCGTGGTTAAAATGTTCAGAACAGAAATAAAATTTTATTATGTATTCTTCTTCTCCGTAATGAAAAATCTATGATTTTTGTCCAAAAAAACAACATGAAAAACGTTCCCAATAACATGTCCTGCGATTCTAGCCTTTTGCCCGCCCACATCCATTATTACAGCCCATTTAACATCCTCACTGATATGCTTTGAAGCAGCAAACTCCGAATTAGCAGGAAAGTCGCTGTATATTTTTATTACCTCTTGTTGCAAAGCTTCGACGATATTCATCTGGCTAATGGCGTTGAGTTTTGCCATCATAGTTGATAAAAGTCCATCATTTTGCCAGTCCTCATAACTTTGGCCTGGCGGAATTTGCCTTACGTCAAAGTCTTTGAAACTAAAAACCACCTTAGGCAATTCTTCTTTACCTCCACGCTCCTCTCTGGTATTTTGAAGTCTTTTAAATGCCCCTTCGTTTTTAACCTTGAATTTGTCTTTACCGAACTTCTTGCTGCTCATTTACAAATTCGTTTAAAAATTTCTCAATATTACCAAAATAAGGGATGGCCCCGTACTTACCTATTAAATAATCCTTTTCAAAGGAGGCATCATTTCTTACACTAATTTCTTTATTAATTTTATACTCAACTAATGAGTATAAATCAGTAGCTCCGATCGGATTCTTTTCCGCAAACCAAATCTGATCTCGCCTAAACAAGTCTCCTCTCAATAAATTGGTGTCGTGAGACGCAAAAATGAGTTGGGCATTTTTTTTATTAATCTTTGACTCAAAAATCTTTAAGAGTTCAATCGTTAACTTTGTATGAAGTCGTGAATCTAATTCATCAACTATCAAAATTTTTCCGTTTTCAATTGTATCAAGCAAAGGTCCTAGCAACGCAAATAGTTTTTGAGTGCCTCTGGATTCAAGTCCAAAATCCATTGGAACATTTTCAATTATTGTGTTATCATTCCCATACTTTTTATGATAAGCATTAATTGTTATTTCCTTAGCATCGTCGGCACCTTTGATTTCTTTCTGTAGCTCCTCGAGCAATGAGGCTATTTTATCGCTTGTCTTCCCATTAGGCGCTATCTTAGAAGCAAACTCCGTAAAAACCTTTTCTTCGATTTTGATATCCTCTATTCCTAAATCAATTAACTTAATAAAATCAATTATCTTTTTCTTAAAATCTAATTCACTTTGAAACCTGCCAATTGTATATCCGGTTGTAGAATCTTCTAAACCGGAAATAATATTAATAGTTCGTTTAAACCATTTTTGAATTTTTGTTGCTTGCTCCCCGTTGAGTTGGGCAACTGTTGAAAGGAATAGAGCATTAGGCCTTGTCTTACTTTCAAGTCCTTTACCCTCCTTAAAGTTTCTTCCAAGGACATTAATATTCTGTTTCTCTCTGGTAAAAAAATTGCTTTCCTTAGTCCCCGTTTTTAAGTCTAGAACAAAAAGCCATTCCGCAGTAATATTTTCTTTTGTAACCTCAAAACCATAGCGATATCTGACATCATCAATAGCAAATATCATCTCAAAAGATGAAGGACTGTTTTCTGTCTCTGAACTTAATAAAAAAGGGATTACATCAATTTTATCGTCACCCTGACGATCATTAGAGGAATACAAAATGAAAGATCTGAAAAAACCAATGGCCGACAATAAATTACTTTTACCACTTCCATTCGCGCCGTATAGTACCGAACTTTTCAGATATTTATTCTTTTCACCAAAATCATAGAATACATTATTTAGGTCATTCCCCTCTCCCTCCAATTCCTTTACAGAATTTGACGCGAGCATGCTAAGCGTTATTGGATCTTTAATTGACAGGTAATTGCCAACACTAAATTCAATTATCATTTACATTATTTTGCCGCAAATATACGAAAAATTATTCCCACCATTAAAAAATTGTGATAAAATCACAAAAATCTAATACTTAAAGTCAATTTAATTCCTCAACCAGTTTTTTGAATCATATATTTGCATCTCTCAAATCTCTCAAAATGAAATTCGGAACCAAAGCAATACATGCAGGCTTAGAGCCTGACCCAACCACCGGGGCTATTATGACCCCCATTTATCAAACCTCAACGTATGTGCAGGAAAGCCCCGGCATCAATAAAGGATACGGTTATGCCCGCGGCAAAAACCCAACCCGCGTAGCGCTCGAAAAAAATATCGCTGCCCTTGAAGAAGGCAAACACGCCATCTGTTTCAGCAGTGGCATGGGCGCAACCGACGCGGTTATTAAGTTATTGCTGCCCGGCGACGAAGTAATTACCGGCGATGATTTATATGGCGGCTCGTACCGGATGTTTACCAAAATTTTTGCCAACTACGGCATTAAGTTCCACTTCATAAACCTGAGCGATGCTTCAAACATCGAGAAGTATGTAAACGAAAAAACAAAATTGCTTTGGGTTGAAACACCCACCAATCCCACTATGCAGATTGTAGATATAGCAGCCTGCTCTAAAATCGCCAAAAAGCATAACATCCTGCTTGCGGTTGATAATACCTTTGCATCCCCTTATTTACAAAATCCATTACTGTTGGGTGCCGATATTGTAATGCACTCTGTAACCAAATACTTAGGCGGCCACAGCGATGTAGTAATGGGTGCTTTAATTATGAACGATGATAAACTGCACGAACGTCTTTACTTCATACTAAACTCCTGTGGCGCTAACCCTGGCCCTATGGATTCATTCTTAGTACTGCGCGGCATAAAAACACTCCACATCAGAATGGAGCGCCACTGCTTTAATGGAAGAAAAATTGCGGAATTCCTTAAGCCCCACCCCCGCATCGAAAAAATATACTGGCCAGGTTTTGAGGACCATCCCAACCATACCGTCGCCAAAAAGCAAATGAAGGACTTCGGCGGTATGATATCTATTGTTTTAAAAGGAGCATCACTAGAAGATACTTTCAAAATCGCCTCCTCGTTCAAAGTCTTTTCTTTAGCAGAGTCTTTAGGTGGTGTTGAATCGCTTATCAATCACCCATCCACCATGACCCACGCCTCTATACCCAAAGCCGAACGCGAACGTGTAGGCGTAGTAGATAACCTGCTTCGTTTAAGTGTGGGCATCGAAGATGTAGAAGATTTAATTGACGATTTAAAACAGGCGCTGGCATAACAAATACAAGCGGCGAAAATTAAATTTTCACCGCTTGTATTTTGCATTTTTCCTCTCTTTTTTCAAAGAGAGGGATGTCCGCAGGACAGGGTGAGTTTGTATTGGCCGTTTGCATTAAGCCTCCCCTTTCGGGGCAGGTTCGGAGGGGGCTATTACTTCGCAATCACAAACCTTATCGTCCTAATCTCATCCTGCTGTTTAATACGCGTAAAATAAACGCCGCCGGCCAATGCAGTCAGGTTAAACTCTTTAGTGCCGCTTACAATTTCATCCGCCATAATAACCCTGTCCAAAGCATCGGTAATTTGCACCACCCGGGTTACATTATCTGAGAAGGCAATAATAAATGTACCGTTGTTAGGGTTGGGATATAACTTAACATTCCATGCACTCTGCACATTGTTTATTCCAAGTGCATTTTCGTAATAAGCGGCGCTGGTATTTTTACAACCGTTAGGCCCGGTAATTTCAACCTGGTAATCTCCCGTTTGAGTGGTCACAAGGTTAATGCCGGTATCACCTGCAATAGCGCTTCCATTTAAAACCCATTGATAAGCCGGTGCCGCCGATGCCGTCAACGTATCGCCCGAAGCAACAATGTACGGCTCAAGCGGATTAGGCATTATATTCAGGGTTAACACTACCAGGCTATCGCAGCCGGTAGACGCAACTAAGGTATCATTATAAACACCGCTGTAAATCAATGTGTCGCCATTATAAGCGTAGCTGCTTCCCTGGCAAATGCTAACGCTTATATTATGTGGCACATCAGGGTTATAAGTTAACGTAAGTGTAATCACGCTATCGCAGCCAGACCCGTTAGTCAAAGTGTCTATGTAAGTACCTTCCAGCATTAGCTGTGTACCATTAAAGTTATAACTCCCCCCACGACAAACACTTTGACTTATGCTGCCGGTTAACACAGGCCTTACCAATAAATTAAACGTAACTATACTATCGCAGCCGCTTACCGAAGTAAGCGTATCCTTATGCGCACCTGAAATAGTGTAGGCCCTGCCATTAAAATAAGCGATGTCTCCGGTGCAGATTGTATCGCCAATAGTTGTTCTAACCGGAGCAATTACGGTAAGGGTTAGCGTGGTTATACTATCGCAACCGGTAGTAAAAGAAATGGCGGTATCAGCATAAGTACCGGAAACGGTTAAATTTTTGCCATTAAAATGTGCGGTATCGCCTGAACAGATGGTATCTGCAAGTGTTGCAGCCACCGGCGGTATAACGGTAAGGTTCAGGGTAACAATACTGTCGCATCCTGCGGCATTTACCAGGGTATCAGTATAAGTATTGGTTTGTGTATGGGCATAAGCGCCCACATAAAAAGTATCACCGCTGCAAATAGAAGTTGTAATTGTTGAATCGGTAATAAGGCATACCCCCTGCGCTGTGTAGGTGGTTAGCATAAAGACCCAAAATGCCAATACATATTTCAAGGGGGTAAAAACGCTGTTGTGCATACCGGCAGGTTTATAAATTGAAATATAATAGTTCCGAAGCAAACTTTATGCTTATTGTTTTGCCTATCCCGGTTACCCGCGGGTTAATAAAAAAAGAAAGGCGCCGATTATAATTTGCGCCCTTCCTTTTTAATCGTAAACTCATATTAAAGCACTACATCCTTCGCTTTAATATCTGCCTTCTGTTTAACTATGGCAAATGTTTCAGTATTCAATATCTTTCTAATTGCACCATAACGTAAAAATCTGAGGCGCGCATATTTTTTAAGGTCATCACTTTTCAGTTTGGCCATGTTAGCCGAAACGTCAAACACATTTTTAACTATCTGGTCGCGCACTGATTTATAATAATCTTCAAGCGTTTTCTGATCGTTGGCAGAAGGGGTTGACTGGCCTGTTACACTATCGGTAATCATAGTTACAAAAGGTGCGGATTTCATTACCTCATCAAAATTATCGGCAATATCCTTCAGCGCATTTAAAACCTTCACATTGTCATCTATAGCCTTAACTGTTGCGGCATCGTTTACATTATTGAAAAATATTTTTGCGCTATCCAGGTTAAAGTTTATCAGTTCGGCGTAGCCATTACTTTTATCGCTTAAAGTACTATTGCCTGCTTTATCATAAATGCGGGCAGCCAAACCATAGCTTCCTTTCTTCTGGCTTTCGGTAGCCAGCTTTTCAAGGGCGCCGTCGTCTTTTGATGTAGCATAGATGGCAGCAACCTTTACGTAATAGTTATCGGCATCATCATTTTTGTTTTGCGAATACAGGTAATCAGCATATTTCTTTATTCCATCTGCCGAATTGCCCTTTTCATATGCATCTATCGCCTTTGCGTATTCTTTTCGGTTAAAATAAATATCCCCGGCTTTCGTATCTCCTTCCGGCGTTTTCATGCGCAAATAAACTTCCGCGGCTTTATCTTCGCTCTCTCCGCCTTTATCAAAATATTCTTTGGCAATGGACTCTAACTTCACATCTGCGCCACCTAGTATATAAAAGTCAATGGCTTTATTATATCCGTCAATACCTTTACCGTAATATTTATCCCCTATGTTGCGGGCACCTTCTTTTAAGGCATCTGATTTTTTGTAATAATCCATCGCCTTGTTTATAGCCTTATTCTCAGCTTTTTCATCACCGTTAAAAGCAGTCTCAACATAGGCATCGGCAACTTTTTTAAATCCCGCTTTCTTATCTTCCTTGCTGGCAGTGCTGTACGAATTAGCCGCATTTACCNNTAGATAGGTGTCCCCCAAAATAATCGCAACCTCCTGTGTCTTTAAGCCGCCCTTCTGAAAATCTTCCCTTGCTGAATTAATTAATTCCTGGCGCTTGCTGGCATCCTTTTGTTCCATCGCTTTTGCAAGTGCTGCCTTTCCTTTATCTACCTCTTTGTTCTGCGCTGAAGCCGTACAAATAATAAGCAGCATCACTATACTGAGTGTAAGTATATTTCTTGTAATCCTTGATCCCATAGCCGGTTGTTTTGTTGGATAATTGTTTAAAGATAATATTTCGTGAAATAATACAAGAAAATGGAAAGAATTATTCTTTTAGCATACAATAATAGGCCGGTTTCCGGTGATTTTAATCAGATAAAAACCCGGTTTAAAAGATAAGCCGGCCTTTGTTGGCTTTAAAGTCCAAATTTGCCTGATAACCAGTTTAAAATTAAATCCAAATGCNNTGAACTTTGTGCGCTTTGTGTTACCCTGCATTTCTTTTCTTTAGTTTTAAATCCGCTATTTGATTATGAAGAAAACTGCCCACGCTAACGATAAAATTCATGAGCTCCTGGAACAAAAATACATCGAGTTCAATGCCACCGCTTTTATTGAAAATGACCCCATTTCTATCCCCCATTCATTCTCCCAAAAACAAGATATCGAAATTATGGCTTTCTGGACCGCCATGCTCTCATGGGGCAACCGGAAATCCATTATAACCTCGGCAAAAAAACTGGCAGAATTAATGGACGGCGCGCCCCACCAGTTTATGCTCGGCCACCAGGAAAAAGACCTCAAAAAATTCCTTCAGTTTAAGCACCGCACCTTTAATACTACCGATACGCTTTATTTTATCGAATTCTTCAAAAACTACTATCAAAGCCACGACAGCCTGGAAGATGCCTTTTGTAACACCATGCCCAAAAATGCCCAAACCACAGAGCCTGGTTTGGTGGGTTTCCACAACCTCTTCTTTTCTCTGGATGATGCACCGCACCGTACTAAAAAACACATTGCTACCCCAGTCCGGAAATCTACTTGCAAGCGAATTAACATGTATCTTAGGTGGATGGTGCGTAAAGATAAAAGCGGGGTAGATTTTGGCCTCTGGAATAAGATAAAACCCGCCCAGTTATTATGCCCGCTTGATGTGCATGTTGACAGGGTTGGCCGCAAACTTGGTTTAATTAAACGCACCCAAACCGACTGGCAAACCGTTTTGGAACTAACCGAAAATTTACGCTCCTTCGACCCTCTCGACCCCGTTAAATACGACTTCGCATTATTTGGCATTGGGGTGTTGGATAAAGGCCATATAGACATACTTTCTAAAAAGCAAAAATGAAAACGGAAGATTTACAACAGGAACTTTTTGAATCGTTTGAAATTGACGGACAGTTATTGCCTGCCGTAACAAATGAGGAAGAAAAATTCCAGGCTTTCAGAAAGCTGCTGATTGAGCGGATTGAAGAACTGGCCGAAAAGAATATGGAGAAACTGATGTGGCTACTCTACCGTGTTGATGTGAATGAAAGAAAATTACACGCAACCTTAAAAGAAACCCCACCCGAAAACTTTGCACCAACCATTGCCGATATGATAATTGAACGGCAAATTCAAAAGGTAAAACTCCGCAAAGAATTTGAAGGAAACGAAACCGATTGGAATTTCGATATTTAAACATGGATGAGCATTAAATCATTTAGCCACAAAGGCACTAAGAAGCTGTTTAAAATTAAAGAAAAGAAATACCTGTTAACACAAAGAACACAAAGGTTAATACAAAGAACACCAAAAATATACTTCTTTGTGGCCTTTGTATTGGCATTTCTCTTTGTGCTCTTTGTGTTAAACTGCATTTGGATTTATTTTACACGCG
>PMXD01000116.1 GCA_003165895.1 Bacteroidota bacterium | reverse complement strand
AAGGCACTGTGGCTAAAGCCGTAATTCTTTTCCAGAACCATCCGTCAGCTGAAGCAGACGGCAATAAAGATCAAAACGCTACAATTTCTTTCTTGTGGATTTTTCTTGCTAATGCTTTTGTAATCCATAACTCAGGTTATTTTAAATCTCCTAACAAAAATGTCAAGACAGGCTTTCTCCGAAAAAGAAGGGCTTAAAGTCCCCTCCTTGGCGGAGGATTTGGACGAGGACTAAATCTACTTATACCTTAAAAAAATTACCGGCCACGGGAACTACAATATCATGGGGGGCCAGTTTAGAGGCAATGGCCCCTACTTTATTTGTTATACCGGGAATAACAACACTCTTATTTTTCATTACAGCCTGTAAGCCAACTCTGGCAACTTTCTCCGCGCTCATCATAAACCGGGCATTCTTTTTAGCCAACCCGGTCATCTGTGCCGGCCCAAAAAACTCAGTTTCTGTTCCTCCCGGGCAAAGGGCTGTTACATACACATTTTTCTTTTTCAATTCCTCGCGAAGGGCTCTTGAAAAGAAAAGCATAAAGGCTTTTGATGCTGCATAAATAGCCATGGCAGGCACCGGCTGGTAGGCGCCGGTACTAACCGTATTCAGTATATATCTTCTTTGGCCGGGGCCGGAGTTCTTTAAAAATGTATACGCAAGTTTTACGCAGGCATCCATATTCAAATGCATTACCTCCAGGTGTTTTTTTAAATCACACTCGTCAAAATTGCCATAATAACCCATGCCTGCATTGTTGGCAAGCATGTTAATGTTCAGGGAGTTTTCTTTGGCGTATTGAAATATTTTACCGGCTGCGTCCTCTTCAAAAAGGTCGGCAACAAAAGTTTTTACCGAAACGTTTTTTGCCGAAAGTTCAACTGCCAGTTTATCCAGTAGTTCTTTTGACCTGGCCACCAACAACAAATTCATTCCGCGGCTTGCCGCTTCAATGGCAATTGCTTTACCTATGCCTTTTGAAGCGCCTGTTATCAGGGTATAATTCATTTTCTTATTTAACGCCGTAAAAGTTATATGAAATCGGAGTTGCGCCGGTGCTATCAACACCTGCACAAATCATTTTTAAAGTATCGCCGCTGATTAAGGCAACAGAACCGGTATACGCGGCCGGAGAGTGAAGGCCATTTGTTGAATCGCTTTCGCTGATGGTTCCGGATGTAGCATTTTGTAAAACTACGTTCTGTAGCACAGTGTAAGTAACCACATTGGTTCCGGAAGAATTATTTAAAAACAGGCGCAGGGTAAAATCATTACTCTCCTCTACCTGTACCTGGTTAATAAAGTTATTGTAACCCAGGCCACCTCCGGAGGACGAAGTGTATGTACCTACCCACTTGGAAGCATTATCGGTAGTTTTTTTGCACCCTGCAAAAACTAAAATAACAAGAGAAAAAGCAATCAGATTTTTTCTGCTCATAAGATTTGATTTTGTGAGTATAAAAATAGCAGAATGATTTAAATATTGTGTTAAAGTGTTCAGGTGTTCAGGTGTTCAGGTGTTCAGGTGTTCAGGTGTTCAGGTAAAACATGCCTGTATTAACCTGAACACCTGAACACATGAACACTTTAACACTCTTTAAGCAACTACTGCCGAACTCTTTAAAACCTTAGCCATAGTTTCGCCAATGGCTGCCGGTGAGTCAACCACAGTAATTCCGCACTCGCGCATAATCTGCATTTTGGCAGCGGCGGTGTCGTCTTTGCCACCAATAATTGCACCGGCATGGCCCATTCTTCTACCAGCAGGGGCTGTTTGGCCGGCAATAAATCCTACAACCGGTTTTGTACCGTTGGCTTTAACCCAACGGGCAGCTTCAGCTTCCAGGCTTCCACCAATTTCGCCTATCATAATAATACCTTCAGTTTCAGGGTCGTTCATAAAAAGTTCCACAGCTTCTTTAGTGGTGGTTCCAATAATCGGGTCGCCACCTATGCCAATTGCTGTTGAAACACCCAAGCCAGCTTTAACAACCTGGTCGGCGGCTTCGTAAGTTAAGGTGCCTGATTTTGAAACAATACCTATTTTGCCTTTTTTGAATACAAAAGCCGGCATAATACCCACTTTGGCTTCTTCAGGGGTAATTATCCCCGGGCAGTTAGGCCCTATCAACCGCGATTTTTTAGCTGTTAAATATGCCTTGGCTTTTACCATATCCTGCACCGGAATGCCTTCGGTAATACAAACTATCAGTTCAACACCGGCATCGGCTGCTTCCATAATAGCGTCGCCGGCAAAAGCCGGCGGAACAAAGATGATTGACACATTACAACCCGTAGCCTTGCGCGCATCAGCCACGGTATTGAATACCGGCCTATCCAGGTGTTTTTCTCCTCCCTTACCGGGAGTAACGCCGCCAATAACATTAGTTCCGTATTCAATCATTTGCGTGGCATGAAAAGTTCCTTCTTTTCCGGTAAATCCCTGCACAACTATCTTCGAATTTTTGTTGACTAAAATGCTCATCGTTTGGTATGTTTTATTTTTTAGTTTCTACTACTTATCATCAAAATGTGCCCTCAGGCGCAGGTCTTTCAAAAAGTCGGAAGCGAATATAAAATCAAATAACTCTCCATCCGTAATTTTAAGGATTTCTTTATGGGTACCCTCCCAGTATTTCAGCCCCTGGTGCAAAAAAACCACTTTATCGCCAATTCCCATTACAGAATTCATATCATGGGTGTTAACTACTGTTGTAATGTTATATTCCTCCGTAATCTCCTTAATAAGTTCATCAATCACAATGGAGGTTTTAGGATCGAGGCCGGAGTTGGGTTCATCGCAAAAAAGATATTTGGGGTTCATTACAATAGCCCGCGCAATACCTACACGCTTTTTCATACCCCCTGACAATTCGCCGGGATACTTTTTATTGGTGTTGGGCAGGTTTACCCGCTCCAGGCAGAAATTTACCCGCTCCTTTTTCTCTTCCNNTTGATATTCTCTTCCACACTCAGCGAGTCGAACAAAGCTGTGCCCTGAAATAACATTCCTATTTCTTTCCTTACCTCTTTGCGTTCGGTAAATGCCATTTCGGTTATATTTCTTCCGTCGAACAAAATATAACCTTCATCAGGTTCCAGCAGGCCAACCATGCATTTAAGGGTTACCGTTTTGCCCGATCCTGATTTGCCTATAATAAGATTACACTTACCAGCTTCAAAAGTGGCAGACACGCCCTTCAGCACCGGGGTGCCGCCAAAACTTTTCTTTATGTTTTTAATTTCAATCACAGTAACAGGAATGCAACCACAAAATTTACAATTACAACAACAATAGAACTATAAACCACGGCCTTTGTAGATGACTCACCAATTTCAACCGCTCCTCCGGTTACAGTAAAACCATAATAGCACGAAACCGATGAAATTATAAAACCAAAAAGCAACGACTTTACCATCATAACTACCACATCATATGATTTGAAACCATCGGTTACACCCTTAAAATACTCTGCGGTGGTATAAAAATGTCCTCCAACACCAGCGCCCCACCCACCCAGTATACCCAGAAAAACTGCTATTATAACCAGCATGGGTACTACGAAAATGGCCGCAGCTATTTTAGGCCCTACCAGATAGGCCGGCGTATTAACTCCCATTATTTCGTAAGCATCAATTTGTTCAGATATGCGCATAGTCCCCAACTCGGAAGCAATATTGGAACCTACCTTACCGGCCAGCAGAAGTGCCGAAATGGTAGGGGCTAATTCCAGGATCATAGCTTTGCGCACCACCGAACCAATCCACCACATGGGCACCAGGTTAAGTGAACTGAACTGGTAGGCAAACTGTACTGCACTAACCGCCCCTATAAAGGTAGATACCAATGCAATAATGGGCAAAGAGCCAACACCAATACCGGCCGCCTGCCTGAAAGTCTCTTTCCAATACATAGCTGCTTTTTCCGGCTTGGAAAAAGCCCGGTACATCAGTGTAATGTATTCTCCGAATGTTTCAAATATGCTTATCATCCCTGCTAAAAGGCGCTAAGATAATCGTTTGTGTGAAAGTGAACAGGGTTGGGTGAAATTGATGAGTTTTCTAATTTCGGGCCAAGTGTATTACCAATAAACAGATTTACCTGTTTTTTTTTTCCTATTCGTGATAAGTCCTCAGATAGTTTATAATATATTGTGGTTTGAATTGGGTGCAAACCAAATTGTCG
>PMXD01000179.1 GCA_003165895.1 Bacteroidota bacterium | reverse complement strand
GAAGGCACACTTGGAACAACTGAGATGGATAAAAATTTTAAAGTAAAGGCTTTCTATGTGGAGGCTCATTTAGCCAGACATTTAAAGAACTTATTTTAAACAGCACTTGAGAATAACTTTTCTTGCTCATTTAAAAGCTTCATATGCTCCGCAGTATTGATTAACTGACTGAATTTAATATTATAATCCTTGCTAGGCTTTGCATCAATAAGCATGAAGTTTTCATGACCAAAGGAACCATTTACAACTTTCTCAATATACTCATCAAAATTCAACACAGGCTGCCCAAGCATTTCAGAAAGTTCCTTATATTCTTTGTAATTAAAGAGTTTAGAAAAGCTATATGAGTGCTCTCCATGGTCTTCGCTGGTGCCAAAGTGCATTTTAAAATCTTCACTTTCCTGATGTATAACAAAAGGTTTCATCTCATTATCATTAAAGTAAAAACCTATGGTTACAGAAGAAAGACTACCATTTAAGACCTTCTTACAATGACAAACATGGGTAACCTTCTTAAAGAAATACTCAACATAAGGGTCTGAGTTCTTCCCATTTTCTAACCCACAAGTAAAGGGCGTAGAAAAAAACAATACGAAGGTATCATGCATAGGAACAGTAGCCTCAACCTCAAAATCAACAAATTTTTCTTCATTATTTACAGTTAAATATAAGAGCATGGCAGATTTTTATTTATGTTTTACAAATAGGTTTGCCCAATTGGTTTTTGGTTATAACAAGATATGTTTTCATTTCTAATCCTCAAAATCAATTTTCAATTAACATGATATTGGACAAATAGAGTTAGGCTTTATGCAGGACAAATTCACTGCATAAAAGCGAAGCACCTTACCAAGGACTATAAACCTCGCTCATTGACGAAACTCCATTTACACTATAAAACAGTAATAATAATTGAAAGAATGCTACCCTGTAAAAGCATATTGGCTTGTGGTTGATATTGCAATTCCATGTTTTCTTCGTTCATATCTGCTGTTTCAAACTCCAAATAATTCCTTAAGTCGTAAATATCACAATCTGGGTTAATTCTATATTCAGCTGTTTTGGGATTAAAACCATAGATAGCACGACAACGCATAACTGCGTGAGTATCCAAACCTTCGAAAAACAATAAAATTCTATCCATAGGTTCAGGGTTGTAATCGGTAAATAGCAATACACAGTTTTTGGCAATTAAGAATACACAGAAATTGGCAACAAGAATACACAACTTTTAAACACCGAGGGGGTACCCCCTCGGTGTTTAAAAAGGAGATTTGTCGGGAACCGTTGTTCGAAGTGTGTCGAAGACCCCGTTGTTCGAAGTGTGTCGAAGACCAACTTCGAACACAATATGATTGTTTTAGTCTCCCGACTAAAACAACTACCGGCTCGGGCAAATCCGATTAGTAATGCAATTTTCAATTTAGTTTACTGGCGGGGCCAGAGCTATTTAGTTGCAAATGAACCCATTTGGGCGTAGCGTGTGTTTGAGCGTAGCTTCCAGCTACGCTTTGTTATGTTTGTAGCGTCACGCTACAGTATTTGCATTTGGCAAAATGGCACAAAATCTGTCTTTCGCCCTTACAGGGCTATATAAAATTAATTCAATCCACACCGGGCTTCACCCGGTGCTGTTATATTACGCCGCTTTCAGGGCTAAATACAAAACAGCCAACCGTAATAAACCATTAGGCTTTTCCCTCTACTTTTTGCCCCATTTGGGCGTAGCATAGTGGAGCGTCACCCCGTTGTTCAACTCTTTGCGCAGCGTAAATCCGAACTTCCAATCAAAAAGAAGTCTCTGACTTCGTTGGCATCTTACCAATTGAAATCTCCCTATCTTTTTTTACTACCAGCGCTAACAAACAATCCGTTACTGATGCACATGCTATGTCGGTACAAGGCATTTTTGTTAAGCCCGCCAGCTATATTCAGTTTGAAAACTCCATCCGCAAAATTATGGAATACCGGACCGGGTGCATTGCCCATTTGGGCGTAGCGTGTTGTTTGAGCGTAGCTGGAAGCTACGCTTCACTATGCTTGTAGCGTCACGCTACAGTATTTGCATTTAGCAAAATGGCACAGCCGCGCAGGTTGTTTTGCATTTAATCATGCCTTTAATCCTATAATCTATATTCAATCATGGTTCAGACAAAGAATTGTTGGCTGCTAAAAGTCCTCCCCTTCGGGGAGGATTTAGGAGGGGCCGCTATTCAGTTGTAACTGCATGTGCCTTTTGCGTAATGCGGATATACTTAAATGTCTTTTCGTCTATCCTGGTAAGCATAAAATCGAGGTTAAAGCTTTTTAAAAAGCAATCGGTAAGTGTGGTGCCGTCAGGGCAGTTAAAAAACTGCCAGTCCTGGTTCTGTTCAGTTTTAAACGGATCGGCACGGATAGTAATTGGCAGGCTGTTAAGTGTTTTTGAAAAGTAATTGCGTATGCGCCCGTCGTAATGAAACTGGTGTGTTATACCATCGGTAAATGCCTGGTAAAAAGGGTCAACATACAATATCATTTCGCCTATGGCCACCACGCGGTAAAAACCATCATCGGGTTTCATGCGGTATAACTGGCCGTACCACCTGAACCCCCACAGTGTAGCATTGGTAAACACATCTTTGCGGTGCGATACAAAAAAGTAAACCGTAAAAGGCTTTTTTTTCTTTGGGTCGGCATCTGCAAACTTTACATTATCAAAAGGCACATAATGGTTAGCAACAAAATCATCGTATGTGCGGAAATACGCATCCGGCCCGTTCAGGCTGGCATCGGTAATCCTTTTATCCTGTGCAAACACGCTGTTTGCCAATACCAGTGCTGCCAGTATACCTACAAATTGCATTGCTTTCATTTTGTAAACATAAACGAAATTTCAGAGCGCCGCAACGGGTTATAACCTGTAAATGGTTATTTTACAAGACAATAAGAAGAAGAGATGGCCCCGTTTGGACGTAGTGTTATTTGAGCGAATGCGTCTCGCTTCGCTCTGCTATGCTCGTAGCCTCTGGCTACTGTATTTGGCAAAATGGCACAAATCCCGTCTTTCGCCCTTTCAGGGCTGTATTGGCTTACACTGTTTTTATTAAACGGGCCAATGGCGTGGTGGCGGCTAACAAACTGGTGGTGGTGCATTAATCATATAAATCAAAGTTCAGCCAATTAAATCCCGACATAAGCCCCATAGAAAACCTGCCCGGTGGCAAAGATGGGAATTTAGATTGAGGATTGTAGTTTCGGTGCAATTTGTCCTGCACCCTAAATAACAGCCGGGCCCGCTACTTAATTATTCTCAAAATGTTCTTTGAAATACGAAACTGTAATGGCCAATCCCTGGTCGAAATAAAATTTCGGGTCGTAATTAAAAAGCCTTTGTGCCTTTGAAATATCCGCCAGCGAATTTCTGATATCCCCTGTGCGTGCAGCCCGGTAAGTAGCCTTGTGGTCGCTTGCTAAAAGCTTCTGCGTTTGGTTGTAAAGCTGGTTCACTGAAAAATTAGCGCCTACGGCTATATTAAACACATTACCTGCTACTTCCGCATTATCCGTCAGCATTGCCTTTACATTGGCCTGCACAGCGTTTTCAACAAATGTAAAATCCCGGGTTTGCTCGCCATCGCCGTCAATAAAAACAGTTTCGCGCTTCATAATTTTACTTACAAAAAGTGGAATTACAGCCGCATATTCGCCATTCGGGTCCTGGCGTGGCCCGAATATATTAAAGTAACGCAGCCCCACTACCTGTAGCCCGTAAACGTTTTGAAACACCTTGCCATAAAGTTCATTGGTGTATTTGCTTACAGCATAGGGCGACAATGGACTGCCGATTTTTTCTTCCACCTTAGGTAATGATTTCTCATCACCATATACCGATGAAGAGGAAGCGTAAACAAACCTGCTTACTTCCTCATCCTTGGCAGCAATAAGCATGTTTACAAAGCCGTCCACATTTACAGCATTCGTATTTTCAGGCTCCTTTATAGAGCGTGGCACTGAACCCAGCGCCGCCTGGTGCGATATGTAGTTAATCCCTTCACAGGCTTTCCTACAGGTATCTAAATCGCGTATATCGCCTTTAATGAACTCAAAAGCGGTGTTATCCTTAAACCCGTCAAAATTAGAAAGCCGTCCGGTAGCAAGGTTATCCAATACCCTTACTTTCTTTGCACCATACTTCAACAAATACTCCACAATATTCGACCCAATAAACCCCGCCCCACCTGTAACCAGGAACGACAATTGGGAAATATCCTTAGGGTGGTATTTTATCTCGTACATACTTATTCTTTTCTCGTCATTGCGAGGCTTACAATGACGTCTTTATAATTACTAATTAAAATAAAAACCTTCTCCGCAGAGTCTCCCCTTTCTGCTTCATCCCGCCTTATGCGGGGCGGCTTTGCGGAATGGGGGACTCTGCGTTTATGCAGTCTGCCCTCACGCCGCGTCAATACGGTTTTTCCCCTTGTCGAAGGGTGAGTACCCGCTATGACCGGTATTTTTAACTTACCTTATACTGTGCATTATAATACTTCTGGTATTCGCCACTGGTAACATTCTTCAGCCACTCTTCGTTTTCCAAATACCATGCTACGGTTTTCTCTAATCCTTCTTCAAATGTTACCGATGGTTTCCAGCCTGACTTTTGATTTAGCTTAGTCGCATCAATAGCATAACGCTTATCATGGCCCGGGCGGTCTTTTACGTAGGTAATTAGCTTTACCGACTCACCCTCAGCGCGGCCCAGTTTCTTGTCCATTATCTTACAAAGCAGCTTTATCAATTCAATATTCTGCCACTCGTTAAAGCCGCCAATGTTGTATGTTTCGCCCAGCTCGCCTTTGTGCATAATTACATCAATGGCACGGGCGTGGTCTTCTACCCATAACCAATCGCGGGTGTATTTACCATCACCGTAAACAGGTAACGGTTTATTATTTTTTATATTATGAATAAACAGCGGAATCAGCTTTTCGGGAAACTGGTTGGCCCCGTAGTTGTTTGAGCAGTTGGATATTACCACCGGCATATTGTAAGTGTTGTGATATGCCCTTACAAAGTGATCGGAACTTGCTTTAGATGCAGAATATGGCGATTGAGGGTCGTACGGAGTAGTCTCTAAAAAGAAACCCGTCTCCCCCAGCGAACCATAAACTTCATCGGTTGAAACATGATAGAAAATACGGTCAGTTGGCACCGGTTTATCTTTGTTACAGCCCCATATTTTTCTGGCCGCGTTCAATAAATTAACCGTACCTATAACATTAGCAAAAACAAAGTCCAGCGGACTGGTAATTGACCGGTCAACATGGCTTTCAGCCGCCAGGTGAACAACAGCCAAAAACTGGTGCTCTTCAAACAGCTTATTGATAAAGTCGGCATCTATAATATCGCCTTTTACAAATTTGTAATTCGGTTTATCTTCAACGTCCGTCAGGTTCTCCAGATTGCCCGCGTAAGTGAGCTTATCCAGGTTGTATATCTCATAATCAGGATATTTATTAACAAAAAGCCTTACTACATGCGAACCGATAAAACCTGCTCCACCGGTTATTAATACTTTTTTCATTTTCCTCTTTTAATTAAAAAACGTTCTACTATGACTACATAACAATTTGCCGGCAACCCCGAAAGGGTTTCTCTCACC
>PMXD01000360.1 GCA_003165895.1 Bacteroidota bacterium | reverse complement strand
AATCTTCCGCTGTGTCTTTCATGGGTAATTTGCCCGCTAAAGACACAGCGGAAGATTGCCGCGGTTAATATTTTTTTTATTTTTTACGGGAATTAACCTCGCAATGACATCTTTTTTATTTTAATACATCCATTAAAATTTGGGTAAGGCATAGGTTGTGTTTAAGGAGGCAGAGCCCAGCATTGAATCAGGCGATCTCCGGATAATGCCAAATCATTTTCACGCCGTGGTAATTAACGTAGGGCGACTCCACCTATCTGCCCTTGTGCACGGTGGGCAGAAAAGTATTCCGTCCCCGCAAGCTCTCATTTTCTGGCTTTTCAGGATAGGATCCAATGGATTAAGCCCGGCATTTGCATCTATCCCGCGCCTCCCCCAAAACGCACAAAGCCCCAAATGGGGCTCTGCTGCGATAAAAATGGGGGTAAATAAGTGTCAGTCAAGACCCCCGGTTGCTGATTAGTAGTAAATAAAATAAGTAACCACCGGCGAAGCGCTGCCGCTGGATGCAATGCTCGTTTCGCCCAACTGGCCCTGTGCATTTAGTGTATAAGTTGCG
Organism: Bacteroidota bacterium; assembly: GCA_003165895.1. GTDB lineage: Bacteria > Bacteroidota > Bacteroidia > Chitinophagales > LD1 > Bog-950. Next base: position 12,931 of record PMXD01000360.1, on the reverse strand, counting down.
GTAAGCGTGGTGGTGGTGCCGTTTTGTACCTCAACATCGGTGGCAAACTGGTCGCCGGTGCTTTGGCCCTGGCTCCAGCTGCTGCCGGCCTTTCCAATGGGGTTGGTGGCATACGTAAACGTGTAGGTATTAGTGCCGCTGTTCGAAACCGCAGTTTCCATAGTCAACTGGTTCGATGAATTGTAGGTGTAAGTGGTAGTGCTACCTGCGGCCGCCTGTGTAGATTGGGTCATATAACCCGCCGTGTTGTAGGTCCAGGTATCACCCAGGTTATCGCTGCTGCGGAAGCCCAGGCTGTTTAGCGTATACGTAACAGTTACCCCGGTTGTAGATGAATACTGCATAACCGAACCGGTGCCAAAGGTATAGGTAGTGGTGTCTATGCCAAACAGGGTGCTGTTTATTTTGGTGGTTGCAACCTGGCTTACAACGCGGTTTTGACTATCATAAGCTAAGTTGGTAATAGTAGAATCGGTTCCATTGGGAGTGCTTACCACCTGTATCATCGTTTTAAGCAGGCCGGTGCTTCCGCCGCCACCGGGGCTTGTATTAGTCGTCTTTTTACATCCCGGGGTAATGCATAAACCGGCCAGCATCAGCATCAGTGTTATGTTCAGTGTGGTTTTCATAATTGTATTTGGTTAATTGGCCTAAATACCTGCTTTAGTTTAAATAAAGCTACGCTTTACGTTCAGTCAGTAAAAACCAAAATGAAGGTCATTTTAGGAAGGACGAGGGGAGGTGTCTACCTGCACCGCGGGACACGGGAGAGGAAACACAAGTGCAAACTATATCGGGCAATTTTGTATTCAACCGTATACCGAAACTGAAAACTTATTCAACCACAAGTTTCCCATACGCCGCCGCCTTACCCGTAACCAAAATACGGTATAAGTAAACGCCGTTAGCCAGCTGCCCTTTATGCACATCAAACTGGTTGTTATCAATAGCCGGTATAGTTTGTTGTAAGCGGCCAGTTACGTCGTAAAGTTCGAAACCGAATTTTTCGTTGATGCCGGTTACTACAATGTGTGTTACATCGTTGAACGGATTGGGGAAGGCTTTAATTGATGCTCCTGTTTCTTTAATTTCATCAATGCCGGTTGGCAAACGAATGTCAACGTACTGCCCCCAGGGTTGTTGGCCAACTTTATGATAATAGGTTAAACTGCATCCACCTTGCTGTTGGCTAAAATCTTCTGAACCATAGTTACACAATACTTGCCCCAGCCCATCAGCAAAGGCAGTATCAGCTTCGTACCAGCTGATTTCACCTTCCTTATGTTCATTCACCTTCCAGTTTCTTTGATTGGTGGTATCATTGTAAACTGTATCCGTATAACAAAGTCCATTGCTATCACATCCAAAGGCATGATAGGTATGGTACCAGAATATAGCCGAATCTTTTGGCCCATATGTGGCATTGTATATAAAGGAATCAGGTGTATTAGGGCAACCCGGGCCTGCAATCGCTTGAACTTCCTTAATTGTATAATTTATAAATTCTCCTGCATCCTGCCTTGATAAAATAACGTAAGATTCATATCCCATTTGATTGCATCCCCCATCAATAAAATCACAATTACACTCAAAAGTATCGCCTACACTAAAATTGTAAATCTGGCCAACAGTTGATTGGGTTAGCTGGCAGTAAGCGCCCCTGGTTAAGGCAATAAGAAGAAAAAATAAGAATAGTTTTTTCATGGGCTTATATTAATTGCTGTATCGTTTATTAGCGGGTGCGACTCAACAGCCTTTGCCACATCCCCGATAATAGCAACTCATATCACAGGCGAATTTTGCGTCATCCGGGCTTTCGCAAAAATCGCCTTTTATTGCTGCCCTTTGTACTTACTGCACAAGGGCAGACACGTGGGTCCGCCCCCAATGTCATTGACTTAGTAGCGCNNTTGTTAAGTCAATGACATTGGGTCTGCCCCTACGTTATTCTACCACCAGTTTTCCATACGCCGCAGGCTTACCTGTAACCAAAATACGGTATAAGTAAACCCCGTTGGCCAATTGCCCTCTGTGCACATCGAACTGGTTGTTATCAATAGATGGTAAAGATTGCTGTAAGCGGCCGGTTACATCATAAAGTTCGAAACCGAATTTTTCGTTGATGCCGGTTACTACAATGTGGGTTACATCGTTAAACGGATTAGGGAAGGCTTTAACGCTTACATTGCTGTTGTTGCTTACTTCAAAAATATAAGTAGGTAAAGCTTCAGTATCGCTAACGGTGTTGGTTACTACTGCGGTGTTGTAATCAAAATAAACCGAAGCAGTATTATTGATAGTAGTGCCTATTGGCAGGTTCGGCTTCTTGTGCACCGTAAACATAATAAAGCGCTTGCTGCCGCCTGGGTTGGTAGCGCTGTCAACCACACGCAGCGGATTGAAGGTCCAGGTTAGAATTCCGCTGCCTGAAATTCCAAATTTGCTGTATGCATCGCTGCTGGCAATATTGCGCACTGTAGCAGGGTCAAGGTTAGGCGATAAAGTATCCCTGATAACTATAAAGTGTGTTGAGTCGGTACCGGTGTTCTGGAAGTGGATGGTGTAAGTAAGCACCGAATCATCAGCCGTAACCGGGCCGGATGGCGAAACAGTTTTCTCGTTCGGGTCGTGGCTGCCGGTTACAATTTCGGAATAGCTGTATTGATTATCAGTGGTATCGCAATCGCCAATTTTAGGGGTTATGGTAAAGGTGCTTTGCAACTGGTAATTAAGGCTTAATGTTGAAGGCACCTGGAAGTAGCCATCTAACTGCGCCCAGTTATTATTATAGATGTCGGGCACCGAACTTACCTGCCATGTTAGCGTATGGTTGAGGTTATCCACCACTGGTGCAGGGCTTTCGTCGGTATACAGGTAAACCAGGTTGGGGTCGTAGTTAAGGGTTACGGTAGCAGGGCCGTTATAACCAGCAGGCGACGAATTATAATAAAACACCCAGTATTGTTTTACAAACCCGGGGTCGGCGCTGGTCCAGCCGGGGTGTATGCCCAGGTTGAAACTACCGGTAGAATTTTCGAGGCCTATATTGTTATTGACGCTGGAGTCACCTAAAACAGGCAGATAAACCGTTTGGGGACTGTTGCTGCAAAAGGTAAGGTTACCGCAAATACCGGTCCAGTAATTAAGCGCACTTAGCTCAAAGGTACCGGTGTCGGTAATGTTTAGGCTAAAGTTGCCGTTATTATCCGTATAACCGAAAAACTGATCGCCCGCAGTAGAGGTGGCCTCCACAATTAAATCCGGCATACCGGTATTTCCGGTGGGGCTGCAGGTACCCAGGCTATCGTAAAATGCAGTGCCGTTAATAAAGCTCTGGCACGTAGTGTAGGCATAAGCATAACCCTGTGCCTGGCAACCCAGCGAGTCAGTTACCGTAACCTCGTAAACAGCAGTAACCGAGGTTTGAATATTGGCCGTGGTTGCAGAGTTGCTCCAAAGGTAACTGTAGGGCAATACCCCGCCGCTAACCGATGTTGTAATGCCACCGGTGGCTCCGCAATTGGCAGTGGTAGTATTTAAATACACGTAATAATTATAATCCTGTGCCGCATTCAGGGTATATCCAAAAGATGCAGTGCACCCGTTGGCATCGGTTACTATCAGCTGGTAATAACCCTGCTGGGCACCGGTAAGTGTATCAGAGTTTGAATAGTTTTCCCAGTTATAACTGTAAGGCGCAGTGCCACCGGTAACCGAAGTAATTATTTCGCCATTGGTTGAGCCCGGGCAACCCGGCTCAATAGCTTGTACCAGCGTAACAACAGGCCCGTTGTTTACAACTGTATCAAAATAAGCATCAACACAGCCGTTTGAATCTGTTACCGAAATAACTTCAAGGCCGCCCGGCAAACCATAACTATTCGTTTGTGTAGAGTCGCCGGTTGTAATACTGCCATTGCCCCAGTTAATGGTATATGGCGCAATACCACCATATGCATATACAGTAGTAGCATCGTTCTGGCTGTTGCATAGTATACCGGTATTAACCACAGTCATGCCCACATCATTGGTAATGCCGTTAACGGTATATGAATATGAGGCAGTTGCCGTGGTTTGCGCGGCATCAGTAACGGTAACGGTGTACACCGTATTTTGCGAAACAGTAGCTACCGGATTGGCACAACCGGTGCATGATAATGCTCCACCGCTTGCCTGCCATTGGTATGTATATGGTATGGTGCCACCTGTAACCGCCGCTTGCAGCGCAACATAGCTGTTAGTACAAACAGTCTGGCTGCCGCCCGGTGCTACGTTCAGGTGGCAGTTAATAATAACCATGCTATCGCTAACATTGCCACTGCCATCGTTTACGGTTAGGGTAACGGTTATATTGCTGATAACGTTAGATGGCACAGTAAGGCTGGCAGCAGCGGTGTTTCCACCCAATAATACCCCACCGGTGCTGGCTGCCCAGGTATAAGTTATGTTAGGGCTATCGGTACCGTAAACCTCTGCATTCAGGTTTATAGTTTCGCCCTCGCAGGCAGTAGCCTGGCTGGCCTGTATTTGTGTGGAATAAGGAATATTTACAGTTACATACGACAAAATCTCCCAGTTTTGGACATAAACATACGAGCAGTTAAGCGGTATGTTATAAGTAGCCAGGTTGTAAAACTTCTGGTTATCTATGGCAGTTACAGTAACACCGTTAACACTGGTACTGTCTATTTCGCCATAACTGGTGCTATGCGCAAACGGAGATGGATAGGCGGGCGAAGCATAGGTTGTGCCCTGTATAACAATTTGCTGGCACGAGTCAGGATAGCTATAAGAGAGGATACAATGCGATGAAGTATCTTTATTAAGATAGGTAACTTTTACAGCAAAAGTTTCGCCCGGATTAAACTGCTGGGAAACCGGTAATGAAACGTATTTGAGCTGACTGCTACCGACAAAAAATGGCGACAAACCCGCATAGCCCGAGTTAACTACGGTTTGCACCGGTGTTGAAGAAACCGCATTGCCCACCACGCTGTAAATGCTTATTAAAAGACTATCGTTGGCCATAGTGCCATCGGCTTGAAATGTGTCACCATATACACCAATAAACATGCCCACCGAATCAAGCGTTATGGTGCTGCCCGCCATTGGCAATGAGTAAACTGAGGTGTTGGCATAATTGGCGAAGGCAAGGCTATCATAAACAACCTGTGCAAACGAATAATCACCATTATCGGCCGCAGCGATGGTAAGAAACGAAGTTAATTCGTTGCCGCATATATTTGTAGGATTAGTTGCATTCCAACTACCATTATAGGCAATTTGTAGATTGCCTGCCATTATCTCATTATACGTACTATAGTCAAGCACATCCGAGGTATCGCCCAAAAATTTCAGGTTGGAATGATTTTGGTTTGAGTGGCCGGGATGCTTTACCTGCCAGGGTGTAATTGAGCCCGGTTGTATTTTATACTGCTTAGGCAGCGGCACGGTTTTCTGCTGGGCAAAAGCGACTTGCCCCAAAAACAGCACAAAAATAAATAATGTGAAAAAACCTTTTAAAAGGCTGGCTGGGAGAAGTTGGGTATGCATACAACAAGGTTTTTGAAGAGGTGAAAATAACTTCCGTTAATCAAAAGTATAATCTTTGGCATAGCCTGACATCTATCCCGATGATGTAATATTAATTAATCTTTTTTGTATTTCTGATTATTTAGTTGTTAAATTCTATATCAGTACACCTTTGTATTTTGTATGCGCCCTGCGCTAATGCCCTGCGATTAGCAATATGCATACCAGCATTATTTGCAGAAAACCTCAGCATCTCTAAACGGAGACCCGGGAAGCAGTTTGGGGTGCATACCAAATTGTCGTGACACATTGGTGGTTGGCGAGGACGCCAACCACAAGAACGACCCCGGTTGGCGTCCCCGCCAACCGGAACTCCTGCCATGTGGCGGCAATTTGGTATGCACCCTTTCTGATGAATTATAAGGCCGGCAAAATATGATTTTGTAACTTGTATAATAGTAAAGGCGGAGAACAGTTAACTTTATAACCGGGGAACCTGGTAATGACAAGATTGATTTTTTATATGATTTTTTTAATTGGCTTTTCGCCGGCAATGCAGGCGCAGAATGAAGGTAAGTTTGTGTATACTGAAGTAATAGCAGGCCCCGGGGCTGATGCCGGGCAGTTGTATAAGACTTCGTTAGATTGGGTGGCCCTGCATTATACCGGGCAAAACACCGTAGTTGAAACACGAGACCCTACACATGGATATTTTAAAAACACCTGCAGTTTTAAAGATACCTTTAAATATATAATGCCCGGCAGCGATAATGCCTCTGGCAGTAATTACGCCAATATTACTGCCGATGTATCATACACCCTCGAACTTCAGGTTAGTGCGGGTAAATGCTTAATTACCATCAGCGGGCTGCGCTTTAAATACTTTATACCCGGCAATACGCTTGCTAATCTTTCCGACACTGCCAAAACAGTGGCGCGCACCTTCGAAGACCAGTACCAAACCGTTACTACAAAAATGGCAGACATGCCCGCACAGAAAAAAACCTGGACCGACTTTTTTGATTCCGCAGACCGCAGACTAAAGGCTGTAATATCATCTTATAAGAAAAGCATTGCCGATGCGGCTTCTGATAAAGGCAGTGCGTTTTAATAAACCTCTTTGTTTAGTATTACTCCAAAAACCTCATATCCTCTTCCGTCAGATTAATCTCTGCGGCTTTGATGTTTTCTTCAAAATGCGCAAGTTGCGAGGTGCCGGGTATGGGCAATATCCACGGCGAGCGGTGCAGCAGCCACGCAATGTTTACCTGTGCTTCGGAGGCCTTATATTTTTGGGCTATGGCGGCTATGCGCGTATCTTTTTTAGGCATTGAAAAGAAAAGCGAGAAATACGGTATCAGCGGAATTTCGTTTTCAATGCAAATATCCAACACTTCTTCGCCGCCGTTGCTTTCACCGTAAGGCGATTTATGCGTAGCGCGCTGGCCGTGGCCATACATGTTTTCAACCGTAGCAACCGGGCCCATTTGCATGGCGGTTTGCAGTTGCTCAGGTGTTACATTGCTTACGCCCACGTGCAAAATCTTTCCTTCGTTCTGTAGTTGAAACATGGCTTCCATGCTCTCTTCAAACGGTGCGCCGTGGCCTATTACCCTGAAGTGTACCAGTTGCATATGGTCGCGCTTTAAGGTGCGCAGGTTGTTTTCAATACTGCTGCGCAGGTTGGCGGGGCTATTAAAAGGTATCCAGCTTTTATCGGGCTTGCGTGCGCCGCCTACTTTGGTGCAAATCACTAAATCAGCCGGGTAGGGGTGAAGGGCCTCAGCAATCAGACGGTTGGTTACATCCTCGCCATAATAATCGGCCGTATCTAAAAAGTTAATACCCGAAGCAACAGCACACTTTAAAATCTCCAAAGCTTCCGGGCGGTTTTTAGGCTCGCCGTAAATGCCCTCACCGGTTAAACGCATAGTGCCGTAGCCTAACCGGTTTACGGTTAATGGATGTTTGCTTTTACCTGCAATGGTGATTGTTTTTTGTATGCCCATGGTTTTGTTTTTGTATTAAGACAGGGCGAAGATAATTTTGTTTGGGGAAGGAGAGGAGTTGGGATTTGCTGAGACTTATGCCGGGGCTATTACTTACAATTACCTAAGAAGCTGTTTAAAATTAAAGAAAAGAAATACCTGTTAACACAAAGCACACAAAGGTTAATACAAAGAACACCAAAAATATACTCCTTTGTGGGCTTTGTATTGGCATTTTCCTTCGTGCTCTTTGTGTTAAATTGCATTTAGATTTAATTTTAAACAGCTTCTTAGAGGTTAATCACATTTGGGATATGTTATTCAGCGCGCCCAAGCGTTAGTTGCGACTATTAATTCCTGATTCCCTTCATTTTACATTGCATTAGATTAAAGCTACCCTTGTTTCATAAAGGCTTCTTTTTGTAAGAAATTAACTTTTGGCAGGTTTTTTGCAGTATTATTAATTGATAGAACACATTAATACCCGGGTCGGCCTTTGAATTTGAAAAGAAAGATGATTTTCATTGATTTTTTGGCGTGAAAGAGCATAATGGCTTTAAAAAGGTGGCCCGAATAAAGATGCTGATGAATACAAGGCTATACATCTTGTGTATTATTTAGTATACCACTTAATCAATGCGTTATGGATTTTTTACCTATATTATTTGCCATCGCCGGAGTTCTTCTTTTCTACCAGTTGGTACTTTACAAAGACCCTGATCGTTTAGATAAGACGGGCCATGCGATAAAGAATAAAAAACGAGGCAGGATATTGTAATATTTATCTTACCAGTATTACCATTCCTTTGCGTTCAATGGCTGTTCCATCATCTGCTGTAAAGTCGATCAGATAGGCATATCCACCCATTTCAACTTCTTTTCCATTTGTTGTACCATCCCAGCCAATTTGTGGATTGTTGCTTTCAAAAATTTTGGCACCCCATCGGTTAAAGATTATCAGCGAATAGCCTGAAGGAGAACCATATATTATGGTGGGTTTAAACGTGGTATTTTCAGGAACACCGCCGCCCGGCGCAAATGCATTGGGTACATAAATTACGGGGCGGTGAACTATACAAACCTGGTTTGAAGTACTGGTTAAAGTATCGTGGTAGCCACTTGGGCTGGGTAAATTGATGTAATAAACAGCCTCGGTATAATAGCAGAAGGTCCCTTTGTCATTCAAAAAAGCCTGTAGCGAGTCAAAATACTGATTTATACCCGGCTGAAAGGTTCGCAGAAGTTGAAATCCATTGCCAAAATCGCGGTATAAATTATAGTACGCAACGGTAGCGTTTGCCAGTTCAAAATTGTTCCAGGTCAGTTGGGCAACATAGTAATCGTATAAATCACCTTTCAGGCAAATGGTTTCGGCAAAACCTGAAATGTATTGGTTCTGGCAACTGTCGTATGCATCAATCTCGTAGTAATAAGGATTATTCTGAGGATAAACACCCAGCGAATCGCCGTAGATTTCAAAGTGCTGAAGCGGCGACGGAACATTCAGTTGCTCTGCCGGCAGGTAATTAATGCTATCGGTAACACTTTGTAATATTTCGTAGTAAATAAGCTGCGCAATGGTGTCAACGGTCCAGGTCATGTAAATCTGGTTGGCGGCATTAACGGTAACATTGGTTAGCCCCGGCGGCTGTACTATAATGGCCTTCAAATGAATAAGGTTACTGCTCGAAACTATATTGGTATCGGCTGCGCTAAGTGCCAATATATATATCTGTAAAGTATCTCCGGTATTAAAGTTGGTATAAGCGTAGTTAAGGATGGAACTATCAGTAGAGCCATCTTCAACAAAGGGCCCTCCGTTTCTGCTTACCCAAACCTCGTATTGCTCCACACCCTGCGGCCAGTTTTTGTATTTGTTCCAGGTAATATTTACCTGGCGCTGACATTCGGTATTTGCAGCGGTTGCAAGGATAGTGTTTTGAGGAGAAGTACTATACGAACTAATATCGCCGCAGCTGTCTACCGCTGCAACCGTAAATACCTGTGAAAAATTGCTTGGATTACGGTTAGATAGAGTTGAGGTATCTGTTACAACCGTATTATTTCTTCCATATATGGTATCCCATGGAAGAGCCGACCCATTGGGGAGAAAATAATACAATATATAACTGGTAGTTTGCTCTGAAGGGCTGGACTGAAAAGTAATAATCGATTGATTGTTTGGAGTTACTGTTACGCTTATTATTTGCGGGGTGGTTGGGCTTATGTTATTGATAGTATCTGACGAAAGCACAGTGCCGCCCGGACAGTTGTAAGTGCAGGTCATATAAAAATACCAGTACAGATGGGTATTGGTAACAAGGCCGTTAAGTGTATAGGTTGTTGTGGCTTGGGTGGTTATAGTTGCAACTTGTGTATAAGGGCCTGTAGGGCCATTGGAAGATGCAAAAATATTGTATTGAACAAAGGCGCCACAGGTGTTATTGGTGGGATCGCCCCAGGTTAAATTAATATTGCCATTAGTGCCTGCGTCCTGGGCGCAATACATAAAAGGTGCATAAACCGTTTGCCCGAAGTTTCGAAGGGCAAAGCCCAGGATTAATAATGATATGAAAACTATTCGCTTATCCACTTTTATTTAGCTGCTATGTATTTAATAGATTGACTTTGAAACGCTTTAGTTGCACTAATGTTTTGCTTTGAATAATGCCTGACCCTTACCCCACTGTTATTTTATACATTTTTTCATAATCAAGGTATTTATTGGCCAGTTCAAGTAATTCTTCACTGCTTACTTCGCGCACGGTTTTTAATAACTGCTGAATATATGAAACATCCTGATTGTAAAGAATCAGGCCTTTCAGGGTTTCGGAAAATTTCATAGGCCCGTCAATGCTGCGCAATATTCTGCCACTCATGTAATTCTTTACTATTTGCAACTCTTCGTCGCCAATCAGCTCATTGCGCAGTTGATTGATTTCGTGTTTTATTTCGTTTAGCGTGGCTTCGCGCACTTCCTTACCTACTTCGCTGGCTATTTCAATAAAACCACCATGCGGATATGATACAAACGAAGAATAGATACCATAAGTATATCCCTTCTCCTCGCGGATATTGCTCATTAAGCGCGACCCGAAATAACCGCCAAACACCGTATTTAAAACCGAAAGCTTTAAAAAATCAGGATGTTTTTTATTGATGCTGATGTTACCCAGCACCACGGCGCTTTGTACTGAATCGGCCTTTTCAACATGTTGAATCAGCTCTTTTGCAGGCTCACTGGCATGTGTAATGTTTTCTGAAGCCTTTTCCCCACCGTTGCCTTGTGCGCCAAAAAACTGATTTATTTTTTTTATCAGCTGCTCATCAAACCTGCCTGACAGGATAATTGTAAGGTTAGATGTGTGGTAATATTTTTTAAAGAACGCTTTAAGGTCAGCGGTCGACATCTGATCGTAATGCTCAAATTCAGTTACCCGGCCATAAGGATGGTTCTGGCCATACAAGGCATTTACAAAATTACGGTTAGCCAAAAACTCGTTCTTCTTTAATTCAACCGCAAGCTTTTGCTTTCTGTTGGTAACAATGGTTTCAAACTCATGGTCAGGAAAGGTTGATTCGGTAAATATCTCCACCAGCAGCTCAAGCAGGTGGTCAATTTGTTTGGTAAGTGAGTATAAAACTGCGCCGGCCGTTTCGTATCCGGCGCCGGTATTGATATTGGCGCCGTAAAAATCAAATTTATCGGCAATAGCCCTGGCGTTATGCTTTGCGGTACCTTCGCGCAACATGCGGTTGGTAAAATCAGATACCAGGTTTTTTTCCTCGAACCATTTACCCGCTTTATACATCAGTTCAAGCTTTACCACTTCCTGCTCACCCTCATTAATAACGTAGACCGGTACGCCGTTATCCAGGTGCAGTAACTGAAACTGCGGTAAACTAACCGACTCTATTAATTTTATTTCCGGGGCCTGTGCTCTGTTCATATATACTCCTCCAATTTTCACACATGTGAAAAACCGTTCTCTTTTAGTTATTTGAAAAATATCTGATAGTGTTCGACTGCTCTTTTCTAAAAACCTTAGCCGCAATTTGCTGTAATTTTTCGCGGGTTAAAGCGGTGTATTTTTCTGTTTCATGGTTCACATCATCAGGATTGCCCAGCATTTCAAAATAAGCCAGGTTCATGGCCCGGTTCAGAATGTTTGTTTCGCCGAAAACCATGTAAGCCTCTATCTTATTTTTTACCTTAATCATTTCCTCTTCCGAAATAAGCTCTGTTTTTATTTCTTCCAGTGCATTTTCAATGGCCGCATCGGCTACTTCCATACTTACACCCTCGCTCAGTTTACCCTCTATCATAAACAGCCCTTCGTCTACCGTTTCAGTAATGTAAGCTCCAATACTGCTGAAAAGTTTTTTCTCCTTCACCAGCTCCTGGTACAGGCGCGAGGAATCGCCGGTGCTTAAAATATCGCGCAGCAAATCTGTTGCATGGTAATCTGCATCGGTGCGGGCGCACATCTTGTAGGCTTTGTAAATAGCATTTACAGGTACATCGGCCTTTACATCCTCCGTACGGGCTTCGGTCTGTGCAGGCTCTTTAGGCAGGTTACGGACTATCTTTTCACCTGCGGGTATTTCGCCAAACCATTTCTCGGCTAATGCTTTTATCTCAGCCGTTTTTACATGGCCTGCAACCACCAGCACCGCATTATTAGGCCGGTAGTATTTAAAAAAGAAACTGCGTGCCGATGACAGCTGTACCTGTTCAATATGCGAAAGCTCTTTGCCAATTACCGGCCATTGATATGGGTGAACTTTATATGCCAGCGCACTCATTTTATGCCAAACATCGCCATAAGGCTGATTAATGTAGTGCTCTTTAAACTCTTCCATTACCACATTTTTTTGTGTGGCCAGGCTCTCTTCCTCAAACGCGAGTGACAACATCCTGTCGCTTTCAAGCCAAAAGGCAGTTTCCAGGTTGTTGGCTGGCAGAATATCGTAGTAGTTGGTAATATCGTTAGAGGTGAAAGCATTGTTTTCACCGGCGGCATTTTGCAGCGGAGTATCAAACTCAGGTATGTTTACCGAGCCTTCGAACATAAAATGTTCAAACAGGTGGGCAAAACCCGTTTGCTCTATGGTTTCATCGCGCGACCCCACTTTATACAAAACATTCACTACCGCCATAGTGGTAGTGGGGTCTTCATGCACTATTACCTTTAATCCGTTGCTTAGCTGAAACTGCTCAAATTTAATCATGATGGCTATTATAGATATTGGGCGGCAAATGTATTGATTTTAGGGAATCCTCACCCCTCTGTCCTTCGGACATCTTCTTCAGCAGGGGGAGAGGGAAGACTTATGTAGCCACTTTTTACCTTGGAAGCTGTTTAAAATTAAAGAAAAGAAATACAGGTTAACACAAAGCACACAAAGTT
>PMXD01000311.1 GCA_003165895.1 Bacteroidota bacterium | reverse complement strand
AAATAGTTTTTAGAGGTGCCCTTTAGAATACAATAACCCGTAACCCATAATATGATATTACTTTTCATCATCCTGTTTTATATGATAGGTATCCGGATAGGAACCTATGGTATTTTTAAGAAATTGGGGGTAAACGACCCCTGGAAGGCTTTTGTGCCGGTATTGTGCTCACTGGAGTGGCAGAAAATTATTGACAGGCCAGGTTGGTGGACCTGGATGACTTTTATACCCGGCGTTAACCTGTTTTACATTGCCAGCCAGTTAACCGACATGAGTTCAGCTTTCAGAAGGCATAGTTTCTGGGAGCATTTTGTAGCAGTAGTTTTTGCGCCTTTTTACTTTCCATATATCGGATTTTCGGCCAATGAAAGGTTTATCGGGCCGGGTGGTGTAAAACCAGGTCAACCCGAACTTCCCCGCACTGCTGTGCGCGAATGGGCAGATGCNNATTGTTTTTGCAGTGGTTGCCGCTACCCTTATCCGCATTTTTGTTGCTGAGGCTTATATGATACCTACCCCGAGCATGGAAAAAACCCTGCTGGTAGGCGACTTTCTTTTTGTATCTAAATTTCACTACGGCGCCAGGGTGCCCAATACCCCGTTGGCCATGCCCTTTGTGCATCACACCATACCGGTATTTAATTGCAAATCGTACCTTGAATGGATAAAGTTGCCTTATAAAACCTTACCTGGTTTTGAAAAGGTGAAACGAAATGACATGGTGGTATTTAACTTTCCGGCAGGCGATACCGTAGTACNNATGCATGTTGATTACAACACTGCCCGGCAAATGATGTGGAGCGACGAGAGTAAACATATAGTAGCCCGCCCTGTAGATAAGCGGGAGAATTATATAAAGCGTTGCACCGGCATTCCGGGAGATAAACTGGAATTAAAAAACGGCGTATTATTTATTAACGACCAACCGGCTTACGTTCCTGAAAATTTATACACCCCATACACTATCGTTTTGAAGGATGGTGCAGGTTTGCCTGCAGAAGTGGTAAACAATTTAGAAATGAAGGACATTAGTAACCGGTTCGGGCCCATGCCCCCCAATCACTTTGTAGCCCTTATCACCCAAAAAAATGCCCAGGCTTTAAGAGAAATGGGACTTACAAAAATGGATACCCCGTTTTATTACGCCGCGGGAAGCCTGATGGAACCGATAGCCAATATTTTCCCGAATGATATATCGCGCTATCATTGGAACGTAGATAACTTTGGCCCGATTTATCTTCCTAAAAAAGGATCGACTATCCCATTAAACGATTCGGTATACCCTGAATTTGACAGGGCGATAAGAGTTTACGAAAACAATACTGTTGAGAAAAAAGATGGTAAGTACTATATAAACGGCAAACAAACAGATACTTATACTTTTAAAATGGACTACTACTGGATGATGGGCGATAACCGTCACGACTCACAAGACTCGCGCTACTGGGGTTTTGTTCCCGAGGACCATATTGTAGGAAAAGCATGGTTTATATGGATGAGCCTGAACAGCAACGCCGATAGCTTCTTAGATAAAATCCGATGGAGCAGGATATTCACTTCTATCCACGGGAAGTGGGCGCCCAGCGACAAAAAATATACTGAGTAAGAGGCGAGATTTGACAACTTTTAAAAAGTTGTCAAATCTGTGGCCCTACCTTGCCACAACCAGTTTTTCGGTAGCCACCCCTTTATCGGTTATTACCTCAACCATGTAAATACCGGGGTTGAATTCAGAAATATCCAGCTGTTGTTGGATAACATTTGCCGAACCTGAATAAGTGCGGCTTATAAGTTCGTTGCCTATTACATCAGTTATCTTAATTTGTTTCATCCCAACTCCGTTGTACGAAACCATCAGCTGGCTGTTAGCCGGGTTAGGGTAAATATGTACCAAATTATTAACACCGTTTATTTGGGTGATACCCATTGGAAGAAAGCCCACTTCGGTTGAATCTATTCCTCCGCCTAACGGCAATACATTACCTGCGCTGTCAATCATTTTTATATTGCTGATATAAAAAAGCGCATTGTAAAACGAATAGGTTTTTCCATTCAGGTTGTCGGTGGTTATTACAAAACTTACAACCCCAATTGAGCCCGACCCGCTTTTGGTAGTATGGTTAATACGGGTAAGTGCACACTGTAATTGCCCAATGGGTTTAAGGTCTTTGGCAATTGAAATTTTATCTGCACTGGTGCCCAGCCACGAGTTGCCGAAAGTAGCCACCGTTTTGGTGGTATCTACAACCGTAGGGTCATAGTTTAATGTAAATGCAAGGCCATAAACATTGTTAGCCGGAATACCCGCACTACCCAACAACAATTGTATGGTCAAAGTATCCTTATCATAAACCGTATCCTGTATTACATTGGGATACAAAACCGGGTCGTTGCTACCGCCTGCACCAAAACCGCCGCCACGTGTATATGTCAGGCTGTAATTCTGCATAATAGCAATCGTATCATCAGCGTTAATAACTCCATTGCCATTACAATCAATATATTTGTAATTAATACTATCTTGCAGCGAATCATTCCATTGCGGCGCATAGTGCCCGTACCACGCAATAGTAGTATCAGGACGTACAGGGCCTGTTGAATCATAAGCCAGGCCAATAGGTAAAAGGTCGAAATTGTTGACTATCCCATCCCAATTGGCATCTCCCGGCCAAACGCATTGGCCGGCATTACAGTTATTATATACCTGTACCTGCCCGCCATAAACATTACACCGCGGCTCATTACCGGTACCTAAATCCAAAGCGGAGGAATCTTCCCAAATTCCGGCAAGCGGTGTGGTATAGCTATAAACGGTATCAGAGGTGTTCCAGGTCAGTAAAATATCCCCCGGCTCCAAAACGCTGGTGCTGTAAGGCGGAACGCCCCCCTGAAAATGGACTGTGATAACTGTGTTTTGACCGGTGCCAATAGTATCAGGCGAAGCCGTTATATAACTACTGAAATCAGGAACGGTAGAGGAGGGCATGTTGATAGTATCTGTTATTGATTGCCCTCTTACATCTGTTATAGTCAATATATACTGCCCTGGGCCAAACCCCGCAAAAGTATCCTGCACCGGCTCAACATAAGAACCCGTAGGGCCTATGGCAAAAGGCCCCAGGGGCGAAAAAGTAATATTAAGCGGTACAAAAAAACCCGTGTAATCAAGTATTACCTTACCACCACCAAAAGAGCCGGCGCAACTATAAGCTGAATCAAGGATGCTGCCAGAACCTGAAGGAAGAACAGTGCTAAAAATGGTGTCCACAGCCTGGCCTAAAGCAATATAATTGGTGTCGGTAACTAATAAATAATAAATACCGGGGCCGGTAACTGTAGCCGGGTTTACAGAGTCAACCTGGTAAAGGCCATTGGTATTAGTACCTGTGTAAAAATATTTAAGCTGCGCTGAAGTTCCGGTAACCGTAGCGGTTAGAACAGTAGTGCCGGTAGGGCTTATGGTACCTGCACTTGCAGAAATATTAACCGTTACCTGGCCATTACAAATATTGCCGGATATGATTGCCAGTAAAAGAACGGCAATTACTGAAACCAGTCGGGGTGCCAAAAATATTTTGCTTTTCATACGTTCCGTTTTAGTATTCATTACTGTAATTTGCATTTAGCTGTTTTATTCAACCACTAACTTCTTAACCCCGCTTCTACCCTGAGTATCACTTAATTTAACTATATACAAACCCGCAGCTAAAGTTGATACTGGTATTTGTGTCTTGACATTACTTATTTGCAGCCTCATAACTTCTTTACCTGTTACATCAGTAATCTGTAACATAGCACCTATTGCAGCAGCATCTGTTTCAAGTATAGTATAATCTTTAGCCGGATTAGGATACAGGCTTATATTCAACGAACCATCATTTTGCGAAAGGATATTAATTCCCGTAGTATTTGCAATAGTACTGGTAGTAGTATTGGTAACCACTGCCGGGTTCAAATCAAAATAAATGTCAGCACTATTTTGAATTTGAGTGCCCGGCGGTAAACCACCTTTTGATTTTATTTTATACTGAACATATCCCCGGCTGGCGCTGTCGCTGGTAAGGCTATCAACAAGATTAATGTTGGGGAAATTAAATACCACAGCGTTGCCAAAAAGCTGCGTCAGATTTTTGGCGCTGAATGCCGTAAGTTGAAAAGTTGAAGGGTTGAGGTTATTATCCTGTATTGTCCGACAAAAATAGAAATAGGCAGCAAAGGGCATTAGCATGCTGGGGATAATTGAATTTAACGCCGTAAATCGGAAAGCAGGGGG
>PMXD01000139.1 GCA_003165895.1 Bacteroidota bacterium | reverse complement strand
CTCGAGGCGAACTAAGCTCTGGCGGCAACGGTGGTAATGGCGGTAATGGCGGTAATGGCCAGGATGGCGCCGATGGTGTACAGGTTCAAACCTTTGGACTGGATGGGTATTATAACCTGTTGGTTTTAGGAGTTGATACTTCACATGTTTGTGCAAACTCAATTTTAGGTATCATTAAAGGCGCCGATGACAATGTGAGTGTTTATCAGGATAATGGCAATACCGGCATCGGCCTGAACCCGGTTTTAAACACTCCAACATATATGGAGTTTGCAATTGGCAACCAGGGACAATATACTATTGAGGAGGAAAACAATCTTTATTTAAACAGTTATCAATTCATAAACTTCACTGCTACTAATCAGGGGCCTCTTCCTTATTTCCCTTTACCCTCCGTAATTTGTGCTAATGACACGGTTTCGCTGATACCATCGGATACTTCACAGAGCGCATATTCATGGAAGGTTTACGAAAACGGGACTTTACTAACGCAATCCAGCGCAAAATCATGGAAGTTCATTCCCCCCAATTCAGGCTCATTTGCCCTTTTTAGTATAAGCCTGCAGGAGTATAGCGCATGTTGCGGCTGGAGCGTTCCCCTTACACATTATTTTAGTATAGAGCAGACTTTGACCATGACTGTATCGGCAAGCGGGATAATTCCGCCTTATTGCGCGGGACAGGACTCAACCCGACTTACCTTAACCGGGGCCCCGCAGGGAGCTAACAACACTTACCCGGGTGTTACCTGGACTACCGGTGCCACCAACACGAACCAGACTTACATTAGCCAAAACGGCACTTATTATGCTACTTATCTCTCCTCGGAAGGCTGTGTTTCCAAGTCGTCAAGTTATGTTGTAGAAAACATATTTCAGTTGCCTGTGGGCCCACCGGCAGACCTTACTATCTACCCCGCATGTGCGCAAATGCCTGTTTTGATTTATCCGACTTACCCGGGTATCAACTCGTTTAACTACTACTATTCAGCAACCGGAACTGCTCTTGTACAAGGTGGTTCACAGGCTTATGGAGGCTTCAGTTATGAGCCTTATTTTGGGTTTGGATATTCAACGGTGGATTCAGTTGTTATATACGCCGCGCCTGTAAGCTACGAAGGCTGCATTGGCCTTAGCAGAGGCAAAATAACCATCTATCATGATTCAACAGGGCCTTACCTGCAGCAACCTTTTACCGGTTATTACCATGAAACTGCCGGTTATAACTGCATGGCATATGTAAATTACCAGGAGCCCGCAGGTATTGACTATTGCGGCGGATATTGCTTTTCAACGCGTATTTCCGGCCCGCCGCCAGGGTCAGGATTTCCTCTTGGCAGATCAACTGTTGTCTACCGCATTAAAAATGATTTCTTTGATAGCCTGGATGTAGCAATCACTATTGATGTGCAGGATGTAACTCCACCTGTTATTAATGCTTACCCCCTGGGCGGTGTTTTTACCGCACGCCCTGGCCAA
The DNA here is from genome assembly GCA_003165895.1 of Bacteroidota bacterium. Lineage (GTDB taxonomy): Bacteria > Bacteroidota > Bacteroidia > Chitinophagales > LD1 > Bog-950. Next base: position 7,198 of record PMXD01000139.1, on the reverse strand, counting down.
TGCGTAGCGGCTTATACCCTACCGGTTAGTACCGCTATGGATAACTGTTCAGGATTAATTTTACCTACTCATTACGCCATCGGAGGAGTCGAATACGGCGATTCGCTTTGGGGGGTTGGAACAACATATGTCAATTATACCTATAAAGACTCCAGTAATAATTACACTTATGCCCAAACGTTCGTTCAGGTAATTGATAACCAGCCACCGGTATTAACCTGCCCGGCAAACCAGGTGCATTATATTGGGCCCGGCGATACTGCTGTTTATGTTGAGTACAATATGCCAACGGTAACAGATAACTGTGACACCAGCGGTGGTGGTATGACTGTGACTCTGACCTCCGGATTTCAGCAGTTTGGATGGCACAACATTAGCACAACAACTCAGTATTTTTCCAGCACAGACGCTTCGGGTAATATAGGCTATTGCAATTTTACCATTGCTGTAAAAGATACCATAGCTCCCGTACTTACCTGTTCCACACTTTATGCTTTAGCGAATGTCGGAGTTGATTATACTACACTTACCTATGCAACCCCTACTGCAATTGATAATCTCGGCGCACCGGTAACCATCTCTTTACTTTCGGGCAAAGCAAGTGGCGATACTGCAAGCATAGGCCTCTATACTGCGGTATGGAATGGCACAGATATATATGGAAATGTTGGAACCTGCGCGGTTCATATCACCGTAGCGAGTAATCAGCCTCCTATCCTGACTTGTCCGCAAGATATTACCACACTGAACGATTCAGGTCTATGCACGGCAAAAATTGACTATATCATTTTGCCTGCCACTGATGTTGATGGGCATTCTTACGATCCCATTTTATATTCCGGCCTCGATAGTGGTGCTGCTTTCCCTTTCGGAACAACAACGGTTATTTACACAGCCCTTGACATAGAAAATAACCGCGGATGGTGCACATTCAACGTTACGGTAAATGACACAAAAGCTCCATGGTTTACAAGTCCTTGCCCTAACGACACTACTTTAAATATCAGGCCTAACGTTTGCGGCGCACAGTTATCGCCACCGGTACTTACCGGGTTAAGCTATGATTGCGTTGCACCAAGTATTGGCATTTGGAGCGGAAACAGTACCCAGTTTTTCACCTTGGGAACCACTGTTCAACAATACCGCATAATAGATAACTTCGGCAATTACAGTAGCTGTACTTATACCGTAACTGTGGTTGACAACAATACTCTTACCGTAACATGCCCTTTTGACCTTACCTTAAATAATGACCCGGGACAATGCTCGGCATACATACCAAACTACGGCAGGCCGGTTGTTACGCCTTTCTATAGTCAATCATGTATGACGGCTACTTTGACGGCACCTTTTGCACCAAACCTGCCTACTTTCCCTATAGGCACCACCCAAGTCAATTATTCGGTTTATGCCAATGGGCATACCGGAAGTTGCAGCTGGAATGTGACCGTTGTAAATACTGAGAAACCACACATTGTTACTATACCAAATATCGTGCAACAGGTTAATCCCGGCAGTTGCGGTAACGTGATAAACTTTACAGCCCCTGTTGGAACGGATACCTGTGCTAATGGTGTTAATACATTCCTAATGGCTGGCCTTCCCCCGGGGTCAGAATTTCCTATCGGCTCTACGCTCGAAATATATGTAGTTAGCGATCTGGTGGGCAACACAGACACGGCTAAGTTTACAGTTACAGTACAGGATACCATCAAGCCGGTAATTGCCTCCGTTGCCAATGTAATTGACAGCACCAACAGTATGTGTGGGGCAGTAGAGAATTTTACGGCACCGGTTGGTACTGATAATAGCTCGTGTGTTTCAACTACCCTGGTTGCCGGCTTGCCGCCGGGTTCTCAGTTTCCGCTTGGCACCACACAAGAAATTTATGTTGCAAGAGATTCGGCCGGTAACACAGATACTGTTTCGTTCAATGTAATTGTAAATCCTGTTCGTCCATTACAATCTAATTGCGTAGATAATTATCTGCAACCCGACCCAACAGGCCAGGGACAGATTGTTTATTATCCTATTCCCGGAACTGTTAATCAATATACCGGTCAGCTTTTCATGTGCCCGGGTATCAGTATTAAGCTGGTGTCAGGCGAGGGAAGCGGGGCATTTTTCTCTCCCGGCCCGCATGTTGAAAGTTATCAGTTCATCGTTAAGGGAACCGGCGATACGGTAGATTGCAGCACCAATGTAATAGTTACTGAATTAACCCCGCCGGTAATTAACTGTGGTAATCAGCAAATTTATACCATAGCTCCTGACTCAGGAGTATGCACTGCAGCTTTTACAATCCCTGTAGTAACAGCAACCGATAACGGGGGAACAGTAACAATTACCCATACTATTGATGGCGTATCGGATACAAGCGCTGTGTACACGTTCACTTCCGGGTTCCACACTATTGCTTATACAGCTTATGACTATTTTGGCAACCAGGCAAGCTGTAGCATTTATGTAGATGTAATTGATAATTTCCAAATCACTAACCCTTTCCCTGCCGTTACTTATTGTCAAAATCAAACCGTTAGTATAACACCTGATTTAGCCGGTTACGCACAGGGTTTAACTTATACCTGGTATACTTACGACTCGGTAGGCAATATTATTCCTGTAACCACTGATAGCACTTTGTATTTTGCCTCGATACAGCCGGCTAATGCGAATCAATATCACCTCAGGGTGTTCGACCGGTGCGGTGCAAACTTAACAGGTAACGAATTTGTGCTTCGCGTAACGGCTGGACCGGCCGTAACGATCAGCGGATTAAATACAGGTTATTGTGTAAGCGATAGTTCCAATTACCCGATTACCTACAGTCCCGCCGGCGGAATACTTACAGGACCAGGAATTACCGGAAATGCATTTAATCCGAAAAAGGCTGGTAATGGCCTGCATGTTATTTCCTATTCATATGCCGATAGTGTTGGCGGTTGCACGGGAATAAGTACGGTATCGGTGCTGGTAAGCAATCCGCCAACCGATAGCCTGTTTGCTGATTCTGTTTATTGCATCAATCAAACCCTTATTCAATTACCATCTGCTAACAGCGTATACTCAGGTGCCGGTATCAGCGGAACCACCTTTAGCCCCGGCACAGCAGGCGGCGGATACCATACTTTAACACGCACTGTTACTGTAAATGGCTGCTCGTCTGTAAGAACTGAAAATGTGAGGATAAATACTGTTATACCTAATGCAACTATTACTGCACCTTCCACGGTTTGCCAGGCCACTGCACCATACCCGATAAGCGCTACACCGGTGGGCGGGGAGTGGGCAGGAACATATCTTATTGTTGATAGCTTAGGTAATGCAAAACTGGATTCGCATACTTCGGGTCCCGGATCTGATACTATCGTTTACACTGTAACGCAACGTGCTTGTACCAGCCGTGATACTGCCGTTATTACGGTTAACAGCAAAGCTTACAACCTGCCTTATACATTCTTCTCTTATTGCGCTTCAGGCCCACCGGAGGCCTTTGATACTACAGGTGGAAAGAGGTACACAGGTGTTGGTTTCAATAACGATATTTTTTACCCGGATAGTGTGCCATACCGGGGCCCGATATTCTACGCTGTAATAACCAATAACAATTTCGGGTGCGTGGATACAAACATGCGCATGCTTGATTTAGACGGTGGCCAGCTAGATGTTTATACCACCCAGTATATCTGTACCACGCATGATTCTTTGTATGTTAACCTGGGCGCCAGATATGATTCAATAATGTGGTCTAATGGCAGCACCAGTAACCAGCGGTGGTTTTACGATACCGGCGCCTACCGCGTATTTTTGCGCGATACTGCCGGTTGCTCAGGATATGATACCCTGCACGTTAACCTGCAACCGGCCCCTGCACAAATTGTTACAGCAACTTCGGCGTATGCCTGCCCTTCAGACAGTGTTGCAATATTTGCTGACAGCTCATTCACGGCTTATAAATGGAGCAATGGTGATACTACGCAATCAGCGCAGGTTTTGCCGGGAAGCTATACCGTTACTGTAACCAGCACTTACGGTTGTAAGTACCAATCACCGCCGGTGGTGGTTACTACCGGCCCTGATACCACAAGGCCAACCATTAGTTGTCCTCCGGATACTCTGTTATTCGCACCGTTTGGCAGCTGCTCTGTTACCGCATTAAACATGGGTTCAGCTACGGCGTTTGATAACTGTGGCCTGGCATCTGTAACAAACAATGCTCCGGCATCTTATACTGTGGGTATAACACATGTTACATGGACGGCTACAGATAATTCCCACAACACCCGGACCTGTTTGCAGAAAGTTACCGTAAGCGATACTATTAAGCCTTACTTTGTAACAGTGCCATCAAGCGGATTTGTTATTGATACAGAAGTAAACAACTGTTCATCGAAAGTACCTAACCTGGTTGGCTTGTTTACCGCAAGCGATAGTTGTTCTGGCGTAAGCTTAACCCAGAACCCGGCAGCAGGTATGTTTGCAACGTCCGCGATAACGCCAATTGCTATAACCGCGCGCGATTCATCGGGTAATACCACGGTTTATTACATGATTTTTCAAACCAGCGATACTGTTGCGCCGATAGTAAACTGCCCTTCGGATATAAGCACTACTATATCGGGGGCAACTACGACTGCCGTAATCCATTACACGGCGCCAACACAGGCTGCTAATTGTACTAATTCCACCGTGCAGCTTGTTGCGGGGTTGGCGAGTGGCTCTGCCTTCCCGATTGGTGTTACCACGCAAAAATTTGTGGTTACTGATGGTACAGGGGCAACGGATACCTGCAGCTTTAATGTAACTGTAAACCATACTGTTGGCATACAGAACAGCGGGCGCGATTATCTGTTTACAGTATTGCCGGTGCCGGCAACCGACCATATTACCGTTACATATCAAAACAGTGCAGCACCTTCGCTGCATGTTAAACTCACCAGCGTTACCGGACAATGGATATTTGATGATGTAATAACACCGTTCGACGGCAGCTATGCCAAAAACCTGGATTTGAAAGAGCAGGCTGCCGGAACTTACATCCTTGAAATAACTTCGGATAACGAAACTGTTACCAGGAAAATTGTAAAAATACAATAGTCAGCAAAGCGGTATTCATTTGAAAGCAGGCCCAATTGGGCCTGCTTTTTTTTGTCAACAGGCCGGACCATATAATAAACGCATCCGTCATGAGCCGTTTTACCGGTGCCCGGCAAATTATATTTGGGGCGCCTCAAAAGCGGCGGTGAAATTACTTACCAGGAGCCTGCCCCTGGCCTTGATAATGGGTAAAGGCCATACCAGAACCAATCGCGGGAAATCCCCGTAAAAGTTCAGCAAGCGAATATGTCCGGCCTTTCCGGACTCCATTTAAAAATTAACGGTTGGTTTTATGAACAACATTAATTCATCTACGGCCGGTTTAAAATGTGTGAATAATGTAACTCTTAACCCGAATTATGTAATAGCCATTAGTCTAAAGGATTTAATCTTTGTATTGTGATGCAAATGCGCTGGCAACGCAAAATGAATACGATACAAATCAATACTTAAAAGGGGGATAAAATTTATGAAAAAGGAAATCAAAAAAACAAACACTCATAATAAAAAGAGTGATACAAAAGTAAGTGGTAAAATCCCGGCATATCCTGTAAATCCTGCCAGTGAGGACATATACAGAAAATCGGTTGAAGAGCAGGATGTTGATCCGGAAGATATTACAAAAACAAAGCGCCCTGATGAAACCGAAAAAACCGTTAATGCGGACCCGGATGACTTTGATGCAGGTATCCCAACCAAAGAACCCGTTCGGAAAAAGAGGGTTGGAAAAAGAAATGAGAAGGATTTTGAAGATGATGTATCCGGCGATGACCTGGATGTGCCGGGTTCGGAATTGGATGAGAGGGAGAATACCAACGGGAATGAAGATGAGGAGAATGATTACTATAGTTTAGGCGGAGACGACCATAATGATCTGGATGAAGACAGGGGAGAATAAAAGTTTCTCCATTGGCCGCTATGGTTCACGTAAGGTTTAAAACAAAAAGATAAAAAATGTTGAAGGAATATAAATTATTAACGCCCATAAAAGTTGGAGCATTAGAAGTAGAGAACCGTATTGTTATGGCGCCTATGACAAGATGCAGGGCAATTGGAAATATACCCAATAAGCTTATGGCGGAATATTACGCACAACGTGCCGATGCCGGTTTGATTATAACCGAAGGCACATCGCCATCTCCCAATGGATTGGGCTATGCCCGTATACCGGGCATTTTCAGCAAGCAGCAGGTGGAGGGTTGGGAAATTATAACCGATAAAGTGCATATAGAAGGCGGGAAAATATTTGTTCAACTGATGCACACAGGCAGAATCAGTCATCCGCTGAATATGCCCGAAGGTGCCAGGGTAATTGCCCCTTCGGCAATAAAAGCGGCCGGACAAATGTGGACCGATCAGAAAATGTTGCAGGATTTTATTGTTCCCGAAGCCATGACTCCGGAAGACATTGTGAATACCAGGGCAGAATATGTTTCAGCCGCTAAAAATGCGCGTGAGGCAGGATTTGATGGAGTAGAATTACATGGAGCCAACGGTTATTTACTGGAACAGTTCCTGTCGCCCATTAGTAATATTCGTACAGACAACTATGGGGGAAGCATTGAAAACCGTTGCCGGTTTGCCATTGAGGTGGCAACAGCCGTAGCAGAGGCTATAGGAAAAGGAAGAACCGGTATCCGGTTATCGCCTTATGGTGTTGCAAGCGATATGCCGCATTATCCTGAAATTGAAGCCACCTACGATTATCTTTCAAAACAACTCGATCAACTTGAAATAGCCTATATTCATCTGGTTGACCATTCTTCCATGGGGGCGCCAATAGTTCCTCTGGAGATTAAAAAGCTTATAAGGAAAAACTTTAAAAATATTATCATCCTCTGTGGGGGCTATGATAAGGAAAAAGCTGAGCAGGATATTGACAGTGGCCTGTGCAACCTGGTAGCTTTTGCCCGGTCATTTATCAGTAATCCTGACCTGGTTGAAAGGTTTAAAATGAACTGGCCGCTCTCAACTGAACTCCGTCAGGATATGTTTTATACAGCCACAGAAAACGGGTATACCGATTACCCGGTTTATGAAATCAAACCTTAGAGGCTATTAAAAATTAAAATAAAATGCAATTTAACACAAAGAACACAAA
>PMXD01000061.1 GCA_003165895.1 Bacteroidota bacterium | reverse complement strand
CTTTGTATTGGCATTTTCCTTCGTGTTCTTTGTGTTAAATGGCATTTGGATTTAATTTTAAACAGCTTCTTAGTGGGCTTTGCATTTTATTTTCTTTGTGTGCTTTGTGTTAAACTGTATTTCTCTCTTTAATTTTTAAATAGGCTCTAAGTTATTTTGCGTATGTACAAGGCATATGTTGTAGCACAAAAAAAAATATTGCATTTGCCCTTGACAAAAGTATTTTCGCCCATTAATTTGTAAGTAAACTTAACAGCCTTGAAGCCATTGACACACCTGCGTCCCGGACAACGTGCATTTATTGTAGACATGCGAAACAGCCATCTTTGCGCTAAACTTTTTGAATTAGGCGTTTTTCCTGGCGACCTGGTCGAAATAAAGGAAAACTCGGGCGATAATCAATCAATAGTTGTCAGCATTAACAACCACACCTATAACATTGTTAAAGGCGCCGCCGAAACCATTATGACCAATGTGGTGAGTTTTGATATTTGTTTGAATTAGAGGCGGCCCCTTCCGTCCCCGAAGGGGAAACTAAAGCCGAAAGGCAAAAACAACAGCTTTATTTTTTTAAGGGAGTAACAACTATCCAGTGCGATATTGTATTGCATTTGCCTTAGTTTCCCCTTCGGGGACGGAAGGGGCTGCATTTTTAATTTCCGAAACTTAACTAGTTTCTTATTTTCGCATCACTCAAAAAAAGAAACTAATGAACTTTCCAGACGATTTAAAATACAGCAAAGAGCACGAGTGGGTGCGTGTAGAAGGAACTACCGGTTACGTGGGCATATCTGATTTCGCGCAAAAAGAGCTGGGCGATATCGTTTATGTAGAGGTTGAAAGCGTTGGCGAAAGCTTTGCTAAAGACGCGGTGTTTGGTACGGTTGAGGCGGTTAAAACCGTTTCAGACCTTTTTATGCCGGTGGGGGGCAAGGTGCTTGAAAAAAACACGGCACTGAACGATAACCCCGAGGCAGTGAATACCGACCCTTACGGCAAAGGATGGATGATAAAAATTGAATTTTCCAATGTGGCCGAACTTGAAGGCCTGATGGATGCTGATGCTTACAAAGCACACGTAGGAGCTTAATTAAGTTACAGCCTGTATAAAGGTAAAACCAATGCAAGCAAATTCGTATTTAAAATATAACTGGCCGTCCATTTTATGGGCGGCTTTTATTTTATACCTGTGCATGATGCCTGCGCGCCATCTGCCGCATATTGATATTCCGAACTTTGATAAGGCGGTTCATTTTACTTTTTACTTTACCCTTTCAATACTGATGAACCGGGGCTGGATAAAACAGCAGTCGTTTAATTCATTACATAAAAATACGCTGCTGAAAATATTTTTGATATGCTGCGCTTATGGATTTACCATTGAAATTATGCAGGAAACATTAACCACCGACCGGCATTTTGAGTGGTTGGATGAGGCCGCAAATGCCTGTGGAGCGGCGGTTGGGAGTTTGGTATGGGTGTTTTACAGAGGTAACAAAAAATAAACAGCCATTTTTCGCACGGAGACACGGAGTTAACAGCCGGGGAATACAGTTTAACAGCCTTTTTATATTCCTATGTATTTTTCTCCGTGCCTCCGTGCGAAACAATTTGTATTGCTGGTTAAAATACTTAAATAACTTAGTGCCTGTGGCCAAGTTCAGTTAATTTCAGGTTTATAATGAAAAAAATCCTTCTTCTTATTGCTTTGCAGTTTTCGCTTTTGGTGCTTGTTAAAGCACAGCCGGGGCGCGATGAAACACTGGCTAACAGCTATATGCAGGAGGGGGAATTTGATAAGGCTGCGGAGTTGTTTCAATCGCTGTGGGAGAAGAGTAATTACGATTTAAATTTTTACACGCCGCTATATCAATGCCTGCTATCGCTAAAAAAATACGATGACCTTGAAAAGGTGGTTAAGCGCGAAATCAAAAAATACAGTGGCAACTCGCAATTCGTAATAGACCTGGGTTATTTGTATTCGCAGGTGCCGGATGCAGCAAGGAGTAAAGAGCAGTATGATTTAGCACTAAAAGACCTTAAACCTTATGAGCCCGCCGTGCGTAACCTGGCTAATAGTTACGAAGGCTACCGGTTGTATGATTATGTAATTGCCACTTACGAAAAAGGCAGCAAAGCGGTTAAAAACGAGTCGTATTACAGCATGGAGCTGGCCAATGCTTATATGAATAAGGGCGATGCTGTAAATGCAGTGAAATACTTTTTGCTGAACATTGAAATGAACCCGCAAAACGAGCAGATAGTTAAAAACACGGTTCAAACCAATAAGGATGAGGCGAAGCTGCTGGAACAGTTAGAAACACAATTGTACGGTAAAGTGCAGAAGAACAACAGCATTGATGAGTATATTGACCTGCTTACCTGGGTGTATATTCAGAATAAGGATTTTGAGGGGGCACTTGCCCAGATGAAAGCGCTTGATAAGCGGAAAGGCGAAAACGGCACCCGTGTAATAAATATTGCACGCATGGCGCAAACTGAGGGCGATTATACCAGCGCTATTAACGGGTTTGAATATGTGGTGAACAAAGGCAAAAACGGAGACCTTTATTTTCAGGCACGCACCGAACTGCTTAACTGCCGCAAAGAAAAGGTTTCGAAAGACCTGAATTATACGCAGGCAGATTTGTTAGGATTGAAAAGCGATTACCTGTCTTTTATAAATGATAACGACCGTAATTTCCGTACCGCACAGAGTATGAAAGACCTGGCCGATTTGGAAGGCTTTTACCTGCACGATATTCAAGGTGGTATTGACCTTTGCAACGAAATTTTGAAAATGCCGGGTGTGGTAAATAAGCTGAAGAACCAAACCAAGCTTTCGCTGGGCGATTTTTACCTGATAAGTGGCGATGTTTGGGAGTCTACCCTGCTGTATTCGCAGGTTGATAAGGATGAGAAGGACTCCCCTTTAGGCGAGGATGCCCGTTTCCGCAACGCAAGGCTGGCCTATTACAAAGGCGATTTTGACTGGGCTCAAACGCAGTTAGAGGTACTGAAAGCTGCCACTTCAGAGCTTATTAGTAATGATGCTATTAAGTTATCGGTTTTTATTATTGATAACCTGGGGCTTGACACCGTTGCCACACCCATGCAAATGTATGCCCGTGCCGAATTACTGGAGTTTCAGAACCGCGACAGTGATGCGGTGGTTACTTTAGATTCTATTACTAAACTGTACCCCGGCCATGCCCTTACCGACGACATTGAATACACCAAGGCCGGAATGGATGTAAGGCATAAGGAATTTGACAAGGCTATACCGCTGCTTGAAGACATTATTAAAAATTACAAGGACGACCTGAAAGGTGATGATGCCACTTTTTTACTGGCCGAAATAAACGAGCAACAATTGCATAACAAGGATAAGGCCATGGAGCTTTATAAAAGCATTATTACCGATTTTAGTAATTCGCTTTTAGTGATAGAGGCAAGGAAGAGGTACCGGTTGCTGAGGGGGGATAAGATTGCGGAGTAGCATATTAATTGACTATAAAAAATACTTATGCGGAAACTAATTCTGATGGTGGGGTTGTTTTTATCGGCGTGTAATTCGCACCCTGATATAACCAGGGTTCAAAAGGGAATGACATCTGAACAGGTTACTGCTATTATGGGCAAGCCTACAAATAAGCAGGACCTTGATGGAATAATTTGGCTGCGGTACGGCGATAACCAGGTTGTGGTTTTAGAAAACGGGATTGTAGTGAATGTAGTATCAGATGCAATGGCTGTGGATGATTCTATCAAGAAGTTGCTGGATACTAACTAAATAGAGGATGATGAGATTCTGGGGTAGGATGATTGGGAATGTTTTTTTTAATTTGCAGGTATCATGGGTTCGGAGAAGGCGGCATATTTTTTAAATTTAAGAATCGAAACTTTTCGCTGTTTTGGTGACGTACAAAGGCTTGACTTATCTGATAGTAAAGGGAGTTGGCGTAAATGGACTTTAATTTTAGGGGATAACGGAACAGGGAAAACTTCTCTTCTAAAAGTATTAGCTGCTTTTGAGATAGAAACTGGTTTTAAGTCTAATGAATTTAGTCCTCGCGGTTTTAGGGAGCGTATTCAATTCTCAGGTATTGAAAGAATAGGCCATTCACAAACTGAGGTGGGCATATATGATATTAAAGGCAGTTTATTTAAGCATGAGTTAGAAATATTTTTAGATGGCAGCGAAGTCACTGTTTATAGAATAGAGTCTGAACCTGATCTCAGTAATTTAAAATGCTACGGTTATGGTGCAAATCGCTTTATATCTTTCAATACTCTGTCAGAAAGTAAAACTGAAAATTCCGAAACACTTTTTGACGATGATGCAAAATTAATCAATGCTGAAGAATGGTTATTACAATTAGATTATGCGGCAAGTAAAGAATCTGAAGTCCAACAATTAGCCGCAAAAAAAAGAGAGCAGGTTAAAGATATTTTGCTGGACTTATTGCCAGACATTTATGAAATAAGATTTACAACTCCAACAAAAGAAAGCCTAAAATCTACGGTTGAATTTCTCACTCCTTACGGTTGGGTAACAATCCATCAGCTAAGCTTAGGTTACAAAACAATGGTAGCCTGGGTGGTAGATTTAGCGGCTAGAATGTTTGAACGATACCCCGATAGTGAAAACCCATTGGCTGAACCGGCTATAGTTTTAGTTGATGAAATTGATTTGCATTTACATCCAAAATGGCAACGTAAGATTTTTGATTATTTAGATGAGCGTTTTCCTAAAACTCAATTTATTGTTACGGCGCATAGCCCGTTGGTAGTGCAGTCGGCTCCAAAAGATGCAAATATTGTTTTACTGAAGAGAGAAGGCGACCATGTTGTAATTGACCAGAATATAGAATCGGTCAGAACCTGGCGATTGGATCAGATAATGAGCAGCGATTTGTTTGGCGAAAGCGGACGAAATCCTGAGGTTGAAAAGCAATTGAACGAAAGAACCGTACTTTTGCAAAAAAGCAAGTTAACACCTGAGGAAACGGCCCGATTACAGGAGTTAAATAAACTTGCCCATCGCCTTCCTACGGCCGAACGCAAAGAGGATATAGAGGCTATGGAAATTATCAGAAAAGCTGGCGAAATAGTTAAGAACAAGTAAGCCAGGGCAGATGATTCAACTTCACCAAAAGTTAGCGGCACCAGCGCCCAATAAACTTACCACCGATGGTAAAGCTGAATCGGATTTGCTGAAAGCAAATTATGATGCTGGTGAACGGGATTTCAAGTTTAAGGCAGACATTTATGGTCATCCACAGGTTAAGGACTCATTATTGACACTGCAAAATGGTAAATGTTGTTTTTGTGAAGCGCAAATAAACCATGTTAGTTATGGTGATGTTGAACATTTTCGTCCTAAGGGGGGATGGATTCAGGATTCAGAGCCATTAAACACCCCGGGATATTATTGGCTTGCTTATGATTGGGAAAACTTGTTTCTATCCTGTCAGCTTTGCAATCAAAGGTTTAAGAAGAATTATTTTCCCCTTGAAAATAATGTCAACCGGGCAAAATCTCATCATGATAATATCAGCAGTGAAGCACCACTATTTATTCATTTGACAAATGAAAACCCGGAGGACTTTATATGCTTTAAAGATGAAATACCGGTAGCAATTAATGGCAATCTCAGGGGAGATACTGCTATAAAACATACAGGCATTGATAGAGGGGCTTTGAATGAAAACAGAAGAACCAATCTTAATCCAATCCGGGATTTATATGAGTTAGCAAAAGGAATTCCTGAAACTAATCCGGATTTGCAGCAAAAAGCATGGAATAAAGTCAAAAAGTATTTTGACGAAAGTAAACTTGATAGCACGGAATATGCCTCCATGTTAAGGTCGTTTTTTAAGGCTAATCCTTTGCCATAAAAATTCAAGATATGAATAAAATACTCATACGGGATGTAGGGTTTGCGCTTGAATCAAATAACCTTCTCTCGTTTTTAGACAAGCAAACTTCAGAGATAATTCACCTGCCAGAAGATAATAGTTATTATGATGATGAAACCGCAGAGCTTGTTGAAAATATGCATTTTGATCAGGAACGTTACATTAGAATTGAACCGCTTGATTCACGCTCCTCTTTCGGTGTTATGCAATCTTTTGCAGAAAATCAGCCTGAAGGATTTTTTAAAAAACAGTTATTTTTTGCATTGAACGGCCGACATCCTTTTGGAAGATTTAAAGGAGTGGTGCATAGCAATGAAGATTTGCGGCAGCAATGGTTTAAGCATAAAGACGAAGTATATGAGGCCGAAGCATTAAGCTGGTTAACTGAAAATGGGATAGATTTTGAAAAACCCAGTAAAGGGGAAAGCTAATAACCTGAATTTATTTCCCCTTTTTAGCAACGTATTTCAACAGCAATTCTTCAGCGGTTAATACCTCAATTTTTGAAAAGTAGAAGCCGTCTTTGTCCTCAGTAACTATGCATTGGCATTTTGCATGCAAGGCAGAATAATATTGCATGCCATCCTCAAAGTCTTTAACGGCCTTATCGTTTGCTGCTGATTTAACAACAGATTCATCCATACCGGTAATCCGTAGCTTTTCGCAAAGCAGGCCTATCTTCTTCCTTGCCAAAACGCTGCCATTTTTCTTCTCAGCAAAATAAAATGCTATTGCCAGGCATAGTGGAGATGTGTAAACATCAAAATCAATATTGTCAGTTAAACTTAAAACCCTCGCACACTCTGTAAAACGGGGGTATTCGTTACAGAGAACGGTTACAAGAATGTTGGCATCCAGAAAAATTTTCATTTAGTCTTTTTGCCGTAATACTCCTTTTTTAATTCTTTATTGGTACGGGGGTTACGCTGGTATTCAACCTCGCCTTCGCTTACCATATGTACCCACTCGCTAACCGGTAATTCATCCAGAGACTTATAAGACGAATTAGTAACTTTATTTAATAAAAATTCCGTTAGCCTTGATAAGCTTATATTATTATTCTCCGCATATTTTTTCGCTTTTTCAATCACAGACTGATCAAAGCTGAGAGTTATTTTGGCATCCATTTTAAAAAGTTATACGACAAAAATAAAAAAATTATACGACAAAACGAAATTAATGTAAAACCACCATTTGCGGATAAATATGCGATGTATCCGGTCTCTGCAAACACACCACGGCATCTTTAGCCAATAAATGCCCTTTAAACCTTTGTTAAACTCAGTAAGTCATAGTGTTTTCAACATTTTTATGTAGTTTTGCACTATTAAACTTAGAAATTATGCATGCACAGTATAGCAGTATTTTTCAGCCGGAGCATTTGATATTGATATTGGTGTTGGTAGTATTTTTGTTTGGAGGTAAAAAAATACCTGAGTTAATGCGCGGAATGGGTGAAGGAGTAAGAGAGTTTAACGCTGCCAAGAGCAACATAAAGCAGGAGATTGAACAAGGTATGAGAGAGAAGCAGGTTACTGCTCCGCCTGCGCCAGCCAAAGAAACGGTAACTGAAGAAAAGAAAGCCTAACCGTACCACTGAACAGCTATGAATTTCCTGGTCAATTTTAATTTAAATTGAGGTGGCGGAGTTGTCCTATTTAACCATATGGCAGGTTCAGTCAGAACTAATTGCAGGCAAGCTCAGTTGCGAAAGCCTTGTTAATGACTATTTAGCAAAGATAGAAGCCAGCAAACACCTCAACGCATTTCTGGAAGTATTTACCGAAGGCGCCTTACAAAGAGCCCGTTTGCTTGATAAAAAACTTAAAAATGGCGAACCAACCGGCAAGCTGTTCGGCGTAGTAATAGCCATAAAAGACAATATTTGCTATAAAGGGCATAAGGTTTCGGCCGGCTCAAAAATTTTAGAAGGATTTACTTCACTTTTCGATTCAACGGTGGTTGAAAGGCTGTTGGCTGATGATGCTATCATTATTGGCCGCACCAACTGCGATGAATTCGCCATGGGTTCAAGTAACGAAAACTCGGCTTATGGCAATGTGTTGAATGCTGCGGATAATACCCGCGTTCCGGGAGGCTCATCAGGCGGTTCTGCCGTCGCAGTTCAGGCTGGCTTGTGCCAGGTTTCACTGGGTTCAGATACCGGTGGTTCCATTCGTCAACCTGCTTCTTTTTGTGGTGTGGTTGGGTTAAAACCTACCTATGGGCGCGTTTCGCGATACGGTTTAATTGCCTATGCTTCTTCTTTTGACCAGATTGGCCCTTTTACCCATTCGGTGGAAGATGCCGCTTTGATTATGGAAGTTATTTCCGGTAAAGACAACTACGACTCAACCTCTTCTTCTCAAAAAGTAGGTACCTATTCCTCTTCACTTGATTTTGAGAAGAAAGCTAAGATTGCCATTTTTCCTACCACATTGGCCAGTGAAGGTTTACATCCCGAAGTAAAAGAAGCAGTTGAGGGTTTGATTGCCGATTTGAAAACCGAAGGCCACACCATTGGCGAAATTGATTTTGCATTTTTAGATCACCTGATAGCAACTTACTACGTGCTTTCTACCGCCGAGGCATCTTCTAACCTTGCGCGTTTTGATGGTGTACACTACGGATACCGGAGCAAAGAGGCGCATGAAATGGAAGAGGTTTATAAAAAATCGCGGACTGAGGGTTTTGGCAAGGAAGTTAAGAACCGTATCATATTAGGCACTTTTGTATTAAGCTCAGGCTATTATGATGCTTACTATAGCCGGGCACAAAAAGTAAGAAGGATACTGACCGATAAAATAAGGGCCATTTTTAAGGAATACGATTTTATTATTATGCCAACAAGTCCCACGGTAGCCTTTAAATTTGGCGAAAAGACCGATAACCCGGTGGAGATGTACCTGGCAGATATTTATACGGTACTGGCCAACCTGACCGGCATACCGGCTATCTCTTTACCGCTGTCGGAAGACAAACAGGGCCTTCCCATTGGTGTGCAGGTATTGGCCGATAAGTTCCATGAAACAGATTTACTTGCATTTTCAGAGAAATTGATGCAACTTTCATCGGTATAACAAAATAGAAATAGACACTCAACATATCATCCTTAACAAATAGAACCTCAAAACAGCCAGCCTATAGCGCCTTTCTACAGTTGAATAACGAAAGAAATCTATTTTAGCGCAAAACAGTTTTGTCAGGATGATAGCGTACTTAAGCGGAAAAATTACATTTAAAAGTCCAACTCATATTTTCCTGGAAACAGGGGGTATAGGGTATATGGTAAAAATCAGCCTGAACACCTTTGAAAAGATTCAGCACCTGGATAATTGCCGCCTGCAAACCTCGCTGATTGTTAAAAATGAAAACCAGTCGGTTTCCGGTTTTGAGCTCTATGGTTTTTTCGAAGAACAGGAAAAAGACCTTTTTGAAAAGCTAATATCTGTTTCGGGTGTTGGGGCATCTACTGCGCGGGTAATGCTTTCATCTTTTAAGCCCGACGAAATCAGGATCGCTATTTTGGGCGAAAACGAAGGTTTAATACAAAGTATTAAGGGAATTGGCCCTAAATCGGCCAAAAGAATCATCCTGGAGCTGAAAGACAAAGTAGGCAAGATGAGCACCGGGGCACTTTTGGTTTCAACACCAAACAATACAATGAAAGAGGAAGCGTTATCTGCTCTCGTTGCCTTGGGATTCAACAAACAAGCGGCTGAAAAGGTGATAGGCAAATTGCAGGGCAGCGGGGAAACCCGCAATGTGGAAGGCTTGATAAAAGAAGCATTGAAATTATTGTGATTTATACTATTCCGGGGCCAGACTCAAGAACCTGGCCCCGGGGTAATAACAAAAATTTGTACAACTTTTAGTTAGGAGTGAAAGGGACAAAAAAGATATTCGGTTGGGTTATTGCGGTTACCTGCATGGGTTTGCTGTTAGCAGCTTATGCCGAAAGCGTTCGTACGCCTTTCCGTTACCTGTTGCCCGAGCCGACAGCACCTGTGGCACCGGCAGATTCCCCGCCACCGGTACAGATGAAATACCCCATGACCGACAGGCAGGGCGATTTTGTTACCGACCAGCAAACCGACCCTTTTTATTTGAAAGACCCACCGGTAATAGTAGAAAGCGTTGAATATGATCCTGAAACCGGCATGTATGTTGTTTCGGAAAAAGTGGGCGGCATAGATGTAAGGCCGCCGATGTACCTGAGCTTTGAGGATTACATGAAGTATACCGAGGAGAAGGAAATGAAGGACTACTGGAAAGAGCGGGCCAACGCCGTTAACCTGGTAGAAGAAAAAAGCCTGGTGCCACCGGTACAAATAAAAAACCAGGTTGTTGACCGCTTATTTGGCGGCAGCAAAATTGAAATAAAACCGCAGGGAAATGTTGAAATGACCCTGGGCGCCAACATTCAAAAAACAGCCAACCCGAATATTCCTATCCGTAACCGCCAAACTGGCGGTTTCAATTTCGACATGAATATTAACATGAACGTGATTGGTAAAATTGGCGATAAACTACAACTGGGCATTAAGTACAACACCCAATCGGGTTTTGCTTTCGATAATACCGTAAAAATTGGTTACACCGGCGGTAAAGATGATATCATTAAAGATATTGAAGCGGGTAACGTAACCCTGCCCCTGCCCACAAGGCTTATTACCGGTAGCCAATCATTATTTGGTTTAAAAACAGTATTGCAGTTTGGCCGTTTAACGTGGACCAGTGTTGTATCACAGCAACAATCAAAAAAGCAAAGTATTACACTGCAAAATGGCGCCCAGCAGCAAACCTTCTCGGTAAATTCAGACCAATACGAGGCAGACAAGAACTTCTTCCTATCGCAGTTTTTCTATAACCAGTACGATGGCGCGCTTGCCCAATTGCCCAAAGTTAATTCGGTGGTTAACATTACCCGGATTGAGGTTTGGGTAACTAACCGTACCAACGCTACTACCAACGTGCGCAACATAGTAGGTTTAATGGATTTGGGCGAAGCAACACCATTTTCAAACCAGATACAATCTACTTCGGGTGGGAATGGACTGCCGCGCAATACGGTGAACAGTATTTATAACCACCTTACCTCGGTGCCATCTAACCGTTTGGATGGTAATATTGTGGCCGTGTTGCAGGGCCCCGGTTATAATCTGCAACAAGGCCAGGATTTTGAAAAAACTTATGCCCGCAAGCTGAACCCTAACGAGTTTACTTTCAATCCTCAACTGGGTTATATCTCCATTAATTCGCAGTTGAATCCTAACGACATATTAGGCGTAGCTTTTCAATATGAATATAACGGTACCGTATACCAGGTGGGTGAATTTGGCGACCAGTTGCCACCCGATTCAGGTTCGGTGGCCAAAGACCTTATTCTGAAATTATTGAAGGGAACAGCACCACGCACTAACCTGCCTATCTGGAAGCTGATGATGAAGAACATCTATTCGTTAGGTGCTTTTGGTATCAGCCCAAAAAATTTCTTCCTGGATGTTTATTACAACGACCCTGCCACCGGTTTAAAGCGTTACATACCGCAAGGCTGCCTGGAAGGAAAGCCGCTGTTACATGAATTGAACCTAGATAACCTGGATATGAATAATGACCCGCTACCGCCCACCGGAGACGGGTTATTTGACTTTTTGCCCGGTATTGACATTTTACCGCAAAACGGTAAACTGATATTTACCTGTAAGGAGCCTTTTGGAAAGTACCTGCAGGCAAAAATGGAGCAGTGTGGTGATTACGCAGACACAGGGGTTTACCTGTACCAGCAATTATACGATTCAACCAAATACGAAGCGCAGCAGTTTCCGCAGTTTAACCGGTTTGTTATTAAGGGTACCTATATGGGTACTAACGGCAGCCAGATATCATTGGGTGCAGGTAATATTCCGCGGGGTTCGGTTGTTGTTACAGCAGGCGGGGTTAAGTTGATAGAAAACCAGGATTACACCGTTGATTATAACCTGGGCCGCGTAACCATTACCAACCAGTCTATATTAAATAGCGGGCAACAGATAAAAATTGACTACGAAAACAACAACCAGTTTGCCACACAAACGCAATCGATGTATGCTACTCGTTTCGATTATAAAGCGAGCGACAAATTATTAATTGGAGGAACCTTTGAACAGTTGGCAGAGCGGCCTTTTACACAAAAAGTGAATATGGGGGATGAGCCTATCAAGAACGACATTTTTGGTAATGATTTTACTTATAAAACAAATCTGCCATGGCTTACAACGGCTTTAAGCAAGTTGTACAATACCAAGGAAATGTCAACCCTCTCGGCTTATGGCGAGTGGGCCTACTTAAAACCGGGCCACTCCAAAGCGATTAATGATGCTAACAAGCAGGGCCAGATTTATATTGATGATTTTGAGGGCACCAGCTCGGGTTATGATTTAAAAACACCACCCATTGCCTGGAAACTGGCCTCTACCCCACGCAACTCGATTGGGGCAAACGGACAGGTTCAGTTTAAAGAAGGTAGTTTTGTGAGCGATGAAAGATATGGATACAACCGGGCCTTATTTTCGTGGTACCAAATTGATAACTCGTTTTACACCCAGCAAACTGCGCCGGCAGTGGTTTTTAACAATACCAATCCGTATAACGACATTACTAATAACTATGTGCGTTTAGTGCCTTATCAGGAAGTTTACCCAAATGCCACACCGGGCACTTTGGATGTCAACCTCTATACCTTTGACCTTGCCTATTTTCCATCGCAAAGGGGACCTTATAACTATGAAAGTAAAGCTCAGGGGGCACCAGGTATTTCTGCGGGAATTAATAGCGATGGAAGCTTGAAAAGCCCTGCAACCAGGTGGGGCGGTATTATGCGCGCCATGGACAATACCGATTTTGAAGCCACTAACGTACAGTATATTGATTTTTGGTTAATGGATCCTTTTCAGGAAACACATGCCACCAGCCAGGGAGGATATTTATATATAGACCTGGGCAATATCTCCGAGGATATATTGCAGGATTCGCGCCAGGCATTTGAAAACGGGTTGGGTTACGACACTAGCGCTAATTCTTCAACAACTGATAATACATTTTGGGGGGTAGTGCCTAAGCTGGTGCCACTGGTTAACGCTTTTGACAATGACCCCACCTTACGGCCCCTGCAGGACGTTGGTTTGGATGGTATGTCGGATAATGAAGAAAGAATTCGCAAGGCAACATTCCTGGCCAATATAAATGCTTATGTTACCAACCAGGCCGTGCTTACGCAGTTGAATAATGACCCCAGCAGCGATGATTATTACTATTTCCAGGATCCGAATTATTTTGCCAATGAACCGAGCATTATAAACAGGTATAAATATTTCCAGGGAACTGAAGGTAACTCTCCTGTGCAAACCAATAGTATTATTACCACGGCATCTACCAGTTTGCCGGATAAGGAAGATGTTAATAATGACAATACCATGAATGAGGATGAGGAATATTTTCAATATGTCGTCCACATGGTGCCAGGTATGAATGTAGGAACCAATCCATATATCATTACCGAAGAAGATGGAACCAATGACCCCAACATTGTGGCCGATGGAACGGGTACCAAATCGCGCTGGCTCGAATTCAGGGTGCCTATTAATTCTTACAGCAGCCGGGTAGGTTCTATCAGCGATTTTACATCCATACAGTTTATGCGGATGTTCCTGACAGGATTTGCCGACTCATCTATCATCTTCCGCTTTGGTACCCTGCAGCTTACCCGTAACCAATGGAGGACCTATGACCTTTCGTTAGATGATGGTTGCGATAATGTTAACCCCCACCCCAGTACGCAAGCATTCTTTACCGTTGGTTCAGTAGGCCTTGAAAATAACGGCAGCAAGGTGCCCGTAAACTACGTATTGCCACCGGGCATAGTTAGGCAGGAGGTTTTAGGTGCGCAAACCAACCAGTATGTGCAGCAGGATGAGCAATCGCTGGATGTTCAGGTTTGCGACCTGCAGGATTGTCAGCGCCAGGCGGTGTTTAAAAACATTACCCTCGACCTTAGAAATTACAAAAGGCTTGAAATGTATGTGCATGCCAACCGGATATTAAACGAACCGGTGGTGAAGGACAGCGAGGTAACCGCCTTTATCCGTATAGGGTCTGACTTTGTCGATAATTATTACGAATACGAAGTGCCGTTGAAAATAACCGCTGACGGAATATATAACAACGCCAGTACCAGCGACCAGTACCTGGTTTGGCCGGCCAACAACTCCATGACCATTAATTTGCAGGATTTTGTAACCCTGAAAGAAAAGCGAAATGCCACTAACGGATTCCCGCTGGATGCGCCTTTTACTTCCTTAGATGCCGTGGGCAACCTGATAACCATTAAAGGAAACCCCAATATTGGCGGGGTGAAAACGGTAATGCTGGGTATTCACAACCCGCATAAAGGTGCACCCTTTAACCCTTTACCGGGCAACAAGGATGATGGACAACCCAAATGCGTGGAAGTGTGGTTTGACGAGTTGCGGCTGGATGGTTTTAATGAACAAGGCGGTGCTGCGGCTTTAGCGAACGCTACCGTTAAGATGGCCGACCTGGGTACCGTCAGCGTGGCTGGTAATATGCATACCTCTGGCTTTGGACAGGTTGACCAAACGATGGACCAATTAACCAAAGACAATTTATACAGCTACAATGTTACCACTCAGATTGAGGCTGGAAAGGTTTTGCCCGCAGCACTGGGTATCCGTATTCCTTTTTATGCCAACTACGCGGAGTCGTTCAGTACGCCGGAGTACGATCCTTATCAGTTTGATATTAAGAGTAAAGTCCAGTTTGGTATTATCCGTTCAGCCTATGGCTTAGACTCACTGCATCAATACCAACAGGAGGTAAGAACCATTAATACCACCAAGGGCTTTAACTTTACTAACGTCCGGATTGTGCCTAAAACCAAATCGAAGCGGCCGCATATTTACGACCCGGGCAACTTTAACTTTACCTATTCGCAAAACGACATATCGTACAGCGATCCGTTTACTGCACTTAACTCGGTAAAAACCTGGGTGGGCATAATCAACTGGAGTTTTGCGCCCCAGGTAAAAGACTTTGCACCGTTTAAGAAACTCATCAAATCAAAATCGAAATGGTTTGACCTGGTACGGGACCTGAGCTTTAATCCATACCCCTCTACCATGGCGGTAACTTCTAACTGGAACCGGGTAATGAATACCATTCAGTTGCGCTCATTAGGTGATGTGGATTTTCCGATACCTACAGAATATGCCAAAACCTTTGTATGGAACAGAAGCTATACCTTTAAGTATAACCCGTTTAAATCGCTTAGCATAGAATACGGTGCAAAAGACCTGGCTGTTATTGATGAGCCGCAAGGATTGGTGAACACCTCCGAAGAGCGGCAGCAGGTTTGGGACAAGGTACTGGATGGGGGGCGAAACACCAATTATAACCAAAACCTGGCAGTTAATTATATAGTGCCCCTGGCTAAAATTCCTGCCCTTGATTTTATTACGGCCAATGCCGGTTATACCGCAACGTATAGCTGGACAGCCCTGCCATTACAGTTAAAAGGCCCTAATGCCCAACACGATAATGCCGATTCAAATTCGCTGGTGCCAAGCACCCTGGGCAATATTATTAATAACACCCAGAATGACCATGCCAAGGTAGATTTTAACTTCAGAAAGCTATATGACAAGAATGAGTTCCTGAAGGTGTACGATTCGCCGAACCCTAACCTGGGCGATAAAAAAGAGAATGATAAAAAACGTGAGGCCATCAAAAACGCGCGCAAGAAAATAAAGGATGAAATTGCAAAACTGATTGAAAAAGGAGAAAAACTGAAAGGTGACCTGCAAATAGTTAAGAACGATCAAACGATGGACGAAGCCAAACAGACCACCGAAATTATCAGGCTTAAAAAGGAGATAAAATTGAATAAGAAGGCCATCAGGGCCAAACGGAAAGAGTTGCGCACTAAACAGTACCCTTCCGATCCGTTTATATCATTTGTGATGCGGCCTTTACTATCGCTTAAAAAAATAGGCATAGATTATAAAGAGAATAAGGCTACCACGTTACCCGGCTTTGAGGGTTACTCGCGTGTTTTAGGTAACGATTATAGCACTACAAACCAAAATGGCCTTCCTATGGCACAAAATGCACCGGGTTATGCTTTTGTATTTGGCTCCCAGCCTGGCGATATGTTTATTAAGGGAGTAAACACCCAGCAAAGGTTAAACTGGCTAAACCGCGCGGCCGCTAATAACTGGATAAGTAGTGATACGTTGCTGAACCAGCAGTTTACCCAAAACCGGGAAGACCGGATAGATGCAACCGCCAGCTTTGAACCGTGGACAGATTTTAAAATAGACCTTACTTTATTCAGAGATTACTCCGACAACTATTCAGAGTACTATAAATATATTGATACTACTATTAACGGCAACCTGACGGGCTCGTACCAGCACCTTGACCCGGTTCAATCTGGTGCTTATAGTATTTCGTACCTGCCTATTAAAACCCTGTTCAGTAAAATTTCGAATATCGGGTATTCGGCTATATATAATAATTTTGTTAACGACAGGGCCGTTATTTCCCAGCGGCTGGGTGCGCGAAATCCGAACAGTACTAAAGGTTTGCAGTATTATAATCCATCCGATTCGCTTGCCTCGTCAGGCTTTGCAGATGGGTATGGGCCGCTCTCGCAGGACGTGTTGATACCTGCCTTCCTGGCTGCCTATGAAAAGAAAAGCCCCAACGCCGAAACGCTCAATCCTTTCAATTCTGTACCTATGCCTAACTGGCGCTTGTCGTATAACGGCTTAACCAAGTTTAAGTGGGCGCAAAAGTATTTCACCAACTTTACTGTTACCAGTGGTTATTCTTCAACACTTACGGTTAGTAATTATTCTACCAACTTAAATTATTCGGCAGATGCCAGTGGCAAAAACGCCTCTGCCCGGGATTCGCTGAGTAATAATTTTTACTCACTTTATACCATGCCTAGTATTACAATCAATGAATCTCTTTCGCCGCTTATAGGTATTGATGGAACAACGAAGAAAAACATCACTTTTAAAGTTGACTTTAAAATGAGCCGAACGCTGACCATGAGTTTTGCCGATTTTCAGATGATTCAGATTAATTCGAAATCGTTAACGGTAGGTGCGGGTTATAAAATTAAAGGGCTAAAGCTGCCGTTTAAATTACCAAACGGCAAAAAAATAAGGTTAGATAACGACCTTAGTTTCAGGTTCGACTTTAGCTGGCGCGATGATATTACAGTTAATAACCAGATTGACCAGGGGCCGGCTGAAATAACCCAGGGGGCAACTACTTATACCATTCAGCCATCGGTAGATTATATAGTAAGTAAGCGCTTAACTGTACGCCTCTTTTACGATGAAAGCAAGACCATTCCTAAAATTTCATCTACGTATCCTACAACCAATATTAAAAGCGGCATAACCTTCCGTTTCTCGCTGGCCGAGTAACGGGTAATTATACAAATGCAGATTAAGCTGCATAGAAACAATATCGGTGGTTTATTAACGTTTATTGATGGTTTTAATAATTTAGCAGTATGAGTTTTTATTTCAGGCGTATAACTTTTCTTTTTGGGCTGATACTGGCTTTTCAGCATTCATTTTCGCAAGCGCAGCAGATTGGCACCTGGAAAGTGTATTTGCCTTATGGAAGTTCATTGGGAGCCTGCGATGCGGGCGATAAGGTATATGATGCGGCAAGCAAAAGCATTTTCTCGTACGAAAAAAGCACGGGCGTTATTCAAACGTACGATCAGTCTTCAGGACTGAGCGATATTGGAATCAGGTCTATTAGTTACGACCCCAACACACAGTTTCTGGCTGTTGCTTACTTAAACAGCAACCTGGATTTTATTCAAAATGGCACTAATGTTTATAATATACCTGACATTAAAAACCAGGCTATTACGGGCGCTATAGCTATTTATTCTGTTTCGTTTTTAAACGGAAATGCGTATGTATGTTCTGATTTGGGCATCTCGGTAGTTAACCTTAATCAAATGCAGATAACCAGCACCTATGTTATTGGCACCAGCGGAAACCAGATATCGGTTTATGCCGCAAGTTTTGACAGCGTAAATATTTATGCTGCCACTGCCGAAGGGGTAATGTTTGCTCCCCGCAATGCAGCTAACCTGCAGGATTATAATTCGTGGACTTTATTTGGCCCGGCGCAAAGCCTGCCGGCAAGAACGGCTACCTACGTGCAGGCGTATAATGGTAAAGTTTATGCCGTTATTCCTTCGGGCAACGGCAGTGATACTCTCTACCAGTATAACAACAATAGTTGGTCAGCAGTTTATGCTGCTGCTGCCGATACTTTCACAAACCTTTCGGTTTCCGGTGGGAATCTTTATTTTACTTATTGGATCAGCGTATCTGGTGCAGGAGGCTCTTTAGGGAAAATAGATGCTTTGGGAAACCTGACAGTAAATCCAACCCAAGGGCATTCCAAACCTATTGGTTGGTTTGAGAGCAACGGAACTTCGTGGGAACCTGATTATTGGGTTGGATTATTTGTGCGTGCTTCGTGGGGGAGCGAAACTATAATTCCTGACGGGCCGAAAAGCGCCAGTGTATTTGCTTTGGATTGTAAAAATAACATATTGAACGTTGGGCCGGGTAGCGTAAATGATTCGTGGAACTATCAGTATAACCTGGATGGTTTTTTTACTTATGCCAATGGAAGTTGGACAAACCGTAACCAGTATACAGATCCTTCGCTTGATACCTTTTTCGATATTATATCAACCGCATCAATTCCCGATAGAGGAAAAACGTATTTCGGCTCTTATTATTCCGGATTGATTGAGGAGGACAACAGCACAGGCAACCTGGCTTATTATACTCAGTATAGTGCAGCCAACGGTTCAGGTGGATTATTGCAAAACGGCGCCGGTGACCCTGCCAGGACAAAGGTTACCTGTTTACTAGCGGATTCCAGTGATAACCTCTGGATTGGAAACGGCGGAGCCCCTTCGCTGATTAAAGTAATACGGCCGGATGGAACGTGGCGGAAGTTTACTGTCAATTTGCCGGTACCAATTTTATATCTGAAAGGAATGGTAATGGACCAGCAGGGCCAGCTTTGGGCCTCAACTTTTCAATCAAATGGCGTGCTGGTATTTAATGATAACGGCAATATGGACAGCATCGCCAATTTTCAGTTTAAATTTTTACAAAGCGGTGTAGGCCAGGGTAATCTTCCAAGCGTCAATGTTTTTGCCATGGCAGTAGACCATACTGGTAATGTGTGGGTAGGAACTGATGCCGGTATTGGTATTTTCTATTGCCCCGGAAGCGTTTTTAATGGCGGCTGCGACGCCACGCAACCGACTGTAACACTAAATGGTTATGTAGGTTATCTGTTTGGCATGCAAACCGTGCGCGCGCTGGCGGTTGATGCCGCCAACAGAATGTGGGTAGGCACAACCGAAGGGGTATGGTTGATATCAAACGACGGGCAAACTACATATCAGAATTTTACTACGGCTAACAGCCCGCTGCCTAATAACCAGATAACCGATATTTCAATTAACGACGCTACCGGCGAAGTGTTTATAGGTACCCTGGGTGGCCTGGTAAGTTACCAGGGCGATGCCATAGGCCCTTCTTGTACCGATTGCAATAGTGCGCTGGTTTATCCTAACCCGGTCAGGCCTGATTATACAGGGCCAATAGCTATTAAAGGGCTTACTGATAATGCATACGTAAAAATTACCGATGCCAGTGGGCTTTTAGTATTTCAGGGTACGGCCAATGGTACCCAAATGATATGGAACGGGCAAGGCTATGATGGGGCGCGCGCAAAGAGCGGCGTTTATCTTGTTTTTAGCGGTACTACTGCCGGTAAAGAAAAGAGGGTAGCCAAAATCCTTATTACCAACTAGCGGTATTGTACCACCTCATTGCTTAATCTGAAACGGCAGTTTATTTCTACAAATGCTGCCCAACTAAAATGATTATTATTGATAAGTAGTTTGCCGGCGATAATTTAATGCGGCAACATCATTGTATGTATCATAAAACCAAAGGGATTGTACTTCATACTATCAAGTATTCGGAAACGAGTGTTATTGCTAAAATATATACTGAAAAGCTGGGGCTGGTATCATATATAGTTAAAGGCGTCCGTTCGGCAAAAAGCACTT
Organism: Bacteroidota bacterium; assembly: GCA_003165895.1. Taxonomy (GTDB): domain Bacteria; phylum Bacteroidota; class Bacteroidia; order Chitinophagales; family LD1; genus Bog-950. The sequence goes on along the minus strand of PMXD01000061.1, from coordinate 23,579 downwards.
CTAAAGCCGCCCTGCTACAGCCCCTCACTTTGCTGGAAATGGAAGTAATGCACCGCGAAAACAAGCAACTTCAGTATATCAAAGAATTCAGGCGCGATTATGTGTACCGCTCTATTCCTTTTGATACGCTTAAATCCACGGTGGCTATTTTTTTGCTGGAGTTAATATCAAAATCAATAAGGGAGCATGAACAGAACAGTGAAATGTTTGAATTTATTTACGAATCGCTTTGTGTTTTAGACAAATCTGAAAGCCTGAACCCGGATTTTCACTTGCTTTTTTTGGTACATTTTTCGCGCCACCTGGGCTTTGTTCCACATGGAAATTTTTCGGAAAAGAACGCTTTTTTTGAAATGACCGAAGGGATGTTTATTGCGCAGCAAAGCGAAATAAATGTAATGAGCAAAGCAGAAAGCAGGATACTTAATGAGCTGTTGCTGGCTAATCCGTTTTCATCTGCCACCCTGCAAATAAGCAGGCAGGAACGAAAGCAGATGTTGGGTAACCTGGTGCGCTATTACCAGCTGCATCTTGAAAACTTTTCTTTAAAATCGCCGGAGATATTGGAGGCGATTTTGGATTAACAGATTCGATTTTGCCGGAATGGAATAACTTTATATTTGTTTAATGCGTTCAGAAAAAATTAATGGCGGGCTATATCACTGGGAGGTTGGCCTTTCGCTGCTGATTTTGATATTTATTCTTCTAATCAATCACCTGTTTGGCTTTTTTGGCCATTACGGATATGATGATTTATATTACGCAGCAATATCGCAGCAGGTTTTGGCACACACTTTTTCTCTTGGTAATGACCATTATAATTACCGGTGGGTAGTTATTTTTTTAACGGCCATTGCGTATAGGCTTTTTGGCATTAACGACCATGCATCGGCAGTTATGCCTATACTTTTTACTATGCTAACAGCATACCTGGTGGCAAAATGCGTGGTTGACAAGTGGCAGGCCTGCCTGGCTGTTTTTCTTTTCGGCTTGTATTCGTGGACACTTTTTTATGCCGATAAAATAATGCCTGATATATATGTGGCGTTTTTCTTTTTTGCTGCCATTTACATGATATACAAACAGCAAAGCGGAACTAACAAAAGCCTGTTATACGGATTCCTGGTGGCCCTTTCGTTACTATTGGCATTTCTGTCGAAAGAAACAATCCTGCTTACTGCACCCATCTTTTTTTATCTGTTTATGGCCGACCTGTTGCAAGGAAGAAATCAGAAATTCTGGATAGCCGCCATCTTATCAGAATTTTTGTCGCTGGCCTTGTATTTTGTTTTTATCCGAATAGAAACCGGTTCTTTTTTTCAGCGTTTTTATGCCATTAACAACGAAAGCTATTTTAACCCATGTAGTTACGACCTGCTACCCATATCAGAAACTATCAGGCGCGTGGGCTGGGGCCTGTGGTTGGTGTTTATAAGAAGCGGGTTGTTTTTACTTATCATTTTTGCGGCTGCCGCAATAATCAAAAGACCATTAAAGGGCATGATTAAAATATCATCCCCCAATGATTTTTTTCCTGCCGTAATGATATTAGGGCTGCTTTGCGCAAACTTTATGAGCACCTCGCCATTGCACTATGTGCCCATGTGCGATGACCCGAGGCATTACCTGTTTTTAATTCCGGTGGCAGCTGTTGTTGCTTCAAAGGGGGGGCTGCTGTTTTTTGACAACCCTAAACCCTTCTTTTGGCTGCCGGTTTTATTGCTAATTGTTTTGGTAATTGCATATAACCAGCATTTTGAAAATCCGTGGCTTACTTATTTTCCTGTCTTTATAATAACAACAGCATCTGTGCTTGCATCTTTTGCAGGGATTAACTTTATGCTTGTTGGCTGCATCGCTTTATTTGCAGTTTTATTTGCGCAGCCGGTGCAATCATTTCTGTATGCACGCCAGGCAGGTTATCGGTTTCAAAAACAGCTGGTAAAAAATAATCTTTTAAACCTGAAAGAGGATGCCTGGGTAATTACCAATGAAGTAGAAAGAAACTATGGTAATTACTATCTCGCTTTCGATACATCCCATATTGTTTTTAAGAGTTTTAATGACATTAAAACCCAGCCTGTTCCACAGGACAAAAAAGTATATCTTTTGCTGGATGGTTTTAGTAATATGATGAGCGGAAAGGGATGGGAAGATTTACCAAATTATGCCAGGCAGACAAAATCCTACCAATTGATAGACAGCAAAGGCGGAGCGCAGTTGTACAGGATAAAACCTGAAGACCTGAAATAAAATTACTGCACCCCTATTTTAAGCCAGACTTTAGTGGCTTTGGTAACCTTGTCCTCCATTCTGCAAAATATGGCACCTTTAGGCCTTTCAAAGCGCGGGATAAAAGCTGCGGAACTTAAAGCAGTGCTTGACTCAACGTCATGATTTTGGATAGGCTTGTGAATAATGTAAACTTTAGAAAGCAGATAATTTCTATAAAGGCCACGGGCCTCTAAGCCTGTTGTAAGCATGCATAAAATAAAAATGAATACAAGGGCTTTCACACCCCTAATTTACGATAATTCCGCCACATCAGTTTAAGGTCGTGCGAAACGGAATAGTGCCGGGCATAAAGCAGGTCCACTTTTGAAAGGGTATCTTCATTCAGATGTAAGCTATTGAAACCAGTTGCGGTATTGATAACGCCAGGCTTAACAAAAGGCAAGTGCCCGGTGCCGGATTGCGCATATCCTACCCAGGTTTTTTTACCCAGCGCCACGGTTACCCAGTTAGAAACAAATTTGCCGAAATTCCTGACCACAAAAAGATTAACAGGCAGCAACACTATAAAAATCAGGCTGCTGATAACATCGAACAAGCGTTTTTTTCTTTGATTAGCAGCTCTTGCAAGGTTTAGATTATGGTTGACGGAGTAAAGGTCGCCGGCAGTGTTCTTAGAATTGCTACCGATAAAGGCCTCGCTACCGGGGTTCAGAATTTTGTAATCAATTTTATTGCCGCAAAGGCCGATGTTGCTGATGATTTGACGAAAGGTGAGGTCGCGCGAGCAGAATATGATTTCGTTGATTCCGTAAACAGATGCCAGTTGTGCCAGGTCGTTTTGATTACTTACAAAACTTACTACCTCGCTTTCGGCGCCTGCCAGCAACAGAAGTTTTTCAGCACGTAAACACTCCTCTTCTTTGCCTACAAGCAAGGCTTTTTTATCATCGGTGCTTTCGATGGATAGTGACTGGTATTTGATAAGGTGATAGGAAGTTCTGGTTATTAGCATTTCGGCTGCGGTCCAGATAGCCCCCAGGATAATAATGGCCCGGGAAAACCGCCACTCGTTAGGCAGAAACGCGTAAACTGCGGCAATAGCCAGGGTGCCAAAAAAGATACCCCTGAAAATGTTTGATATGCGGAAAGGTTTATCGTAACCCCCGTTTAAAAAAGTAGAAAGTATCCAGATAAGGATATACGTAGGCACCACAATAAACATAAATTGCCCCGGATAATAGTTGTCGGTGTATTTAATCATATCCTCCCAATAACGGGTGATGAGATAAATACCGCCAAAGCTCAGCAACGCATCAATAATAAACAGGTAGGAAGAAGAGAAAAGGTTGGCCATTACCGTTAAAAGCCCCCTGAAAAAAATGGCGAGGTTGATAAAAAGGGAAAACAAGCCCGATTGGTTACCACTGAAATGCTTACGGGCAAATATGATCATGGCATTATAAAATACCTTTACGTAGTTTAAACTACCCTTGCGCGTACTTTCGCCTTTGTAGTGTATAATGGTAGTATCGGCAAAATAGTAATTCTTATAACCGGCTTTGATAATGCGGTACGAGAGGTCGATATCCTCGCCATACATAAAAAAGGTCTCATCCAGCAAACCGGTTTTATCCAGTGCTTCCTTCCGCATAAACATAAAGGCGCCCGATAATATTTCCACTTCGTTGGTTTCGTGTTCAGGCAAAAAGCCCACGTGGTACCGGTTAAATGTTTTTGATTTCGGGAAGATTTTCGAAAAGCCAAATGTTTTATAAAAAGCTACTGATGGCGTTGGCAGGCCTCTTTTCGATTCGGGAAGAAAATTTCCTTTTCCGTCTATCATTCTTACGCCCAGGGCACCCGCAGTTTCATGGGCATCCATAAATGCAATGCATTTATCAAAAGTATCTTCAGCAACTACCGTATCGGGGTTTAGTAATAATACGTATTGGCCGGTTGCCTCTTCAATGGCCAGGTTATTGCCTTTCGAAAAACCGAGGTTAATTTCACTGGCAATTAGTTTTACCCAGGGGAACATTTCCTGTACCATGTTGCACGAGCCATCTGATGAAGCATTATCAACCACAAACACCTCAGTATCCAGGTGTTCAATGGCGCGTTTCAGGGAATTAAGGCATTGCCCTAAAAAGTGCTTTACGTTATAGTTGACAATAACAATGGAAAGTTTCACGCGCTAAATTTAGCTAAATGACGGTGCCTGCCAAGATACAAAGTAACAAAAACCTTAACCTGAGCTTTTTACCAGGTAGTTTTCGTAAGGCAGGCGGGTGGCAATAGAGCGGGCAAGCGTCATTTCATCGGTGTATTCCAGTTCGCCCCCGAAAGATATGCCCCGGGCTATAGAGGTAATTTGTACGTTGAGGCCCCTGAGTTTTTTGCTGATGTAAAAAATGGTTGTATCGCCTTCAATAGTAGGGCTTAGTGCCATAATTACTTCTTTCACTTCGCCGCCCTCTGCCCTTTGAATCAATGAGGTAATATTCAGTTTTTCAGGGCCTATGCCATCTATTGGGGATATAATGCCACCAAGCACATGGTAAGAACCTCTGTAAACGTTGGTATTTTCAATGGCAATAACGTCGCGGATGGTTTCCACCAGGCAAACGGTGGTATGATCGCGGTGCAGGTTGGCACAAATATCGCACAGGTCGTTATCTGAAACATTGTGGCAGGTTTTGCAAAACTTAACCTCAGCCCGCATCCTTATTACTGCCTCTCCGAAATTCTTTACTTTGCCGGTATCCTGTTTAAGCAAGTGTAAAACCAGCCTGAGGGCGGTTTTTTCGCCAATGCCGGGTAGTTTTGTAAACTCGGCAACGGCATCTGCAATAAGTTTGGACGAGTACTTCATATCGCTGCTAAAATAAGTGTAATTATTATATTGCAGCCCAATGAGCGCAAAACTTTCTATCGTAATTCCTGCCTACAACGAAGGCAGAACCATACACCGGATTTTAGATAAAGTACGTGACGTAGTATTGATTGCAGGTGTTGAAAAAGAAGTGATTATTGTTAACGATTGTTCAACCGATAACACTGCTGAAGCAGTTGAAAACTACCGGAGCAACAACAGCGGCTTAAACATTCAGTTTTTTGCCCAGCCTGTAAATATGGGAAAAGGGGCTGCCCTGCACCGTGGCATTAAAGAGGCTACCGGCGATTATATAGTGATACAGGACGCCGACCTTGAGTACGACCCCAGTGAGTACAATATACTGCTGAAACCGATTTTAGACGGCTTTGCCGATGTTGTTTACGGTTCGCGCTTTGCAGGTGGAAGGCCCCATCGGATACTCTTTTTTTGGCACACCATAGGCAATAACCTGCTAACGTTCCTGTCAAACCTGTTTACCAATCTTAATTTATCGGACATGGAAACCTGTTACAAGCTTTTCCGCGCTGATATTGTAAAATCGCTTGACCTGAAAGAAAACCGTTTTGGATTTGAACCTGAAGTTACAGCTAAAATGAGCCGGTACCCCAATGTGCGTATTTATGAAGTGGGCATCAGCTATTATGGAAGAACCTATGCTGAGGGGAAGAAAATTGGGTGGCGTGATGGGTTTAGGGCTATCTGGTGTATTTTGAAATATAATTTATTTTAACCAATAAGCTGTTTAAGCGGTAAACTGATACCCCAGCGCAAAAAAACCGCTCAAAATCAAATTTACTACTGCAAAAAGTAAATAAACCAGCCATCCCAATCTATATTTTGAGGCCCATGCGGCTATCATCATAATTAGCGGAAAACACACCAGAATATACCTGGGCATGCAAATAAGGTTTACGCGGCCGTTTGACAATGGCGCTACAATCAAAAGTACAATCCAGACGAAAAGATAAAAAGGAATATACCTGATAAGCAGAACCATGAGAGCCAGCCAGAACAGGGTGTAAAATGAATTAAACCTGATGTAATTATCATCTGTGGTTTTCAGGCCGGCTATTAATACTTTCCAGGGCTTTGCATATTCAGTATGCCAGCCAATTTGCTTGGCGTGCACGTAAAACAAAAAGTCCCCGGTTGTAAAATAGCAATAGGCAAAAAAGCTTATTGTTCCCAGCGGGATTAAAACCAGTAAAATGCTTTTAGCCCTGAATTGAATCCCATACCGGTAGATATAAGAAATAAAAAGCGGAAGTAATATCAATATGCCAAAGGGCCGGGTGAGCGTAAGAAAAAATCCACTGATTCCGCATAACAGGTAATTGTCAGTTTCGAAAAAATAAACACACATCACCGAAAAGCAAAGGAACGCCGATTCGGAAAAGACACCTGATAGGAGGTAACTGCCGGGAAAGAAATATAACAGTCCCACCGCCAGCATAGCGATACGTTTACTTTGATAAAGCTTAATGCATAGCATGTATAAGAAGAAGGAACCTGTTAATAATAATAAGTTCGAAACGATAAGGCCCGCTATAAACGGGTCGTGCACCACAACGGCCACAATTCTCATTGCCCATGGATAGAACGGAAAAAAGCCGTAATTGGATTGACCCCACATCATAGGCTCTTTGATATAGCCGTTTGTTGCAACATTAAGGTACCAACCCGAGTCCCAGCAGCCGAAACAATTTATCAGTTCATTTTTGAAATAATGGAAGTTGCCTCCTTTTACTGAATACGAGATGTACTTGTGAAGGGCAATAAAGAAACTGGCCAGTATCAACAACCTGCTGACTATAAACNNAATGGTTAAAAAATCAGGCTTCTTCATAAAAGTATGGGGCGAATAAAGATGAAATAACTGGTTTGCCAAAGTGGAAGCCTTAAAGTCCAATCAAAGCATGTAAGCATCAATTTGCAAGCTATCAATTACTACGGGACTGGATGACATGTTGAATCCATATACCTTTAATTTATCGCCGGGCCTTGCCTGCTTTGGAACCTGAGTATAAAATGAGATTTTTCCTCCTGTATAACAAGGGTAAATCCATATACCGCAGTTTTCTGCTGGTTGTATTTTGTTTTGAATACGAATACTTACGTCCTTATAGGTTGAATTATTGCTGAAGTTAACACATATGGATGCATGGCCATATAGTGAACCGCTGGGCGGCAGATTGCAATCGTTGAAAGTTACTTTTACCCAATCAAGTGGGCTTAAATGGCATTCTGCTAAAGTTTTTTCGAATGCCGGAGTGTAAACAATTTTATTGTTGAGCAGAAAACCGAAATGGCTGCTTCCGCAGGTGTTTTTGACATAACTTGAATTGAGGGAGTCTTCAAAAGTATTTAAAAATATTGCGTGTCCGAAGACAGGATTTTCGGGCTGCTTTTCGCCACTATCGTAGGTAATTACGTCATTAAGGTTTATATGCGTTTTAAAAAATGTTTGTTTATAGTAAGTTTGGTTGCTGTCCTCGCTCCATAAAATATTTTTTGACACCTGATACGTCATCATTATTTGTTGCGCCGAAAAAAAGACAATAGCCAGTAACCATATTCCGGCAACGGTTTTATTTTTCAAAACGACCAAAGTAAATGTTGCCATGGGAACCGATAAAAGGGCATAAGTTTCAATCATAGGTCTGCTGCCGAGGCCGTTTATATAAGTCCAGCACCACCAGCAATATATAATGTAAATATGTAATGGTAAGAAAGTTAAAGTTGCCAGCACCGTTTTGCCTTTTTGAAACAGCATTATCCCCAGGCCGACAATGGCAAAAACCATAATGGGTGTATAGGGTAACCATCCGTTTTTAAATCCAAATAACCCATCGTGAATTTTAGAATGTTTAAAGTCGAATTTTTCCTGGCCGTAACTGTAATATAACCAATGCCCGCTCGTACTTTTCCAATACAGGAGCTGGGGCAAGGCACAAACAGAAAACAGAATAATGGCAACATAAAAGCTTTTGGTTCTAAACAAAGTATTGATACGTTCTTTAATCCCGTACAGGCTGGTTATACCATATAATAAAGGGATAAGCAAGCAAATAATTTCGTTGGGCCGCACTAAAGTAATCATGCCTGCGCTCAGGCCAATCAGGGTGGCGTACTTTACAGCGTAGTTTTTGTAAAACCTGATAGTAGCATATAGCAGCAACGTATATAAGGTGAACAAATACGGATGGGACATGCCGGTATTATAAACAACAAAATGATATAGGTTTGTGCAGGCCGCTATGGTAAATATGGTAATGGCAATTACTTTATCGTTACCCTGAAAAAATGAGTTTAATATAAGAGCCAGTAAACAAATGCCGCTAAACGCAAAAAGCAAATTCCATAGCTGCACTATAAATATGTAAGTTTTACTAAACCCGCTATCCGGTTGATTTAAAGCTTTGGACAGTACGTGCGCAATGAAAAATGCCGGCGATTCAAGAATTGCAATACCACAGGTGTATTTTATTATGGGGGTACTATCGTGGAAATAAACTTCCCCAACGTCCGTAACCGCTTTTGTTGAATCTCTTTGAATGCCTGCGGCTTTGTCCCGCTCAAAAATGGTTTGCTTCAAATCTTTCAAGTCATGCTGAAGAAATGTTGCAGGTAAATACATATAGTAGCCGGTACAATCTCCCCCACCCATGACGTTGTCGGGTTTCCATGGCTTATAGGAAAAGAAGGATACCAGCCATATGGCTAATATTAAAAGCAACGTCAGCTTTGTAAATCTTTTCATCAATACGAGCTTTTAATGCGCCTCTAACCAATTAACCCCCACCCCAATCTCCGCCTCAATAGGCACACGCGTTTTAATGGCTTTAACCATTTGTTCGTAAACAATGGGTTTAAGTATCTCTACCTCACTTTTAAGCGCATCAAATACCAACTCATCATGTACCTGAAGCGTCATTTTTGATTTCAGATTGTGGTGTTTAAATTCTTTGTGTATGCCAATCATGGCCAGTTTTATCAAATCTGCTGCACTGCCTTGCACCGGTGAGTTGATGGCATTTCGTTCAGCAAAACCACGCACGGTAAAATTTTTTGAGTTGATATCTTTTAAGTAGCGCTTGCGGCCCATAATAGTTTGCACATATCCGTGTTGCCGGGCAAACTGGATATTGTGATTCATGTATTGTTTGATTTTCGGGAACTGCAGGAAGTAGTTTTCAATAATGGTTTTTGCTTCGGCCCTTGATACGCCAATGTTTTCTGCTAAACCAAAGGCCCCCTGCCCATAGATGATACCAAAGTTTACGCTTTTGGCTTTATAACGCATCTCTTTGGTTACTGCATCTACTTCTACCCCATATACCTTGGCGGCTGTGGCTGTATGGATGTCAAGCTTCTTTTCGAAAGCTTCTAACATGTTTTCATCGCCACTTAGTTCGGCCACAATGCGCAATTCGATTTGCGAGTAATCGGCAGAGACAAGAATATGGTCTTCATCGCGGGCAATAAAAGCTTTGCGCACCTCCTGGCCCCGCTCGCTACGGATAGGAATGTTTTGCAGGTTCGGGTTGTCTGAACTAAGCCTGCCGGTAGCCGCAACGGCTTGCCTGAATGTGGTATGCACCCTGCCCGTTTTTTTATTAATAAGCAGGGGTAGCGAGTCTACATAAGTGGATTTTAGCTTAGTGATTTGCCGGTAATCAAGAATTTGCACGGCAATAGGATGATGCTTGCTCAGTGATTGCAGGGCATCCTCGTTGGTTGAAAGCTGGCCGGTAGCTGTTTTCTTTCCTTCAAACGGTAATTTAAGATGGCCATAAAGTATATCAGCCATTTGCTTGGGCGAATCAACATTAAACTCAGTGCCGGCTAATGAATAAATTTCATCGCGCACCTTCAACATATCCTTTTCAAGCACACCGGAGAACTGATGCAAAAAGCCCTCATCAATTTTAACTCCCTCATACTCCATATTTGCCAACACCTCAATCAAAGGATGTTCAATATCGTTCAGCACTTTGTCAACCTCCTGATGGGTTACCATCGGGGCAATTTTTTGTTTTAGCTGTAGTGTAATATCAGCATCCTCGGCAGCGTATTCTGAAATTTTTTCAATAGGCACATCGCGCATGGTGCCCTGGTTCTTTCCTTTTTTACCAATGAGGTCTTCTATTGGCACCGGGGTATAGCCTAAATAGGTTTCGCTCAAATAATCCATACCGTGTTTCAGGTCAGGCTCAACCAGGTAATGGGCCAGCATGGTATCGTAAATAGGCAGCCTTACATGAACATCGTACCGTTTAAAAACCAGCAGGTCAAATTTTAAATTCTGTGCAATTTTTAAATGCGTTTTGCTTTCCAGCAAATGCTTAAAGTGCCGGGCAATCTTTTTCGTTTCTTCATGGTCTGGCGGGCAGGGAACATAATACGCTTCACCTTCTTTTACGCTAAAGCTCATGCCCACCATATCCAGGCTGAAATAATCGAGCGAAGTTGTTTCGGTGTCAAAACAAAACTCCTCATGTTCTTCTAATTTTTTCACCAGCGCCTTAATGGCCTCTTCTCCTTCAACCACATGATATTTGTGTGCGGTGTTTAAAATATTACGGCCCCGGGCAATATTTTCTTCCGCAACTGGTGAGTCGGAACTGGCAAACAAATCCTGTTGTGTACCTGAAGAAGAAGGCGCAGAATTATTAGCAGGTGTATGCGAATGTGCATTAGCCGCTGGTTGATTTGCAGTATAATCCAGCCCGAATATTCTTTTGCCTAAAGTGCGGAATTCAAGCTCAGCAAAAATGGCGGTGAGCTTTTCTTTATCCGGTTGTTCCACCTTCAAATCATCATCATCAACTGAAATAGGCACATTTAAGTTAATGGTGGCCAGGCGTTTGCTCATTAAGCCCTGCTCGGCAAACTGCTTTACATTTTCGCCCACCTTGCCTTTAATTTTATCGGCATTGGCAATTACGTTTTCAACCGAGCCAAATTCCTTAATCAGTTTTTTGGCGGTTACTTCGCCTACTTTGGGTATACCCGGTATATTATCAACTGCATCGCCCATTAAACCCAGTATATCAATAACCTGCAGGGGTGATTCAACCTCCCAGTTTCTTTTTATTTCTTCAACGCCCAGTATTTCAACCTCGCCTCCGCTTCGGGCAGGTTTATAGATGTAAATGTTTTTTTCTACCAGCTGTGCATAGTCCTTATCGGGGGTTACCATATAAACGATATGGCCCTCGGCGGCTTTCTTTTTGGCTATGGTGCCAATAATATCATCGGCCTCGTAACCTTCAAACTCAAGGATAGGAATATGCCAGGCACGGATAATATCTTTGATATAAGGCACGGCAAAAATGATGTCTTCAGGTGTTTCCTGCCGGTTGGCCTTGTAATCGGCAAACTCAGCTTCGCGGTCGGCGGAGCCTCCTAAATCAAACACAACGGATAGGTGAGAAGGCTTTTCTTTTTGAATCAACTCTAATAACGTTGTTGTAAAGCCACTGATAGCCGAAACATTTTGCCCCTTGGAATTTATAAGCGGGTTGCGGCTAAATGCAAAGTACGACCGAAATATCAAAGCGTAAGCATCCAGCAAAAAAAGTTTATTGTCTGTCCAGTCGGTGTGTCCCATAGTAAACGATTTAAGTCTTTAGCGAAAGCTAAATAAGGACGGCAAATTAAAACTCTTTATCGAAACCCAACTCATCCATTATGGGTCCCAGTTCGGCGTAAATTTCCTGTTTAGTGTAACCGTATTGCTCTAAGGAGTACTCGTGGTGGCTTTTATACTGGCGGTTGCGCACCTCTTCTTTCGAAAGCTTATCCAGGAATTTCTGACTGGGCGTCCAGCTAAAATGTTCGTATATTTTTTTTACTGTGCCCTGTGGGTTAGCCAGCAGGTCGTCATATTTAACCACTATAAATTGCGAAGCAGGCAGGGTTTGTTTCATTTCCTGCGAGTATTTAAAGTAGTCTATGCCCAATTGAGCCCAGGCTCTTTTGGCGGGGTCATTTTCGGCCATTGGGGGCGAATAGAGCTTATACATGGAGCTAAACATGCTGGCGAAGGAAGGGACCGCATCATAGGGGTGACGGGCAATGTAGATGATTTTGGCATCCGGAAAACGCTGCACCAGGGTTTTAAAGCGGCCGGTGCTCATTACGTTTTTAGCCAGGTAAGTTTTGGATGGGTCGTTGGCATGCATAAAGCGCTTAATGGAGCTTTCGTAAAAATCCATTACGTTCTTCTTCACATCCTCTGTTTCGCGGTCCAGAAATTTAGTGTCATCGGTTAAATGGAAGTAGGGGAAGGGGATATAAACGCCTACGCTCATCATCATTTGTGCAAACACCATTTCGTCTTCTTCGGTTTTGTTAAACCCCAGGGCATGGATATCATCCCAGCCGCCCCAGAACCTTTCGTCCATTTTATCCATGGTGCGGGTAATTGTTCCGCGTAATATGTTCCGGTCAACCCACCTGATTACATTATAAAACCTGGCAAACGAGGTGGTCATTTGAAATGTGTGCGAAAACTTGGTGAAGGCAAACCGTTCGTTATCCAACGCTATTAAACGATGCAGGTAGGTGGTGCCGCTGCGGGGGTTAGAGATAATGAATACCGGCTGTTTGATTTCTTTTTTATGAAAACCGGGGTAAAAAATCTCATCAATTAAACGAAATATGAGGTGTATGAACTGGTTAAGCAAGTACAGAAAAACGAACACCACCGAAACAAGCCATATCCTGAGCCTGAAATGCTTATAGGTTTGGCGGATAATATTGCCCAAAACCCTATAATTGACATAATAAAACTTCGCACTGAAATATTTCATAATACCCTTCCGGGCTGCAAAAGAATGTTTTTTGGTTTATATTATCCAATTGATTTCGGTTAAGCAGTTAATTTCGCTCTTGAAATGAAGACGATTACCAACAGACAAATATTTTTAAACCACGTTGCCCAAACCAGCCCCGCGCCCTTAATGCTTGAAATTGAACGTGCTGCGGGTGTAAAATTATTCGGCGCCGATGGGAAAGAATACATAGACCTGATAGCCGGTATTTCAGTAAGCAATGTGGGCCACTGCCATCCGAAGGTGGTACAAGCGGTGCAGCAACAGGCTGTGAAGTATATGCACCTGATGGTTTACGGCGAGTTTGTTGAAAGCCCCCAGGTTAAATACGCCGAAAGGCTGACAGATTTATTACCCCCGCATCTGAACAACGTATATTTCACTAATTCAGGCACAGAGGCAACAGAGGGGGCATTAAAGCTTGCCAAGCGGGTTACGGGGCGCACCCAGCTTATATCATTCAAAAACGGCTACCACGGCAGCACACAGGGTGCATTGAGTATGATGGGCGATGAGACTTTTAAAAGAAGTTTCAGGCCTTTGCTGCCCGATACCATGCAGTTAACCTATGGAAACGAAGTTGAGTTAGGTAACATAACCAACAAAACAGCTGGTGTAATTATTGAAACTGTTCAGGCGGAATCGGGGATAACGGTCCCTTCCAAAAGCTTTATGCATCAGCTGCGGGAGGTTTGCAATAAAACAGGAGCCTTGCTGATTTTGGATGAGGCACAAACCGGTTTAGGGCGGACTGGTAAACTATTTGGCTTTGAGCATTACGGCATAGTGCCTGATATTTTGTTGCTGGCTAAGGCATTAGGTGGTGGAATGCCTTTAGGGGCCTTTATTGCCGCTAAAGAGGTGATGAATACGCTTACTGAAAACCCGGTGCTGGGCCATATTACCACTTTCGGGGGGCATCCGGTTTGCTGTGCAGCCGGGTTGGCGGCCTTTGAAGTTTTGACTGCGGGAAAACTGATAAATCAGGTTGAACCTAAAGGGCAATTATTTGAATCGTTGCTTAATCATCCCAAAATAAAATCGAAACACCGGATAGGATTAATGATGGCGCTGGAGTTTGAAAACTTTGAGCTGAACAAAAGAATAATTGACCGGTGTATTGAAAACGGTGTATTAACCGATTGGTTTTTGTTTGCACCACAATGTATGCGGATAGCGCCGCCGTTTATTATTACGGAGGAGGAGATTAAGCTTGCGTGTGGGGTTATTTTGGAGGCGATAGGGAATTAACGCGTCATCAAAAAAACCTTGCAAACCCCAAAAGTAAATCGAACTTTGCGGTAGTTCAACTTAAAGCCGACTTACTTTACTGACTCTAAAAATGACACATGCCTAACACACAGGAATGGTTTAAATCAGGCTTCGGAAAAATAGTTGCCTATTTTTTGCAGGGCCTGTTACTGATTGCGCCATCGTTGGTTACGTTATGGGCTATTTATTATTTCTTCGATTTTTTTGATTCGCGTATCAATGATTTGTTTGAACGGGTGTTTCATTTCCACTTCCCGGGCTTTGGCCTTGTTATTGTATTTTTATTAATAACGCTGATAGGGTTTATTGGGTCCATGGTTATAGTACAGCCTATACTAAGGATATTGGACCTGATTCTTGAAAAAACACCTTTGGTGAAGGACATCTATTCGGCACTAAAAGATTTTTTCGGGGCTTTTATCAGTAACAAAAAGAAGTTCAACAAGCCAGCCATGTTTGAAATGGGCAAAGGCAGCGGGGTTTTTAAGCTGGGCTTTATTACACAGAACGATCTGAACGACCTGCACATCAAAGACAAGGTTGCAATTTATACACCTCTTTCGTATAACCTTTCCGGTATTCTGTATTTGGTGAACGCCGACCAGGTTCAGCCGCTTGAAAACGTTAGCAGCAGTTTGGTATTAAAGTTTATTGTAAGCGGCGGGGTTACTGAAATTGATGAAGAAGCGCACCACCACTACCATCACACGGCACCGGGTAAGCCGACCCGGCGGCCAGTGTAGGTTGCTTTATCATTTATTTACCGGTAAGGATGAACCCCAGGCAATTTAGAGAGGCTGATAAACATCGTTATTATAGAATTCATGAGTCAATTGCTAACGAACTGACTGCTATTGCCAGAAAACAACACTGAGTTTAAATTGCTGATTAAGGTTATTCACCGGAAATACTTACCGCATGTAATGTTTTTTCTGCCATATGGTAATGAACTATTCTTTGCGCGGTTGCCTTGAATTTGCCAACATCTTTTGGATATGGAGCGCAAACTTTTATCTTTATAATTCTTTACTAAAGCAATGCCTGTATTTTAATATCCGGCACTTTATGGCGAAAAAAAACAATGATAAATCAAGTCCAAACTCACCATTATTTGGAAAATACAAGTGGGAGGGATTGATATTTTTCTTTGCGTTTTTTTTGTACGTCAATTGTATCCCCAATGGATATAATATGGATGATGAACTGGTAACCATTAATCACAGGCTTACCTCAAAAGGCATTTCGGCAATACCTGAAATTTTTACATCTACCTATTATAAAGATGCTATGGGGTACGCTTATGAGTACAGGCCAGTGGTTCTTACCTCATTTGCAATAGAACATGAAGTTTTTGGCGATAAACCGTTTGTAAGCCATTTTATTAATGTAATGCTGTATGGCTTGTGTTGTATTTTGCTGTTCAGGGTTTTGTTGCGTATTATGCCGGGGGGCAATGTGCTTGTACCCGTGGCAATAACATTACTTTTCGCAGCCCACCCCGCCCATACTGAAATAGTATGCAGTATAAAAAACAGGGATGAAATACTTGGCTTTATTTTTAGTTTATTGGCTTGTTTAACTGCTTTTAAAGTGGTTAACAATTTTAAATGGATATGGCTTTTACCGCTGCTGTTTACTATTGCCCTAATGAGCAAATTATCAGTGTTGCCTTTTGTTCTGATTATTCCAATGACAATAATATTATTTACAAATGCTGAATTTGCCAAAGTAATGGCTGTTACATTTTTACTGGCGCTCTCATCTTTTTTTGTTTTAACCAATCCTCCTTCAGAAAAGTTATTCATAACTGCGGGCTTTTTGATTGCCGCGGTAGTTATGTTTATTGTTTTCAGAATAGAATATGTGCTTCCATTATTAAAGTTTCCCAAATATTGGAAAGCCCCCGATATTCTCAAATCAGGGGCCAAAGCTGAAAGCGTTGAACAGACTAACTTTAACAGCTTCATTTCATCTGTAAAAATTGATTCGGGGTATTTTCACTTTCGCTCAATGGCGGTTGTGCTTACAGGTGTCATCTTTATTTTATCCGGATTATTTAGTGCATTTGCCCCACTAATTGTTATCGGATTTGGAATACTCCTGGCGGTAATAGCTTTTGGCAGAGAGAAAAATGTATGGTGGTCTGTAATCCTCATCTATATTGCTGCCGTTTCAATACTTGTCAGGTACCACTGCGTAAACAATCAATATGGGGATTTGCTTTTAATATCTATATTTTATCAAATATTATATGGTTCCCGAAAATTGTTTTTGCCATTGTTGTTTATATTTCTGATTTCTCTTTTTGTTATACCTTTTGGCAATGTAATAGGAGGAGTTATGATAGCATTAATTACTGCCCGCTGGATGTGGACACGCTTAATAACTTTTACGGTTTTGGCATTTACGGTTCATGACTTCTATGTAACTCTTGCAACCTCAGGATTTGCATGGGAACCGTTTCTTTTTTATTCTCTGTCCTGGTATTTATTCTCTGTAATGTTAATTGCATGTGTATTAATAAAAAGGGGTTCTAAACAGGTCCTTTTAACTTTTCAGGCTTTAACAATAGCTTTATTTATTTACATGTATATGTTTCACAATGTATTAATTAATGAACAGAATAACTTTAAGCAAAACGTTGTAAATGTAGCCGGCCGCTTTAATACCAATACCATAACCGGAAAACAAGACCGGCCGTTAAATTTTGTTGAACAGCCCCTGACATGGCGTGATCCCTGGACGTTACGTGCCGGAACATCGGCAGAAGTCCTTGGCCTGTATTTGTACAAAGTGGTTTTCCCATATCCTATGGCATTTTATTATGGTTATAAATTTATTTCGCCACAAAACATCAGCCAGCCGGTTCCTTTAATTAGCATCTGTTTATATGCGTTGCTTTTAGCGTTGGCATTATATTGCCTGCGGAGACATAAATTAATTTCTTTCGGATTATTCATTTATCTTATTTCTATTGCATCGGTATCGGGCTATCTTTTCCCAATACCGGGACAGTTGGGGGAAAGGTTTTTGTTTATTCCCTCCGTAGGCTGGTGCATTGTATTTGTAGTTACATCAGGCTTGCTTTTTGGGGAAAAACTACCGGCAAGGAATTTTTCATTTCGGCACCTGCCTGTAGGATATAAGTACGGTTTTTTAGCTTTATTAATTATGTATTCAGGGCTTACCTTTTCCAGAAATTTTGATTGGAAAGATAATGTTACTTTGATGAAACATGATATTGATTATGTGCAAAATTCCTCGCAGGCAAATAACCTGCTGGCGCTTAGTATGATGAAAAAATCTTATGAACTTCCTGACCCGGCCAGCCAAAACGCATATAGAATTGAAGCCCTTGGGCATTTTAAAAAGGCACTGGAAATTTATCCGCGCTTTTACAATGTGGCATATGATATAGGAAGGGTTTATAGTATTTTGGGCCCACCTGACAGTACTTTAGCATATTTTAATCTGGCATTGGCCCTTGATTCTTCGAATACAAACCCGTCCTTATTTATAGCCGAAACATTAATAGGCCAGGGCAAATTTGCGGAAGCCGTACCTTATTTACAATATGTTATACGGAAGCGGCCAGCCGATTATGAAGCTTACGATAAACTGAGTTTTGTGTATTTTAAATTGGGAGATAATACACAGTCGATAACAACCAGTAAATCTGCAATTGCAGCCGTTCCGGGACAGGCTGCGCCATATGTTAACGTTGCACGTGTGTATATTTCGCTCAATGAAACAGATAGCGCCAGGAGCTACCTTCAAAAAGCAGTGGAACAAAGCCCTGGCGACCAGGGTATTAGAAATATGTTGAAGCAGATAACCCGGTAGCTTGAAAATAATTCTTTCGGGATACCCGGTAATTGTCCTCTCAGGCATGATGTTCATTAAATTCCCGGTTTTGAATTCCTGCCTTTATTCAGATCACGGTAACCAAATCCTTATTTCAGTTAATTGTAGTAAAAATAAAAACAATGCTCAGCGAAATAAAACGGTTTTGTACCGACCAATTGTGATTAAAAGAACATAATTTCACGGTGGAAATTTTTAACTTTATATCAACGATTGGGAGTGGCTCAACCGGAAAAATCAAAATGGATTCTACAAAAACAATTGAAGCTTGTAGTGTATATAAAAAATATGCACTTAGTAATAGTAACGCGGACTATTTACAGGTACTTGTGGACATAAATTTCTCACTCAATTTCGGTGAAAGCCTTGGTATTATAGGCCGTAATGGTTCAGGGAAAAGTACCCTTTTGAAAATTCTTTCAGGCGTCACGAAACCGGACAACGGAATAATAACCTTACGGGGGCGGGTAAGTTCTATTCTGGATCTGGGATTTGGGATGGTACCCGAGTTAACAGGCCGGGAAAACGTAAATCTGCAAATTAGCCTGGCGGGTAAATTTACAGGAGCAGAAAAAAAGGTATTATTTCAACAGGTTGTGGACTTTGCTGAGCTGTGGGAATTTATTGAGCGGCCTGTCAAAAATTACTCCAGCGGTATGTTTTTGAGACTTGCATTTGCAACAAAAACTATTATAAAACCTGATATTCTTTTGCTTGATGAAGTAATAGCAGTGGGTGATATTTCTTTTCAGTTAAAATGCAAAGAGAAGATCAGGGAGCTAAAAAAGCAAGGAGTTTCAATTATATTGATAAGCCATAATCTGAGTGAAATTATGGAGATGTCTAATAAGTGTATTTTACTACAAAACGGACAAATAGTAAAATCAGGATTGACGCGCAATGTAGTTGACTATTACTACACCCTTAACGACAAGAAACAGGAGTTATTTACGTTTGCTGATGAAGAGGGGGGCGATCCGCTTTTTAAATTAAGTAAGATAAATATACTATCTGTTGCAGGTGAATTTGCTCAAACTACGATCTACCATAGCGAGCCCTTTAGTGTTTCCCTGAAACTTGAGAAATTTGCGAAAAGTCCTGAATGCGATATAATAGTTTATGTTTTCGATTACAAAGGGATAGTTATGAGCGATTCACTGATATACAGGTCGGGAGAGTTTCACATAGGGGCCGGATCACAAGATGCAACATTGGTTATTAATTTCCCGCCGTTTTTATTTAATCAGGGAACATATTCAATAACCTTTATCATTGGTAATGATGAAAATACCTTTATCAGGGCAACTAATTGTTGCAAATTTACTATTTTAGTAGATGACTGGGAGAAGGACAAGATTTGGAATAACAATGGTGAAGTTTATCCCTTTCGCCCACAACTGGACTGGAGGATAAGTGACAATCATTTTAATTGATTTGTTGATTTTTGTAATGTATAGTTAATATGCCTTTAAACAGCTGGAGTTTTAAAAATGCCGCTTACCAGGCAAAATTCCGTAAAGATGGGATTGTATCTGCCATTGTAATTTCTAAAGAAGACTTAGAAAGCCTGAATGGTATTTTTGAAGCATATCATGTTGCGCTTGATGATAGTTACTTTCGTCGTTTCCATGTAGGAATACATAGTAATGATATAGTGTATAAAACGCAACTAAATAAGGAAATTGCAGGCATTATGGATCCTTATTGCAAGGAACTATTTGATAATTACCGCCGCCTTATTTACTCAGTACAAATAAAAGGAACCGGGCCCGGTTCGGAATTGGCGTTACACCAGGATTGGAGTGTGGTGGATGAAGATATTCATAATTCGGCAACGGTATGGATCCCGCTTTGTGACAGTTTTATCAGCAATGGGGCTATCCATGCTATACCAGGTACACACAGGTTTAAACCTTATCCAAGAGGAGGAACTATTGCAGGGCGGTATGATCATTTGCATGATCAGTTATTACCCCTGATGGAACCTTTTGAATGCAAGGCAGGTACTATTTTGGTTTTTGATTCAAGTTTGCTGCATTATTCTCCCGCTAATCTTTCCAATGACTACAGAGTTTCTGTTGTAACGACTATCGTACCCGGGAATGCGCAGGTCATTCAGTACTATAATAATCCTCAGGTCTCTAAGACAAAAGCTGAAATGTATGCAATGTCAGATGATTTTTACCTGCACTTTAATAATTTTCTTGAAGTACAGGCTATACAGGTTCCCTTCGGCAATAAAATGAATAAAGAGAAAACCCTGGGCGCCAGGGTAGTTAATAGTACATTGCTTAAAATAAAAATAATTATTGACAAGTACCTATTTTTTGTAAAGAACTTAAAATAAACGTTATAGATTCGGTTTTCCTGCCTGCAGTTATTCCGTAGTATAACGTACCTATAATTTGCTTATGATAAAATATGCAAGGTTTAAAGATAGTACGCTGGAGAGGGATATGAATGAAAATGGATATGTCCATATTCATTCATTTTTAAGCAACGAAGAAGTTTATTCTTTAAACGAATTATTTAACCATTATCATACTATCCGGAATGGGGGAAAGGGTTTTTGGTTCAGTGTTGAAAATCTTAGTGAAAAGGAGGCCAGGGAGTTTAACCTGAAAGCCGGGGTGATACTTAAACCCAAGGTTGAAAAATATTTTGACGATGCACATCTCCCTATCATCACTTTATTGAATAAATATCCGGGTAACGAAAGTCATATGGACGCTCATAGGGACTGCAGCGTGTTGGATGAAGAAAAGTTCGGTTTTCGCAATATGTGGATTCCCTTAGTTGACACTGATAAAAATAACGGGGCGCTATTTGTTTTGCCGCGAAGCCATAAGTACTTTAATGAATTGTATCCTATCGGCATTAAATGGCCTTATAACCAATTTAGCAATCTAATTGTACAAAAAGCAACAACACTACAAGCCCTGAAAGGCGATTTGTTGGTTTATGATCAAAGTATGCTGCATGGCTCATGGAAAAATCAAACGCAAAAGAACCGGCCTGTTGTTCATTTTGGCATCATTCCTGAAGAAGCTGAAATGCTTTTTTATAAAATAGATTCGGAAGGCCCCGCATTGGAAGTGAGTGCATACAGCGTAAAACCCGATTTTTATTTAAGTGTTGCTAATTTTGAAACACTGAATGCAAATAACATAATATGTAAGAAAAATATAACATATAAAAAATATACAGAAAAAGAATTTGACAGTCTGCTGTGCCAGATTGTAAATACCTATACATAATCTGAAAGAACATCCTCATTTCTGATAAACAGCACAACTGACCCTATAAGTATAACCAGGCAGCATATAAATGAAGGAAGAAACCATATACTGGGAAAAGTATCGCCTAAAATTGCCCATCTGCTGCCTTGTATTATTCCGGCAATGGGATTTAAATAGACTAAGTATGAATAGTTTTGAGGAATAATAGTTATGGGATAAAATACCGGAGTAAGCCAAATCATAAAGCCTATCAGGGTAGGCACAAATTGATGCAAATCGCGGTGCTTTATCGTAAAGGCGTTTAATAAAATAGCAAGGGCACTGCCCGATAAGGCGCCGGAAAACAAAAAGACCGGAAAAAAAACCAAATGCCTGGTAAGGGGATATTTCCAAATGGAAATTAATATGATAAGCAGTATAAATGTTACAGTAACATCAACCATGCCTATAAGGAACTTGGACAGAATCAGAATAAGCCTGGGGAAATACACTTTTTTTATTAATTGCTGATTACTGACAATGACATTACCCGCATTATTGACCATGAAACTAAAGTTGTTCCAGATGATGAGGCCGGAAATTGCAAAAAGCGGATATGGATAATGTAACGTGGGTATGTGAATCAGCTTATCAAAAATAAAAGTAAAAATGGCCACAATAATCAAAGGCCGGAGTACGATCCAAAAGATGCTGAAACGGGTTTGAACGTATTGCAATTTGAACTCCTGCCATGCAAATACCCAGATAAAGTTTCTGTATTTATATAGTTCAATCAGGTAATCCCAAAGAGATATTTTTTTTGAACTGATTACCCTGATAATACTTTTTTCACCGACATTCAACATATAATAAAAAACAGTTTTAATAGGTTACTTTGCAGGGTTAAACCGGCATCCTGATCGCTGACAACAATAAAATTTAATGCCGCATATTAAAATAACGGATATATAAATGGGGCCAGGACCGTGGATGATGATATTATTGCCAGAATAATTGCAAGCAGAAGTATAACAGAAACAAAAGGAATCAGTATCCGGACCTCAATGCGTTTAAAAACGTTGATAATGGAAAGGAAAATCAGCAAACCCGATAGAAATTTGACATAAAACAAATAAATATATTTACGCATAGCACATGTTATTTTTTTCTTATCACAACGTCATTTATTACCAAGGTATCAATGTCTGTCCTCAAAAAAGATAACAGCGCTTCATCAGGAGTATTTACCAATGGGTAGCCCTTTTCATTAAAAGAGGTATTGAGTAAGGCAGAAATTCCTGATTGCAGGCCATAAGCCCTCAATAGTTTATAAAATCCCGGATTATCTTCCAAACTACATACCTGTGGACGTACGGTTCCATCTATATGAATCGCAGCCTTAACATTGCTTCTGAATTCCTCCAAAACCGGCAGGGTTATTTGCATCCACTTAAGAGGATAATCTATGCCCTCTGTTTGCGAAGGTTCAAATAATTTATTTAAATCTTCCGGGGTAACAGAAATGGCATAGGGCCTAAAGGCCTCTCTGAGCTTTATTTTTTTACTTAACCTGATTGCGGTTTGTATATTTCCGGGATCAGCAAGAATAGAACGGTTACCTAAAGCCCTGGGCCCGCTTTCAGCTCTGCCTTGAAACCAGGCTAAAATTCTACCTGACTTTAAGTCCGACACGCAGGTGTCAAGAAGTTCAACTTCTGAAATATTTTGAATAACTTCTATGGAGTTCCAGGATATTTCAACTCCGGGAATAAGATATTCCTTAACGTCTGCTGCATTTAAGTGTTTAAGCATTTCTACAAACCTCAAATCATAGCTTTCTTCACCCAAATATTGAATATTATTAAACTTAATTGGTTCTGCGGCATTGTCTTTATAATATTCTGCCAGTGCAGCTCCAATTGCTGCTCCTCCATCTCCCGGGTCGGGAGGGATATAAATATTTTTAAATGGGCCGAACCTGTGGATTTTACTGATTGCTGCAACATTTAAAGCTACTCCGCCCGCTATACAAAGATTATCCGATTTTGCCAGGCTGTACAAGTAGAGACATGATTTTAATAATAATTCCTCTAATACATCCTGAATACTCCTGGCTATATCGGCGAATCGGAGGTGGTCTTCCGAAAAATTCGAATAGTCAGATTCATAGATGTCAAATGGAAGCGGTTCATTTGAGTTTCTGGGGCTTCCAAACAAATCAATAAATTTTTTTGAAAATAGTTTATTGCCCTCGTC
>PMXD01000157.1 GCA_003165895.1 Bacteroidota bacterium | reverse complement strand
GCATATGTAATTAAACCAAACTGGTTGGTAATGGCAGTGGTGATTTCGGTGTACACCACTGAACCTGCCTGCGAACCATCATGAATCTGGAACCGAACGGAAACATGCGTTCCGGCAGTTAGCGGATTGCCTGCGGCATCGCGTACTACAGCCTGGTAGTTAAACTGAGCAGGGGCCTGGGCCTGTATTGCACTTACTGAAAATAAAATGGCAAGGACTAAAAGGGGGATATATTTTTTCATAAACCGGAGGATTGATTCTGGTGTAAAATACGACAAAAACAGAATTGACAAAATTTTTTTACGAAAANNTTTATTTCATCCATCACAACATCTTCAGCCAGTTTGTAATTTTTAAGGATAGTTTTTATCGTATTAGGGTGCGTGGTTTCAAAAAACTTTTCGGCAGGTATTTGCTTTTCTAAGTTGTCTATATGCAAAACTGCCAGGTTAAGTAGCTCTTCGCGGTGCGCATCAGGCTCTGAGACTGAAAATAACCGCCTTTTTTGTTCAACTGCTTTTCTGAGTTTAAATATGATGGTTTTGAATTGTTTCATGGGTTATGGTTAATGCGATGCAAGTTAGTGTTTGCGGGGAGGACTGTGCGGAAGATTTGTGGGGATAAGCAGGGTACGGTAGCTTGAGGCTATGCAGCGTTAAGGAAGGGATAATTTGACCTTTTGGCGGCAAACAGAAGGCATGCCTTAATTTCGTCTAACTCTAAATCAGGGTGTTCTTCCAATTTTAACATTTGGGTTTACACCTAAAAACAAGATATGTAGCTGATAATGATATGATTAATTTTGCTTAAGTATCAATAAGGGTTTACACTTTTCCTGTTGTAACCCCCCCTTTTTTTGCAAATCTGGTTGACGGCCTGAGGCTTCCGGACAAAAATCGTGTTTAACTTTTCGTCATTCCTCTTTTATTCTACCCCAAACTATTTAATTTCAGCCCGCAAAATTTTGTGAAGCATGTCAGCAGCCAATCCGCTTATTTTAACTATTGATTTAGGAACCTCGGGCCCCAAGGTGGCCCTGTTTGATGCACAGGCCAAATGCCTGGCGCACGAGTTTGAAGATGTCCCCCTTTTGCTATACGAAAACGGCGGTGCAGAACAACGCCCGGCCGACTGGCTGAGCGCCATTAAAAGCTGCTACAAAAAGCTGATAAGCAAAAGCGGTGTAGATACCAAACGCATTGTGGGCATTAACTGCACCGCCCAATGGAGTGGCGTAGTAGCACTGGATGAAAAAGGCAAGCCATTGATGGACTCTATCATCTGGATGGATACCCGGGGCGCCAAACACGTAAGCGCACTGGCCCACGGCCCCATACGCGTAGAAGGCTATGGTGTAGGCAAGCTGCTGAAATGGATAAGGCTAACCGGTGGCGGCCCTACCAAAAGCGGTAAGGATACCATAGCCCACATGCTGTATATAAAAGCCGAACAGCCTAAAGTATACGAAAAAACCCATAAGTTTCTCGAGCCTAAAGATTACATTAACTACTGGCTAACCGGCCGCATGGTGGCTAGTTATGATTCCATAGCCCTGTATTGGGTAACTGATAACCGCGACATCAACAACATCACCTATAGCGAAGACCTGGTAAAACTTACCGGCATAGCCCGCAGCAAATTCCCCGATTTGGTGCCTACCAATTCGGTGTTAGGCAGTGTAAGCAAAGCAGTAGCTGACGAATTTGGTTTAAGCCCTGACGTAAAAGTAATAAGCGGCACACCCGATGTGCAAAGCGCAGCCATTGGCAGCGGCGCCGTGCGCGATTACGAAGGCCACTTTTACATAGGCACCAGCAGTTGGCTGGTTTGCCATGTGCCTTTTAAAAAAACCGACATGTTCCATAACATGGGCACCATACCCTCGGGCATCCCCGGCAGGTATATCATTGCCAACGAACAGGAATCGGCCGGTGCCTGTTTGAACTTCGTTAAAAATAACCTGCTGTATTACCCGGATGAACTGAACACTGGTGCGGCACCCAAAGATTTTTATAAACTGGTGGATAAGATAGTAGCTAAAGTAGCCCCCGGCGCCGATGGCCTGCAGTTTCTGCCGTGGTTATATGGCGAGCGCAGCCCGGTAGATGACCATAACGTGCGCGGTGGTTTTTATAATATGTCATTAACCCATAACCGCACTCATATGCTGCGCTCGGTGCTGGAAGGTGTAAGTTTAAATGCGAAGTGGCTTTTGTTTTATGTAGAAAAGATGACAGCGAAGAAATTTGATGCTATCAACTTTATAGGTGGTGGGGCAAACTCCGCCGTATGGAGCCAGATTGTGGCTGACATATTTAACCGCCCGATAAGGCAGATGAAAGAGCCGCTGATGAGTAACAGCCGCGGCACTGCGTTGTTAGCGCTATTGGCTTTAAATATGATAAGCATTGACGACGTAAGCAAAGTAGTTGAAGCAAACCACACCTTTGAACCCAACCCCAAACACCGGGCTATGTATGATGAGATGTTTGCTCATTTGTTAGAGATTTACGCTAAGAATAAACCCATTTGGGGGAAGATGCATAAGTAATATTGTGTTCAGCTGCTTAGGTGTTCATGTGTTCATGTTGAATACAAATACACTTGAACACCTGAGCACTTGAACACCTGAACACACGCAAAATGAACATAGAAGAAATATCGGAAAAACTGGCCTGGCTCCCCGGCCCGGCAANNGCTTTATTGAGAAGCGGATGAAGAAAATACCGGCTATCAAAAAACTGTTGGATGAGGAGAACGCCAAGACGATGAAGGTGCTTGAATATTCGCTAAAGCCTTATGCCGATAAGTATGAGAAGTATCCGAAGTTGCCATCTTCAGGTTTAAGCCACGAAAAGATTTTGGGCGAAATGCAGAGTATGCACGACCTTGAAACTGTTAAGTGGCGCGAAGGCTACGTAAGCGGTGGCATATACCACGGCGACCAGGAACATATTAATTTTCTGAACAAAGTTTATGCACTGCAAAGTCAAAGCAACCCGCTGCATACTGACCTGTTTCCTTCGGCAACCAAGTTTGAGGCTGAGATAGTAAGCATGGTTGCCACCATGCATGGCAAAGGCACCGCCGACCATAACACCAACGTATGCGGCACTGTTACCAGCGGCGGTACCGAAAGCATACTGGTAGCCATGAAAACCTACCGCGACCGTGCGCGTGAAGAAAAAGGCATTACCGAACCAGAAATGATTTTGCCTTTAACCGCCCACGTTGCATTTGACAAGGCAGGTCAGTACTTCAATATCAAACAGGTTAAAATTCCTTTTACCGGCGATTACACTGTAGATGTAAACCTGGTAAGAAAAGCAGTAAATAATAATACCGTAGTTATTGTTGGCTCCGCGCCTTCATTTCCGCATGGTACCATTGATGCCATTAAAGAGTTATCAGAAATTGCACTAAAGAACGGTATCGGTTTCCACACTGATTGTTGCCTGGGTGGTTTTATTGTTCCTTTTGCCGAAAAGCTGGGTTACAAAGTACCGGTGGTAGATTTTCGTTTACCCGGTGT
>PMXD01000229.1 GCA_003165895.1 Bacteroidota bacterium | reverse complement strand
AGTTATTTTGGAACTGTTACTTACTTAAATACAAGCTTATTGAGTTTCATTCTTTCCCGGCATCTTTAACAGAAGATGAAGATCCATTTATTGGTGAGATAAAGAAAACGGGAGAGAGAATTTTGTAGTTATGGCAAATGAGGATCAGAATGGTTCCATGCCTACGTTAGATAAAAATTGCTTTATTTCTTCCTGGGTAACTTCAAATCCCGGCAAATACTCTACTTCCTCTGCATAATCAATATCATCAAAATAGGTGAGTTGCTCTTTAAATAACCGTTCATTAAAAGCCCCTGCAAAAAGCTCAGTTGCCACATCACTTACCTCACGAAGAGAATGGATTTTAAGAATGAAAGACAAATCAACATAATCTTTCCATTTATTTCTTCCACCTAAGGCATACGCCTTCATTGCGCCCAGCG
The DNA here is from genome assembly GCA_003165895.1 of Bacteroidota bacterium. GTDB lineage: Bacteria > Bacteroidota > Bacteroidia > Chitinophagales > LD1 > Bog-950. The sequence continues at coordinate 12,476 of PMXD01000229.1, read as the reverse complement.
TAAGCAAAGAAGGAAGTTTAATGTTTTTGAAAAATTTGTCGTTAGCTGGAATTTGATAGGGAAAACAGAAGAAGGTTAGTTTTACTCCCTCTAACATTAAATGCTTTTGTTGGTCGTCCTCAAATAGGTTTTCATAATTCCCATAGCCTTTTCTGTAAATTTTTTCCTTTATCGCTTTTACATTCAGCCTTTGTGATGAAGTGAAAAGGTCATAGTCAATTGATCTTCTGTGCCCCAAGTGAAGGGCGATTGCCGTACCTCCGACAAGGTAATAGGTTTTAGAAAAATCATTGATGAGCGGGAGCAATTTTTCCTGCTCTTTCGATAATATTTCCAGATGCATGTCGCTTAAAATAAAGGTTAAAATAGTGGATGGTTAAAGGGAAATAATTTGTGCGTTTACCTGGTGTTGTATGTGCGTAAAAAATCTCTGCAACATAGTCTATTCCTAATATTTCAAATAGCTTTTTCACAGCCTTCGCATGGCCAAAGTTCAAAATAAATTCCACCAACACTGCATGAGAAATTTCTTCGAGCTTGTCCTTTTTGATATACCAAAACAGGTATTCATTCTCGTGAATTAATTCTTTTACTTCCGGCGAATTCATGTTTTGAAGATAGCATATTCGCCAAAAAAATCCTAATTAAACTGCCTTAAATCATTTATTGTAGTTACCTTTATTATCATGAACCTCACAGAAAGAATAACCGTTAACCCCGAAATCTGCAATGGCAAGCCTACGTTGCGGGGAAAGCGTATTACAGTTAAAACCATTCTGGAATACGTTACTGCAGGCGAAACCATTGAAAATATTTTAAAAGCATATCCTGTGCTTGAAGAGGATGACATTAAAGCATCTCTTCAATTTGCAGCATAACTCTTAAAACAAAGCAATAGTCACTGGGTGTATTCTCCCTTATCCCAAATGTGGAAAAATCATCCCCTCCAACCCATTTCTTCTTTAGATTTTAGCAGCACTGAATTATGCTGTTTTCTCTGTTTGATAATTTAACGCTTACTAAACCTAAACCTGTTGTAGAGGAACCTCTGCACCAGCAGTTTGAAATTACCGTAAATGGTGACGGCGTACCGGTGCGCATTTTGTATGAACCCCGGTTCAATAACAGGGTTACAGTTAATAAAAACGGCATTCTTATCCGCATTTCGGAAAAGCAGCACAAGGACGAACAGCGCAAGCAAATTGATACCCTGCTAAAATGGGCCAAAGAAAAGCTGGGCGATAAACCCGAACTGATGGATAGCATGCAGCAGCGGGTATATGTAAACGGGGAGATATTAAGAGTGGGCGATCATGAATTTGTAATTTCTGTTTTTCATCATGATAAAGCCAAATCATCGGCAAAACTATTTAAGAACAATATTGTATTATCAATTGCCCGCGGTTTAACCAAAGATGCCGAGGCAGATGCTTCATCGTACCTGGTTGCCAAGTGTTTATGCAAGTTCTTTTTACCCATAGTTACTCAAAGGCTGCACGAATTGAATAACCTTTATTTTAAAAAACAATTAAATGTTGTTAGTATGAAATATGCTACCAGTTTTTGGGGGCATTGCTCGCGCGGAGGGAATATTGTTGTATCGGTGCGCCTGTTGTTTGCACCTGCGCGCACCGTTGATTATGTTTTAATACATGAATTAGCCCACCTCGTTCACCATGACCACTCGGCACGGTTCTGGAAAGTGGTTGAACAGGTAATGCCTGATTATAAAAATCATGAGAAACATTTGAAGGATTATAGTACTAAATACTACCTGTAAGCGGGTTTCCTGAAAAATTATGTACTTTCACCGCCCGAAATTCAAGTAGATATTAAGTGGCTAAGCCAAAAAATGTAATCTTAATTGTAGCTGATAGCTTACGCTTTGATTCTGCTTATCAGCAGGGGGGGCCACAGGTTCCTTATCTCGAACAAAATGCTATTCAGTTTACCAATGCCCGCAGTGCCGGTTGCTGGACTTTGCCTGCTACCTGCTCAATGTTCACCGGTTTGCTACCCCACCAGCATGGGGCTACTTCGCAAAGCCGCTGGCTTAAAAACGAAATTCCATCGCTGCCCGGGCAGTTAAAAACAGCGGGATACAGATCTATACAGGTTTCGGCAAATATTGTTACTACCGACATTTTTAACGTAAGCAAAGGCTTTGACGAAGTTTACCGCACCTGGGACTTTGCCGAAAGTAAACATCAATGGTTACTGCGTTTAGTACTGGCAGCTAATCGGCCCCGCATCAGAAGATTGGTATTAAAACCTAACGACCAGGTATTTGAAAAAATAAGCGAAGACCTGCGTCAGGGAATTATCTGGGCACAACGAACCTCCACCGATTCGTTTAATAAGGCCCGGAAACTGATTGCTGAAAATAACGCCAAAGGCCAGGGCGTATTTATGTTCATTAACCTGATGGAGACGCACTATCCTTATCATATGGCCGATAAGTTTACCCTGATGAACAAAACTCTTTTAGGCAAAATACATGAGTGGAAGATATTGTATAACGTATTGTCGCAAACGTTTTTGACAAAAGATAAAGAAATACTTACACAAGATGACCTGAACCTGCTGCACCAAAAGCAAAAACTTGCATGGAAACTGGTGAAAGACGAAATAGATGCTTTTTGTAAAGAAATGCATGATGGTGAGGATAACCTGGTTATTTTCTGCTCAGACCACGGCGAAAACTTTGGCGACCAGGGATGGCAGTATCATTTTAGCAATGTTACTGACGGAGGTAACCGCGTTCCTTTATTCTGGTTAGACCATGAACATGGTAAAGGAGAAACCAAACCTTACAATGTAAGCGCCAGGTATATGTATAATGACATATTGCGTACCTGTGGAGTTGACGCCGGAGAAGATACCATGATGAAGGAAACGGAAAGCAACCTGCCGCTAATACAAAGCTTCTGGTACGATAACGACGGCCGGACTATGGAGAAATACAAATACAACCAGGTTGCATTTATACAGGATGACAAGCGGTTTGTTTTAAGGGCCGGAGAATGGATGTATGCCCCTGTTGGCCACAACGGCAGCGAACCACTTTTTGAATACGTTGAGAAAAGTTTTAACCCCCTTGAAGAATTGAACCTGGAAGCCGGAAGAAAAAAATACCTTGAAAAATCAATTAAAGATTTCTCGGGTTTCTCTGAAAAGATAATGAATAAAGGAAAATAGCACCCCAAAAGAAGAAAAGTAAACGTTATAGTTGATGAATATTGAAGAACTACGCGATTACTGCCTTTTAAAACCCGGAGTAACCGAAGATACCCCCTTTGGACCCGAAACCCTGGTATTTAAGGTTATGGGAAAGGCTTTTTTGCTTACAAGTTTGACTTTTCGGCCTTTTAGGATTAACTTGAAGATGAATCCGGAGTTGGCAGGCGAGTATAGGGACAAATATATGGACGTTCAGCCCGGCTATCACATGAACAAAAAGCACTGGAACTCTGTTTATGCAGATAATAAAACAATACCGCATAAAGAGTTGTTATGGATGGTAGATCACTCTTATGAACAAGTGATAGCAGGATTATCAAAAAAATTGCAGGAAGAACTTAACCGACTTAAATAACATACCATGTTTTTTTTCCCTTTCATATTGGTGCTTTTTAGCTTCTTTCTGCATAAAATGGCAACTGAGAAGGGTGTTTCGCCTTGGGGTTACCTGGTTGGTTTTATAAGCGGTTTCTTTGTAATCATTTTTGCCACTATCGCCGCCATCATATTTTTTTATGGCATTCACGTTTTGGCCGATGCGGATGCGCAAAAAGAAGTGCAATCACTTACACCTTTTACCATGTTATTTGATTTTCTGCTGTTTCTTTATTTCCGCAGAAGAATTGACCGTCTGCCTGATTATCATGATGAGGACGACGATAATAACCTGCCACCCAACGGCGGCAAGAAGGACCTTTCTTACTTCAGATAATACCTGATTTTAGCACTTACAGTTTTATCCTTCTTATCTTGCAGCCCATATGCTTGACTTTATTATTGTGGGGCAGGGCATTGCCGGCAGTATGCTTTCGTGGTTTTTAATGAAAGAAAACCAGCAAATACTGGTTATTGATAAATTCAATCCTTCATCAGCAACCCATGTGGCCCCGGGTGTCACCAATCCCATTACGGGCCGTAAATTTGTAAAAACATGGCTGGCAGATGAACTGATTCCATTTGCAAATACCACTTACAATCAGTTTGAAGAACTCTTTCAGGATACCCTGTTGCACCCTCTTTCCATTATTAAGTTGTTTGATTCTGTGAAAGCGCAAAACGACTGGAGCGTTCGGAGCGCTATGCCGGGTTATGATGCATATCTCAAAAACGAACAGGTAATAAATCTCGACCCCGAAAAAGTAAAAAACGACTTCGGGGGCTTTGAAATTAACGGCAGCACAAAACTGGATGCTTCGAAATTTTTAATCCATTACCGCAGGCTATTGCAGCAAAAAGAATTGTTACTGGATGAGAGTTTCAATTTTGAGGCGTTGGAATTACACGATGGTTTTGTTGTTTACCAAGGCAAAAAGGCACGAAGAATTATTTTTTGCGAAGGGGCTAACGCCATCAATAATCCTTATTTTAAATTCCTTCCGTTTCAGTTAGCCAAAGGCGAATGCCTTGTTTTAAAGATAGATGATTTTTATGCCGACCGGGTAATAAGCGGCGAGGTGGGTATACTGCCAACTTTTATAAATAAAGACGAATATTTTATGGGGGCCACCCACGAATGGCATTTTGATGACGACCTACCCAGCGAAAAAGGGAAAAACGAGTTGTTGGGTAATCTTTCCACCGTTTTAAAGGCGCCATATCAGATAATACAACACCGGTCAGCTATCCGCCCCACGGTTAAAGACCGCAGGCCGTTTTTAGGCTTTCATCCCGAATATAAGAACGTGGGTATTTTTAATGGTATGGGCACTAAAGGGCTATCGCTGGCGCCATTTTTTGCAAGGCATTTTGTGCAGCATTTGGTAAACGGAACGCCTTTGATGAAAGAGGTGGATATTAAGAGGGTTTTAAAGCATGCCTGAAAAAGCAGCGGGCAAACTTTCATTCTTCCCTGCACTTTGCGTTCTTTGTGCCCTCATTAATACTTATGATTAAAGCAACAGTCAATAAAAAGGCAGAGTTTACCATTGATAAAAACTTAGTAAATGGAAAAGAAAACGAATGGGATTTGGTAGAATTCCGCGAAAATACTTTTCACGTTATAAAAGATAACAAGGGCTATAGCGCCATGCTGGTTAGCTATAACGCCGAAGAGAAAACCCTTGTAATTAATGTAAACGGCAACGATTACGAAGTTTCAATAAAAGATAAAAATGACCTGCTATTACAGCAGTTGGGCATTAATATCAAAGTATCTTCTGTTATTCAGCATATAAAAGCTCCAATGCCGGGGCTTATCATTAATGTTTCTGTTACAGAAGGCACCGAAGTACAAAAGGGTGATACGTTATTAATACTTGAAGCCATGAAGATGGAAAACGTAATTAAATCTCCGCGCCAGGGCAAGGTGAAAAAAATAAACGTGCAGTTAAAGCAAGCCGTTGAGAAGAACCAGGTGATGCTGGAGTTTGAATAGGCCTCTTCTTATACGACATCTGCAGCCAACAATTACTTTTTAGCCTGCATTATCTTTATTTCTTCCGGCGATGCTGTTTTTACCTGCCTGGGTTCCTTTTTGGCAACCGGTGGTTTTGCTGCGGGGGAGGACAGTGCGGGGTGGTTTTGGTTTGCTGCCAGTGTGTTTTTAGGCTCTTTTGCGCCTGCCGTACATTAAAGTCAATATTGGCAGCATATAGATATTGCAGGAAATTACTTTTAGCGTTTTAAACATCGAGACCATTATTTTGGCTGCCGCTAATTTAACCGATTATGTGTTATGCCGGGGTATATTCACGGAACCTGGAGTGACGCATTTTGACAATATGGAATTATTTCTCTGACAATTTCTCTTGTATTTATTTTCTAATAAGGTACGGAATACGCTTGTAAATCATTTATGGCCGGTCCGTTAATTACTTTACCCATATAGGTAAACCGACTACCGTGACAAGGACAGTCCCAACTTTGCTCGTCATTATTCCAGACTACCATGCATTTAAGGTGGGTGCATTCAGCCGATACAATATGGAGATGCCCGTTTGCATCGCGAAAAGCCCCGCATTTTTGACCTTCCAGTTCAACTATTTTGGCTTCACCGTTTTGAATATCTGATAGCTCCACTGTATCAGTATAAAACCATTTTTTTAATACAGATACCAAGTCGTCTTTAAGCATTTTAAAAAACGGACCGCTTGCTTTTAAAGTAAACCGGTAAGGATTGTAAAGTTTTGTCCATTTATTTTCTTTGCCGGTAATAAGGTCGGTTATCAGTATTCCTGCTATAGTGCAGTGGGTCATACCAATTCCGCAATCGCCTGTAACAATGTATACATTATCCTTATCCCACGGATTATGACCGATATATGCAAGTGCATCCATAGGCACTAATACCTCCCCCGACCAGCGCGAAACAACTTCTTCTACCGGGAATCGTTTACGCGTCCATTCTTCAAGTAGCGAATATCTGTCTTCTTCCGTCGTTCCTTCCGCCCTTGTATTACCGACCCGGTGATCCTCCCCGCCTATTATCAGTAAGTCATATTCGTTACTGTAAGTATGCAGCCGCACATAATGATAGGGCACACAATCTTTAATTGTGTGGTCACCGGTATCCCACCAAAAGGCTTTGGGCAAAGTATCCTTTTTAACCAGGGCCCCGATTACATAACTGCGAAAAGGCCACTGTTTGAGCATCATGGCATACGTATCATTTACCGGTGCATTAGTGGCAACTACCACATGCTTTGCCTTAATAATATAGCCATCTTTGGATACAATGCCAGTGTAATCAATTTTTGACGCATGGGTTTCAGTAAATATACGGCCTCCTTTTTCTTCGATTGCTTTGCATAGGCCCATCAGGTATTTTACGGGATGGATTTGCGCCTGGTTGGAGAAGCATAAACAATTACCTTCGGCAGGAACACATGGCACCTCTTCCAATTCTTTGATGCTAATACCTGCCCGGGTAGCAGCTTCCAGTTCCTTTTTCAGCGACTCGCTCCTGTCGGTGGGATGTAGAAAAAGATAGCCGTTTACCCGGTCGAAATCGCAATCAATATTTTCTTTTTTTATCGTGCGCTCAACAAAGTCAATTGCTGCCTGATGGCTTTCGGCAATTAATTTTGTTTTCTCCAGGCCGAAATTCTCCTCCATCTCAAAGTATCTTTCATCCAGTGCGGTTACTAACTGCGCGGTAGTCCGGCCTGTTTCACCGCTGCCAATCAATCCATCCTCCACCAACACTACTTTAATACCTGCCTGTGATAGGTTGTAAGCAACACTCAGGCCGGCCAGGCCACCCCCTACAATAACTGCCCCGGTTTCAAGATTCTCTTTTAAAGCAGGATATGTTTTAAACTGAACCGAAGGTTCATACCAGCAACTGACATGTTTCCCTGCGGTTAGAATGTCATTTGCTGTATTTTGGTTTGGTTCCATTTATAAACTTTTCTCTTCAGGTTTTTGTAAAGTATCATCATTACATGAAGGTGCTAATTTAATTCCCCGTTGTAGTGCTAATGCGCGGGTAAATTCTGCTCCGAAAAAAACTATTTGTGAAGAATAGAAAATCCACAGCAAGAGTACAATCATTGAACTTGCCGCGCCGTATGTATTGGCAAGGTTGCTTTTGCTGATGTATAAACCGATCAAAAGCTTTCCTACATCAAACAGACCAGCTGTGAACAGAGCGCCCGGCCATACAACACTAAATTTAATTTTTGCGTCGGACATAAACTTGTATATAAATGCAAAGAGAAGACTGCTTAACCCAAATGAAAGAATAAATGCTATGGCAGTCAACAGGATTTTTGAAACAGCGGACAACACGTTGTTGAGATAATCTGAAAAGGCCGCCAGCCCTGTTTGTATAACCAACGATACCAATAATAAAAAAGCGATGCAGGCCAACATGCCGAACGAAAACGACCGATTGACCAAATAAGTGATGAAGCGCTTCTTTGCCGTGGGTGGAATATCCCAAATAATATTTAGTGAATTGCGCAACTCATCAAAAACACCAATAGCGCCAAACAACAGCAAAATGATAGACAAGGAGGTAGCAATCCAGTTCTTTCCTGGTTGGTAAGCGCCCTTCACCATATCCTGAAATTCTTTGGCTGTACTTGAGCCAAGGACACTTTCTATTTGATGTTTAAGACTGCCGCTTACTGCATCAGGGCCTAATATCGCACCGCCCACAGAAACTATGATAACCATGATGGGAGCAATGGAAAATATCATGTAATAGCTAAGACTTGCTCCCAAAGTGCCGGTAGAATGTGACCGGAATAAATTCACGGTATTTTTTGAAACCGTTAATACAGCCAGGAGAGGTGCAGGTAGCTTTGATTCGAGCAGGTGAAGTTTATCCATTACCTTGCCTGGCAATGCAGAAAACCAGATGATCAGGTTTTTGAAACGGCCGCGCACTGAGGTTATCCCTTTCATATTTGTTCCTTACTTACTTTTTTACTCCTTTCCCTGCTTTCTTCTTTTCTTTCTTCTTATTCTTTTCTTTCCCCTTCTTCTTCTCGTCTTTGGCAAGCTTGACAATCTCATGCAGGGTACCTTCGTCTTTCACAATCACTTTGCTATTCTTCAGGGAATTGCTCGCTGACACTAATTTTAAATCCAATCCGAATTTGTAATCGGTTTTCCCTCCTTTGCGAATAAGCGGTCCGATACTTTTAAAAACGTCGGTAAACGAGACGCGCAAGGGCAAAATAAGTTCGGTGCTGTCCTGCTTTTTAATGTCAATAACGCCCCACTTCGTACCATACACCCACGGACTATTTGCCAACGAGAATTTGTATTTCAAATCTTTAAATTGAAAAGCCATTTTATTTCTGTTTCCTATCATTAGCCTTAAAAAGAGCGTAACGCCTTTGCCGTTCAGCGAATCATAATCTACTTTTTCTAACCGGGCCGTTGGAATATAGAACAGCGGCTGCAATGTCTCTATATCTATATTAAAAGTCTTTTTGAAAGGTATGTGTGTATAAAAAGTGGTTTGAATCCTGTATACCACGCTGTCTTTTCCCTCCTTATCGGCCTTATCGAGTGTGGTGAGCAATTTATCGTTGTATATGGTCACCGGTAACTCAATCCATGTGCTATCCCACTTTTTTATGTCGAGCGATTTTGAGTAGGTGCTTTTTATTACCTCCGCATCACCGATATAGATTTTGTATTGTAAACTATCGGCAGCCAGGTTAAAGGGCAATGGGCTATGAATTAACATTTTCCCCAGCATGTCGGTTTTGTCGGCGCTTAAATCAGTTACTTCAAACAGGCTTAGCTCTAACCGCGGAATGAAAAGGGTACGGTAAGGGCTTTTATCTTTTGAATAATGGTATAGGTCAACCCCGAAGAACAGGATAATGGGTAATAGAATAATAGCCAGGATGACAAGTGTTATTTTTAGCGCCTTCATAATAATTTTATATTTACTGTGTTGCTTCCGAATGCCTGAAGAGCAGATATACTATTTAAAAAAATCCGTTTATACGCCTTTTTCTTTTTTCTACTTCTTTTCTTCTTTTAGTTTATCTTTTTTTTTACCGGTCGCCTTTTTCTTTTCTTCTTTAACAATAGCGTTGTTGTCTTTTCTTCCGTTCATTTTGCCATTAAATTTCTCCAAAGGCGTTCGTGTGTCTTTCACCCCTACCGAGTTTATATTTATTTCATAATCCAGCGAGGGGTTCAACGCCTGTATCCAGCCGTTTCGAAGAAGCGCATAAATGATAAAGCCTATATTAGGTTTAGGGTCGTTGAACTTGCCTTCCAGCGGTATTTTAGTTGCCAGTTGGTCCACCTTTTTGTTTTTAAAAATCCAGGCAACGGCATCTAAAATGCCCTCCCACAACCTTGTCAGCACATTTTCACCTTTATTATCAGGCCCGAGAATTTTCAAATCCTTTATCAGCGGTTTTACATAGCCTTTAAATCCCCCGTCCTTAGCTGCTACTTCGGAGTACACACTGAAATCGCCTCTATCTATCGTAAATTTTCCATAGGCCTTAAAAAAGCTGTTGAGGCCGGGCAGGTTAAGGTGTTTACATTCTGCTTCTAATTCAAAGGTTGGGTCATCTGCCAATAAATTCAAATTCACTTTCGCGTCAACCTTCCCACCGTAAACAGTTGCGTTGGCTTCTATGCTGCTTGGCAATTCCTGTAAGGGGTCAACGGTATTGCGCAGATTCTCTGCCAACACATAAATACTATTCATAGAAATATCAACTAAGGGCGAAGAGTTTAAATCTTTATAATGTACCTGCCCGTTCTCAATTTCTACCCGGTCAACATCAATGGGCATTCCTACATCCAGCAGTTGCTTAAAGGTGGTGGTATCTTTTATTACCTGTGTTGGCGTAACTTTATCTTTGGTAAAATTTACAATAGGTGAATCGAAATAAAGCTTACCTACAATCTTCCCATGAAAAAGAGCGCTCCATTCCAATGAAAGGTCTATCATGTTTACCGATACAAATGGTGTTTGCTTTTTAGTAGCGGAATCAAGCTTGTCTAAGTACATACCCTCAACCTGATAGGCACCCCGGAAAAATGCAAAGTGAATGCAATCAACGTGTCCGGAATAACCCGGCAATTTATCGCCAAGGTAATCGTTGGCTACGCTTGTCGCTATTGGTGGAAGAATAATGCGGATAATGATAAGTAACAGAGCGATTACCAGGATGGTTATCACCCACCACTTTCCCAGCAATGTTCCTATTTTTTTAAATCTGCCTCTACCTTCATTCATTCTCTTTGCTTTAAAATACGAGCGATTTCAATTACATTTTTTCGCATTTTTTCTGGCAGGCAAATACATGATCAAGATGTTTACGCAAATCGGGAAGCATGGCTGTAGACCAATCCTTAATATCCATATCTCTGGATTCGGTAGATTCCTTTTCAAATGTGGCAATAGCTTTTTTATGCCCATCTACCATCATAGTGCAATAGGTTTTATTAAAATCACTTCCGGACTTTCCGTTTAACTGTGTGTAAGCATCCTGAGCTGCAGCGTTTACTGAGTCGGGTATGGTTACCAGCTTCTTTTTTGCAAGTGCAGTTACCGATTTAAGAGAGTTGCTATGGGCCGTTACCATCATTTTAGCCAATTCTTTTACATCGGCATTACTGCTCTTTTCCTGTGCTAATTGTCCTAACTGGATTTCCTCTAAATTAATTTCAGTAGCATCAACAAGAAACTGTGCGTCCTTTTCCAGTTTTTTATTATCAAATTTTGCGTTATTCTCTGAGGCCGCAACCTTTGCGGAGTCATCAGATTTTTGTTTGTCGCTACAGGAGGTCATAATTAAGGTTGCCAGGATAAAAATTGCCTGAAACAACGTTGTGCTGAAGTGTGTATTCTTTTTCATTTTTGTTTCACTTTATAATTAAAAATAGTTTGACATTCTTTAGTTTGGTGATAAAAGGATATAGATGTGCTTTTCATCTTTCCACAAATCCAGCAGTTTCAAAAAATTATTTCTGTTCAACCAACATATCTCTCCTGCCTTTTATTTGGTCGTATTCAGCGTTTATTGTTGCGTATTGTGCGCTTATCATGGCTTGCTGTTCTACACTTAGGTCTTTCCCATGATTGCTCAAAGCGTTGTTATAGGCATTCACGACTACATCCTCGCCTATCTCACATGAATTAAGAATGGACCTACTGTGATGGGCCGTAAGTGCGGTTTTAAACCCCATCCAGGCCCTGAAAACCTTACCTTCTGTTTTTGTTTCCCGGGTAGGTGTGCCGCCCAATTTTTGAACTTCGGTAACAAGTTCTTCTTTAAATTTTTTACTTGTTTTTATGAATTGGGAAAATAGCGCCTTTAAATCCGCTTCCTGCGTTTCCTCTGCAGCAGTTTCGTACCCTGCAATTCTATCATTGTTTATTTCAATGAGATTGTTTAATAAAGCGATAGATTTTTCTTTGTCCATTTTTGTTTTGGCATTTATGAAAACTGCCCGAATCAGCGGCAGAGTTTTAGTAATACAAAGGTCATTTCTTTAGGCAGTTAAGCCTTATACAATTCCGGTGAAGAGTTGCATAATTCACATATCCGGGTACCTCATTGGATGGCGAACTGAATTACACTGTCGATTAAGTTGAAATGAAATAATACTTCCGTTTAAGTACTATTGCCATTCACGTTTTCATTTTTTCTCCAGTTTCTTTATGTGGTACGGAATACGCTGGTAAATCATCAATGGCCGGCCCCGTTAATTACTTTACCCATATAGGTAAACCGGCTACCATGACAGGGACAGTCCCAACTTTGCTCGTCATTATTCCAGACAACCATGCATTTAAGGTGGGTGCA
>PMXD01000299.1 GCA_003165895.1 Bacteroidota bacterium | reverse complement strand
ACCTGCCTGCCGGTAGGCAGGGAGCACGAAGGAAAATGCCAATACAAAGATCACAAAGGAGTATATTTTTGGTGTTCTTTTGTATTAACCTTTGTGTGCTTTGTGTTAACCGGTATTTCTTTTCTTTAATTTTAAACAGCTTCTTAGTGGTAAATTTATCTTGCATTATTCATTCAGATATTAGGCGCGCTTTTTTAAATTTGCCAGCCTCAAAATAAACATCTTTTGTCGAAAGCTAACTCACCTGACCTCCTTTATAAAATTGCCTTGACCATGTTGCCCAACATTGGCACCATCCTGGCAAAAAACCTGCTGGCTTATTGCGGCAGTGCGGAAGCTGTTTTTAAAGCATCGAAAAACAAGCTGGTAAAAATACCTTCCATAGGTGCAGAACGTGCCGAAAGCATTTTTAACGCCAATGTATTGGAAGATGCTGCCAGAGAATTAAAATTTATTGAGGAGTTTAAAATAAAGTGCCTGTTTTTTACGGATGAGGCCTACCCCCACCGGTTAAAACAAATTGCCGATAGCCCGCTGATGCTTTATTACAAAGGCAACGCTGACCTGAACGCAGAAAGAATTGTAGGTATTGTTGGCACCCGTAAAGCCACCGAATACGGCAAAGAAGCCACCCGCAAATTAGTAACTGACCTTGCGGCACAGGATATTCTGATTGTGAGCGGCCTGGCTTATGGTATTGATGTGGCTGCGCATAATGCATCGCTTGAAAACAATCTGAAGACTGTGGGGGTGCTGGGGCATGGGTTAAATACCATGTACCCATCGCAACATACAGCCGTGGCAAAAAAGATGGTGCAACAAGGGGGCCTGCTTACGGAATATAAATCTATTGATGAGATGGCCATGCACAATTTTCCGGAACGGAACCGGATAGTGGCCGGCATGTGCGATGCCGTTGTTGTGGTGGAATCTGCCATAAAAGGTGGTGCAGTAATAACTGCCAACATTGCCAATTCGTATAACAAAGAGGTATTTGCTTACCCGGGAAGGACCATTGATAAAACGAGCGCAGGTTGCAACTTTCTTATAAAAACATTTAAAGCCGGTATCATTGAAAATGCACACGACCTGCTTGAAGCCATGCACTGGACCCGGCAGGATGAGACAGCAAAGAGCAAAACCCGCCAGCGGCAACTGACTTTTGCCCTTAACGACGATGAACAGAAAATTTATAACTTACTGAACGAAAACCCGGAAATAGAAATAGATAAACTGGCACATGTTACAGCCATGAACAGCAGCTCATTAGCCGGTATATTACTTGAAATGGAAATGAACGGAATAATTGTTTCTTTACCGGGTAAACGTTATAAACTTATTTGAGCAGCCAACAGCCTCCTCACCCAAACCCTCTCCGAAGGAGAGGGTTTCAAGTCCTTCTCCTTCGGAGAAGGATTTAGGATGAGGACTCATTGGCAATTATTAAACTTATTTTAATCATGGCATCCGCATTTTCGCACGCAATAGCAGCTGTGGCAATTGGTAAAATTTCGAGGGCTGCACGCTGGCCGGGCGATCTGGATAAGGTTGACCTGAAGTTTTGGCTGATAGCCATTTTTTGCGCCGTATCGCCTGATTTTGACGCTATCGGGTTTTGGCTGGGTGTGCCCTACGATTCGGTTTGGGGTCACCGGGGTATTACACATTCGCTCTTTTTTGCGGGCTTGCTATCGTACGTAATGGTCCACTTTTTTTATAGTGAGGAGAAGGTTTTTTCAAGGCGCTGGCTTATCCTGTTTCTTTTCTTTTTTGCAGTTACTGCCTCGCATGGAATTTTAGATGCCATGACTGACGGGGGCCGGGGTGTTGCATTTTTCGCCCCGTTTAATAATGCCCGTTATTTTTTCCCATTCAGGCCTATCAGGGTATCGCCAATCAGTATTACCCGTTTCTTTAGCGGACGGGGCTGGGAGGTATTGAAAAGTGAATTTGTTTGGGTATGGATACCCTCTTTTATACTGATGGCGGTGGCTCCTTTAATAAAGAAGTTGCGCACTACGTAGTTGTTTCTTTAATTTGGCGTGTAAAATTTATTCAACTGTGGCAAAACAGCAAGCAAAATCAAAGTCGTCAAATTCGAATAATGCACCGGCAGCCCCGGCGCAGCCTGTTATAAGCAAACCTGTAATGCAGCTTCCTGGCTGGGCCTATTACGTTTTCATTTTCCTGTTTTCGTGTATGCTGTATTCCAATACGTTATGGAACCAGTTTGCCATAGATGATACCATTGTGCTTACCGATAACAAATTCACCAAAAAAGGTTTTGGCGGATTGAAAGACCACTTTACGCATGATATGTTTGAGGGCTTTTTTGGCGAGCGCGGCGCACGCCTGGTAAGTGGTGGCCGTTACCGCCCTTTAAGCATGGCCAGCTTAACCGTTGAGTATGAAATTACAAGAAGGCTGAAAGGTGATAAGCGCGGAGAGATTACCGACAAGAATGTTATTATGGGCAGCGAAAACGACCCCTACATGGTGCCTATGCTAAGCCACGGCATTAATGTTTTTCTTTTCGCGCTAACATGTATGTTGCTGTATTATATTTTGCTGCTGCTAGTGCCGGCAAAGTATTCAATTATGACCCCAATCGGGGCACTCGGCCTGCCGTTTTTTGCAACGCTGTTATATGCAGCCCACCCCATGCATACCGAGGCTGTGGCTAATATAAAAGGCCGCGATGAGGTAATGTGTATGTTGTTTTCGCTGCTGTCGTTATTGGCAGCCCTTAAATATGTAAAAACGCAAAATATTATTCACCTGGTTTGGGGAACCATTATCTTTTTCCTGGCCCTGTTATCTAAAGAAAACGCTATTACATTTTTAGCGGTTATTCCGCTTACCTACTATTTCTTTACCAAGGCTAAACTGAAAGATTATGGTATTGCTGTAGGCGCGTATATAGTGCCGGTTGCTATCTTCCTGTTTTTAAGAAGCAAGTTTACGCAGGCCGGATTAAACCAGGATTCGCCCGAAATATTGAATAATCCATTTCTGCTGGCAACCGTTGGCGAGCGGTATGGTACAACCGTTTTAACCTTCCTGTATTATTTCAAATTATTGGTTTTCCCTCAGCCGCTAACCCACGATTATTACTTTAACCAAATCCCTTATGTTGATTTTAGCGATCCCTGGGTGCTTCTTTCTGTTCTTATCAATGGCGGGTTAATTGTTTATGCGCTGATGAACCTGAAGAAAAAAAGTATTGCTGCCTATGCCATCCTGTTCTACTTTATCACTTTCTCTATTGCCTCAAATGTGCTGTTTACCGTAGGCGTTTTAATGAACGAGCGTTTTATTTATATGAGCTCCCTGGGTTTCTGCATCCTGCTTTCGTACCTGCTCATTCAATCAAAAGACCGCTTTAAAGTTTCTCCGAATGTTATTCTGGGCATTTTTGTTTTGATACTATCGCTTTACTCTATCAAAACCTTTTCGCGCAATTTTGACTGGAAGGACAGCTTTACCCTGTTCCGCCGCGATTCAATACACAGCCCTAACTCAGCCAAAATACAAACTTCATTAGGTGGCGATTTAACTAAAGCATCTGACTGGAATATTTCAGTAATGCGCGATAGCGGTATGATTAAAAAAGTATTCCAGGACCTAAGTAACGGTTGCAAATCAGAAGCGGAGCTGAACGCCATTAATGCGCTGCCCGATTCAACTATCCGGTTTATGATCCTGGACTCGTCTATTCAACACCTTTACCAGGCGGTTAATATTTACAAAACGCACTCCAACGCGTGGCTATTGCTGGGCAATGCTATGTATAAGCGTAATCACAAGCCCGAGGAAGTAATTCCGATTTACGAAAAAGCCGGCGCTTACCGGGTAGGTGGTTATTACGATGCCAACTTTAACCTGGGCATTGTTTACAACGAAAGCAACCAGCCCATGAAGGCAAAATTAAACCTGCTGAAGGCTTACGAAATAAAGCCGGAAAGCATGGAAGTCCGCTTTCTGCTTGCGCAAAGCTACGCCAAGCTGAACATGCCCGATTCAGTTGATTACTGGTTAAAGAAGGGCCTTGAACTGAAAAAACAAGATGCTGCAGATTACTACCTTATTGGAACCGGCTTTGGAAAAGTAGGTGGTAACCTTCCCAAAGCTATTGAGTTCCTGAATAAGGCTATAGCATTGAATCCCAAGGCAGAGCTTTATTACGAGGACCTCGGCGTTGCTTATGGACTTAATAACCAGTTTGATGAAGCTATTGCTACTTCAAAGAAGTTGATTGAGATAGACCCTAAATACGCACCGGCATATAAAAACCTTTCCCTCTCGTACGGTAATAAAGGCAACAAGGCCCTGGCAGATGAATATGAGAAGAAGTTTGAGGAGATGATGGCGGCGAATAATAAGAAATAATAATTGCTTCATATCCGTTTAGCCACTTGCTTGAATAAATTAAACGGCTTTGGGGTTCCCGTCGCTCC
>PMXD01000129.1 GCA_003165895.1 Bacteroidota bacterium | reverse complement strand
CGGGGACGCCACAGGTGTTCGGAAGAAACTTAGGTGTGCCTTTACGGCCAAAGTCCGGACCCCTTCCGTCCCCGAAACGGGGAAACCAAGGCAGAAAGGCAGACCCAAAAGGCGAGGCGGTTTTCCCGTTTCGGGAGTGAGAGGGTTTGCGTAGATGCATTTTGAATCTTCCCAACATCCCAAAACCTTCTCCGAAGGCGAAGGACTTAAAGCCCTCTCCTTTGGAGAGAGTTTGGGAGAGGCCTCACATTTCGTTTCGCTTTTAGCAATTAGTATTTCATATTTGCGCCAATATGCTCCATCACCTGCTTTTTATTAACTGGGACCCGGACCCTAATGTTTTTAGTACTGCCGGTTACTCGCCTAAATGGTACGGTATACTTTGGGGGCTTTCGCTCCTCTCCTGCTTCTTTTTAGGTAGCTGGGTGTTCAGGAAGAGCGGAAAGGACGAAGAGAAAGTTACCATCATTATTCAATACATATTTGTATTTGGGCTGATAGGCTCACGGCTGGCGCATGTTTTTCTGTACAACTTCGGTTATTACATGCACAATCCGCTTGAAATACTTGAAGTATGGAAGGGTGGCCTGGCAAGCCACGGAGGGGTTGTTGGCGGGCTTTTAGGGCTTTATATTTTCTGCAGAAGAAACAAAGGGTTTACTTTTTTATGGACGCTTGACCATGGTATTATCGTAGTTCCGCTGCTGGCTTCATTTATCCGATTTGGCAACCTGATGAATTCGGAACTTT
Organism: Bacteroidota bacterium; assembly: GCA_003165895.1. GTDB lineage: Bacteria > Bacteroidota > Bacteroidia > Chitinophagales > LD1 > Bog-950. The sequence continues at coordinate 25,643 of PMXD01000129.1, read as the reverse complement.
ATGGCAAACCCACTGAAATGCCCTGGGGTTTTATTTTTAAGCAGGTTGATAATGTGCCGAGGCATCCGGTGGTTTTATACGAAAGCGTTGCTTATCTTTTAATTCAGTTTTTAATGCTTTACCTGTTTAAAAAGTATAAAGACTCGAAACCCGGCATTTATACTATGGTGTTTTTGTTGCTGGTATTCAGCGTGCGGTTTTTGTTAGAGTTTTTTAAGGTGCCGGATGGCGAAATGGTTTTGGGCGGTGCTATCAGCAAAACACAGGCACTTAATTTACCGTTTATACTGGCAGGGGCTGTTCTTTTTTACTATGTAGTTAAAGGCAAACTACATTACAAACAAGCGGTAAATGGCTAAGTACGAAAAATGGCTGGGTGCAAGTCTGGGTTGGATGCTAACCGGTAATCCCATTGGCGGGTTGCTGGGTTTCTTTGCCGGCACTATGATGCAGGGCGATACAAAAAATAAAAAAAGCGAACCCATTAAAGGGGTCTCGGAGTTTGAAGTTAACCTGATGGTAATAGCCTCTCATCTGATAAAACTGGATGGGCACATATCGGCCGCAGAAGTAGCTTTTACCGAAAAGTTTCTGAACACTCATTTTGACGAAGCCTATGCCGATGAGCGTTCCCGCTTATTCCAATATTGCCTGCAAAAAGAGTATGATTTAAACGCTGCCTGCGGGCAGGTACGCATGTATACGCAACTTAACACCAAGGTACAGGTAGTACGGTTTTTAGTAGACCTGGCTACCTGTGATGGCGAAATTACTGAGCGCAAAAACTATTTCATTTTCCGCATAGCCGGTTACCTGAATGTAAATGATGTAGAGTATAGAAAAATAAAACTGGAGAATATCAATTACGTTCAGGATGCTTACGAAATAGTGGGTGTAACCGTAGAAATGAGTTATCCGGAAATAAGGACCACCTACCGCAGGCTGGTACTAAAATACCACCCTGACCGCAACAAAGACGCCAGCGAAGAAGAAAAGAAAAAACTAGGCCGCAAATTTCAGCAAATACAGGAAGCATATCAAAAAATAAAGCTGGAAAAAGAAGGATAGGTTTATTGTTGGGCACGATATACCGCAATACAAGTATCGGTTTTACCTTTCAGTTTGCTGGTATACTTTCCTGTTAACGAATTAAAATCGTTTGATAAAATAAAGTCGCCCTCAACAAGGTGCTCACCTTTAGGCGAGTGTATTTTCTGGGGCCGGATAATAACCATATACCCGCGTATTGCAGCCACTACTTTGCTGTTTTGATGAATCAGCCCTGAAACATAAACGTCTACCGGGTCTTTGCTAGTGATTGTAAGCACAGAGGGCACCTTGCTGGTATCGCCTTTGCAAACTGTAAAGCCGTTCCAGGTGCGGGTAAAGAATTTTTGCAACAGTATGGGATAAGGGTTTATTCTTCGTCCGTTTCCGCGCGGGTTCCTTTGAGGAATCGTATCGCTGTATTCTGCCGCAGATGTTGTATGCCCACCGGTTGATTTACCGGATATAAATGCGCTTACCAGGCCCAGTGAGCAAAAAATAAAAATACATGTTACAAAGCTTTTCATACGACCAGCAGTTTGTAAATGAAACCGCAAAATAGTTTTCAGGCGCTAAGCTACACCTAACCTGTTAGCGTAACAAATTATGCAGTGTATGTTACGCGCTTAAAATTGGAACTTTTGCCTTTCAGTTGCGCTAAAAGATATAAAACCAGTTATTATGATTACCCCCCACCCCACTTCCAAAAACTATAATTCGCTATACCATGATTTTACAGAAGCGTATACCAGCGTTCATTCGCTAACGCGCGAGTTTTACCCCATGGCCAAAAGGTTTGTTGAACACACCGAACCAGAACTAAACCGGATTGTGCAAAAAATATCGCACGAGGAAAGCGACAAAGGGGGGCCGTTGGCCTATCAAAACCTGGTGCTATACATGAACCATTTTGATGATTTTACGCTAATGGCCAATAAACTTTTTGCCGACTTAAAGAGCCTGCTTGAACGAAGCGACAAGTTTATGAACCGCATGCTGGACCTTAAATTGAGCCAACCGGACTGGAATATCGCCGATGCTGAAAAATACTATAATGAACTGATACCTGAGTTGGGGGAATTGGTTGATGGGCTGAAACAAATGCCTGAAAGGGCTGCCGGCCTTGCAGTGAAAATGAAAAAACTTGAAACAGACTGGAAAAAAACAAAGGAGAAAATTCAGTAGCCATTATTTATTCTTCACCAAAACTGCGGTGCATTTATCTTCCTGCCCGAAGGTAGATACTATAATAAACAGGTTAATGGTATCGCCCGTCATTACAAAATTGCCCTGCATAATGGCGTTGCCGGTGCCATTATTATATACCTGGGGTACTATGTAGCAGCTGTCGTTGCTAACGTTTCCGTAAAACACTTTTCCCGGGCCATACAGGTTGGTAATATTAACCTCTGTTGCACCTGTAGCTACAACAGTTATACTATCGGGCTGTGTGGCTGATAGCAGGCAAACATCATTACCGCTAAAGGTGCCCGCAAAATTAAGGCTAAGCCAGGGCGGCGGAGGTACCTTTTTACATGATGAGGAAAACAACGCAAGACAGGCAACAAAAACAACACTTAAAAAAACTAAACCGGTTTTATTGGGCATGGCCAAAAGTACATAAAAGTGATGAGACCCGATGTTTACCGGTGCATACCAAATTGTCGAGCAGGTAAAAATCTCTTTGATTGCACCGGACTCGACCCCTTCCGTCCCCGAAACGGGGAAACCNNGGAAGGGGTCGGCTGTTGGGAATGCGACAAATTGGTATGCTCCCTGTTTACCGGTGGTAATTGACAGTGCAGGCATCGCGCGTATCGTTATTAAGCACCGCAAGAACGCCGGTAAGAGCTTTATAGTTTGAACCAATGGTAAGGCTTCCCTCTACCGCTACATTTTTAAATTTAGGGTCATCTACCGTCTGGCGCGGTATTGTAATGGTATTGCCTTTAACCACTCCCCTTATTTTTCCCTGCAAGCTGTACATGCCGGTTATAAAAACCTGGTTGGGGCCATCAGTGGTAATTACTAAAATGGCAACAGGGGCGCTTACTGCCTGGCATTGCTCATTTCCTTTCCAGGTACCTGCAAATACTTCACTTTTACCAGTAGCAAGGACCACAGGCGTTATTTTTAAACTGCCGTTACCTGCTGTTAAGTGTGGGTTAAAACTAACTAACCAACATAATAAAATAATGAAGTACCATCTTTTCATTGAATGAATTTAAGCCCGAAAGATGAGCTTGCCTAATATTATTTATCCACGGAGTAAGGGACTGTTTTAAAATCGTTTAAACTTATTGTTATGGGTGTATTTTGCCTTTAACTCTGGCATCCCCTTTAGGGGACGGGAGGGGCTGAGAATCTAAGCATACGCACAATTCTGAACTATTTCAAAACAGTTTCTAAGGGGCCATTTCACTCATTCAACATCAAATGCCGGGTATTTGTAAATTAGCCTTTAAATTATTACCATGGCCATTACAAAACCGCAACCAACCGAGTATTACATGCATTTTGAAACCTACATAAGCAAGGTTAGCCATAATAACCTGCCAGAGGCACTGAAACACAGCGGGCAGGAGGTACTGACATTTTTGAAATCGCTACCCGAAGAAAAACATAACTACCGTTATGCCGAAGGCAAATGGACCATTAAGGAGGTAGTTGCCCATTTAATAGACTGCGAACGCATATTTGTTTACCGTGCGCTAACGATTGCCCGTAAAGACAAAAATGCTTTACCCGGCTTTGACGAAAAAGAGTACGCACCTGAATCAAACGCGGTTAACAGAAGCATGGAACTGTTGGTAGAGGAATACCAATATCTGCATAAAAGCACTATCCTGTTTTTTGAAGGCATTACTGATGAAATGTCGCTTAGAATGGGTATTGCCAATGGTAAGGAAATAAGTGTGAGGGCGCTGGGCTTTGCTATTTCGGGGCACGAGTTGCACCACCTGCAGGTATTGAAGGAGAGGTATTTGTAGTTAGGAGTTAGTTACAAAATGCATTTCGCACGGAGTAAAATGCAAAGGAATTCAGAGAGATATTTTTTAGTGCCTTCGTGTCTTTGTGGCTATACTCATTTTTTTAAATAAATATCGGAGTGTTGGCCGCGAATCTTAAATTTGCACCACAAAAAAATACCATGAGCCAACCACAGGTAGGAATTATTATGGGAAGCGAAAGCGACCTGAAGATAATGCAGGAAGCAGCCGAAATACTTAACCAGCTGGGTATAGAATTTGAATTGACAGTGGTATCGGCCCACCGTACCCCGCAAAGGATGATGGATTACGCCCTTACTGCCAAAGAGCGCGGCCTTAAAGTTATAGTAGCCGGCGCAGGTGGTGCAGCCCATTTACCGGGTATGGTTGCAGCCATTACCACACTCCCGGTTATTGGGGTGCCTATCAAATCAAGCAACTCAATTGATGGGTGGGATTCGGTTTTATCTATTCTGCAAATGCCGGGCGGGGTGCCTGTTGCAACTGTTGCTTTAAACGGGGCTAAAAACGCAGGCATACTTGCTGCACAGATTATAGGCACATCAAACAAAGTGGTTTCAGATAAACTGGCCGAAATGAAGATACAACTGCGTGAGAAAGTAGAAAACAGCGTGCGCGAAATACGGATTGCTGGGTATAAGAATGAGTTTGATGTTTAGGAATAGATTTTAGAAGTGAGATATGAGAAGCAAGATATGGACGCACTTGAAATAACCTATCGCGGTATTGTATATCCCTGGGGCTATGTTCCCTTTTTCCCAACTGGATGTTTCCATCAAACATCCGGCGTTGGTGGGGTATATTGAGAACCCGCAAACCTTTGGTAATCACATCCGTAACAGGCGATTGGAATTGAAACTATCGCAACCTAAAGCTGCGGAACTGTTGGGCGTTGAATTCTCAACCTACAGAAAATGGGAATGGGGTATGATTGCGAATCCGTTGCCGAAACACAGAGAAAAAATCATTGAATTTTTGGGGTATCATCCCGAATGCCTGAAACCAAAGAGACGTTCCACTAAACAAATTGCACCAAGGACCGCATAAGACATTAGGCAGTCCTTTTTATATATATTCCTATCTGTTTCCCTCTAAAAGCCAACAAGCCATGAGCGGCGCTTGAGCGGAAAAAGGAGCGGGTTCGCGGAAGGCAAAAGATTCATTTTGCATTAACGCACGAAATCGGGTGTCTTACATTGGCCTAAAACTTCCTTTGGACTTTGGGTGTTACAGGAGTTTCTTACCTGCTGTACATTGTTCAAATCTGCGGGATAAGATTATTTTAGGAGTACGAAAACAGTCTTTGCATTATGTCCACTCCAGTTTCAAACGAACATTTCAAAATTTATAAATCACTTTTCAAAGGTAGAGAGGATGTATTCGCTGTTCGCTGGGAGAAGGATGGTAAAAGCGGTTATATGCCCGCTTATGATGTTGATTGGGACGCATACAGAATGCATAAGGCGAATGGAGGCACGTTTCAAAGCTTTGCACAAAAGACATTTCAACCATTGTCTGATGAACAAATTCTCAAACACTTGCGTGGCGAACATTTCATTGGAATATATCCAATGCTTCACGATAATACCTCGTGGTTTATTGCGGCTGATTTTGATGAACAAAATTGGCGGGAAGAAAGCGAAAGATTTACTGAACAATGCCGGGAATTTAATCTGTCTGCTTATTTGGAGCGTTCCCGTTCAGGTAAAGGTGCGCACGTTTGGATTTTTTTCGAGAAACCTTATCCCGCAATCAAAAGCAGAAAAATTGCCCACGGCTTGCTTGAACGAATCGGGATTAACTCTGAATCCAAAAAAACAAGTTTTGACCGTCTTTTTCCCAACCAGGATTTTCTCTCTGGCAAAGGTCTTGGAAATCTGATTGCATTGCCACTGCATAATAAGACATGGGAACAAGGCAATAACTGTTTTATTGATACAAAGTCATTACGGCCGATAGAACGACAATGGGAGTTCCTCAAAGACATTAGCAAAATGTCAGAGGAACAATTGGATAGGGCTTACCTGATGATTTCAGGCGGAAACCCTCAACCAGTTACACCCGGGCACTCTTACAAAAAACTACACATCACCCTTAATAATGAAATTCATATTTCACGGTCTCACATGCCGCTGCTGCTAATAAATTTCCTGAAAGAACAACTCAATTTTCTCAGCAGCGAATTCATGGCCAAAAAGAAGGCGGGGCAAAATACCTTTGGAACCCCGGCATACTTTAAGTTAGTTGAGGAAACGCCAAATAATATTACCGTGCCAAGAGGAATGGCCGGAAAAATTCTCCGGTTTTGTAAGGAACAAAATATTGAATTCGATTTTCAGGATGAACGAAAAAAGGTTCCATCTGTTTCCTTCATAACTGCAATTCAGTTAAAGGACTTTCAGATAACGGCTGTGGAAGCAACACGCAGAAAAGACATTGGAATTATTTCTGCTCCGCCGGGTTCGGGAAAAACAATCATCGGCCTTTCAGTCATTGCCGAAAAACAGCAACCTGCTCTCATTATCGTTCATCGAAAGCAACTTGCTGAACAATGGAAAGACAGAATTCAGTCATTTCTTAAAATTCCAAAGCATGAAATAGGGACTATCGGGCAGTCTGAAACCAGGATTGGTAAAAAGATAACTATTGCTATGATGCAAAGTTTATCCGGCGTTGCTGTGAACAGAGAATTGGATAAATTAAAAGAAGCCTTTGGCCTAATCATTGTTGATGAGTGTCATCATATTCCNNGAACCAACAATAATTATCCGTGATACCAAATTCACCGCGCCTTTTAATTCCAAAACTGATAAGGCTGAAACTCTTTTAAAAATATTGGTACATGATTCTTCGCGCAACAGTCTTATACTATCAGATATTGAGAGAGAAATAGGTGCTGGTCGAAAAGCTATAGTTATAACGGAACGAAAAGAGCATACCGCAGTATTGCACCAATATTTGAAGCATTCTTTTGAAATCCTAACACTCAGTGGAGAAGACAAAGAGGTGGAGCGGAAACAAAAATGGAAATTATTACATGAAGGCGATTTTGATGTTCTCATTACTACCGGCCAATTGTTTGGCGAAGGTTCAGATTTGCATTCAATTGATTGTCTGTTCCTCGTATACCCATTTTCCTTCGAAGGGAAACTAATTCAATATATGGGCAGAGTACAAAGAGGAGAATTTGCTCCTGTCATTTATGATTACAGGGATTCAGGAATAGATTATCTTGACAAATTATTCCTGCAACGAAATAAATATTATAACAAATTAAGAAAGAAAGGTACTCTCAAAGAAAACCAGGAGTTGTTGCTAACCTTTCACATAGATACCGTAGAAATGGCCGGAGGCCAGGAAATACTTGAGTTAAGCGCTTTGGAATTGCCCGATTCCGTCCAGGAATTCCGGCAAGACGTTCGGTGGCTGGTTAGGGTATTAAAATTTGATGAGGAAAAGAAACTGCTTTTCTGTGAGGTGGTGGACTACGCCTATAAAGACATAAAAGACAGTCCAAGTCCTCTGCAATTTATGGACGTTAAAACAATTCGCTTCAGGTCACTTGATACGGATAAATTTTTAAAATGCGTCATAATCAAAAATCGCGTTCCGGGTATTATAAACGCCCCCGGCCAAGCAGTCGGAAAAGAACAAGACGTTGAGCCAAAAGAAATAGTTGAAGAAACAATTAAAATTCCCGTTAGTATGCTCGAATTTGGTTACGGCTTTATCAGATTCAGTTATTTTCCACAACAGTTATATCAGCAAATAATATTCGAGATTGCCAATGAAGATATTAGGCCGGAATTCGCGGTTTTGAAACCTTATTTCGCAAAAGCTTTGAAATCAAAAAAAGTAAAAGTAGGCATCCGTTTGGAAATTCAGAATGGGAATTTGATTTCAAAAAATGCAACCTCATTCGATTTAGAGCGGCTAAACCATGAAGTTATTGAAGGCATGAAATTTAGCTTTATAGCTAAAGATGTTCTGGGTAGAAAAAGTATTAATGGGGCGAAAGGGATTCTTGATCTTAACGGGTGTATAAATCCTTCTCAAAATGCGATGCCCCTGTATAAATCTGAACAGGGTTTTCTTGACGACCTATTAAAGTGGAAGAGCGTAAAGCATTTTCATCAGTTAAAATATTTGGCTCAAAAGCATGATGAAAATGTTTTGAGGATACGATTTACACTTACACCATTTTCATTCGTATTTGTTATTACCGGCGAAAAACAATATCACATAGTCCTTGAGACTCTGGATACCGAAGAAGCTACTTACATCTGGCATTTAGACAAGCATGCAGATGTATTTCATGAAAACCTACAAATAATTGATCAAGCCATTGTTCAATTGAGAAGCGAAGGACGACAAGCTTATTTGGATTCGAATCCTGAAAACTTCTCCAGAATTGTTCATGATTATTCTGACCCTAAAAAAGGATTCGTCTTGTGGAAAGGGGTGATGGAAGAAAGGATTATCTAACATGGGAGGTATTCGGTCGAACACCCTTACTTTACTACATAAAATACAAAAAAATACCCTAACTTTGTGCAATGTTTGGGCGTTTAATCATATTTGAATTTGAAAAATGGCTGGCGAAACCTCAACGCAAACCTTTGGTGTTGCGGGGTGCAAGACAGGTTGGTAAAACTACAGCCGTCAATCAGTTCGCGGTGAAATTCAGCCAATACATTTACCTCAATCTTGAATTATCTGCTGATCGCGCTCCTTTTGAGCGGTTTACAGACATGGATACCCTGTTGCAAAGTCTATTTTTTTTAAAGAACAAAAGTCTTACCCAAAAAGCCGATACGCTGATTTTTATTGATGAAATACAGGAGCATCCCGAAGCTATTAATTTGCTGCGCTATTTTTATGAGCAAGAACCCAAAATAGCTGTGATTGCTGCGGGCAGCATGCTTGAAACACTTTTTGGCAAAAACATCAGCTTTCCTGTTGGCCGGGTAGAATATAAAGTCCTCAGGCCTGTTTCATTCCCCGAGTTTTTGCAGGCTATTGGCGAAACAGCCGCTCTTTAACAATTGCAAAAAATACCCATCGCAAATTTTGCTCACACCAAATTATTGCAATTGTTTCACACTTATGCATTGATAGGCGGTATGCCTGAGATAGTAAGAAATTATGCGGAAAATCGTGATTTAACTTCGCTTTCAGCCATTCATGATTCACTGATTACTTCGTATATAGAAGATGCGGAAAAATACGCTGCAAATAATACTCAGTTACAACTTATTCGACATGCCATAAGGGCCTCTTTCGCGCAAGCTGGCAAACGCATCAAATACCAGGGGTTTGGAAATTCTAACTATGGCTCGCGTGAAATGGGAGAGGCATTGCGTACATTACAGAAAGCGCTGCTCATTTATTTAATTCATCCCGTTACAGGTTTTACTCTGCCAGTGTTACCTGACCTTAAAAAATCTCCCCGCTTGCACGTACTCGATACCGGTATGCTCAATTATTTTGCGGGCATTCAGAAAGAAATTTTAAGCAGTACCGATTTGAATAATGTATATCAGGGCACGATGATAGAACATTTGGTTGGGCAGGAATTACTTGCCAGCAACTTCGACGCGCTAAGTACGCTACAATTCTGGGTGCGCGAAAAGAAAACTTCCACGGCCGAAGTAGATTATATATACTCTTGGAACAGCAAACTTATTCCGATAGAAGTAAAATCAGGCACCGAAGGAAAACTAAAGTCTCTTCATTTGTTTATGGAAAATGCACCGCATAGTATGGCTATCCGTTTTTATGCAGGCGAGTTACAAATTACCAATGTGATTACCGGAACAGGTAAAAAGTATAAACTTTTGAATATACCCTACTATCTTGTTTCGCAATTGGAAAATTATTTAACTTGGTTTCAGAAAGAAATTGATGGTTAATAGCCTTTAGGTTTATTCGCTTATGTAAGAATACGATTGCTTTTGAAATTACATTGCCTAAACATCTTTGTTCAAATTTCTGAATTGTATTGCCTCTGCAAGATGTTCCTGTTTTTCAGGTAGCTTATTCAATGGCATTGCGACCACATGGGGCACATGAATGTAATGTGGTACGTGGGCAAATTTGATGAGGCCACCTGGAACCTGGTAAGTCTTTTCGGCGCTACGCAACAGTATATGAAAAGCGAAAACAAAGGCATGGTGGCTGCCGGGCAACGCATTGTTTACCGCAAGGAATTACTGCCCGGTAATTTGGTGCATGTTCGTTCGGGGCTGCATGAGGTTAAAGAAAAAACAATCCGCTTTTTTCACGAAATGATTAATTCTGACACAGGCGAAGTTGCGGCTATTACCTGGCTTAACGGTGTGCATATAGACAGCCAGTTGCGCCGCGCTGCGGTTATGCCGGTTGAAATGAGAAAAAAGGCCGAAGGTTTAATTACAGATTATCAGCCGCAGTAACTGAACCAGCCCTGCCGTTAATATTTACACAATATGAAAAATGCCGGGGGTGTATTTCTTTTTGTTTTGTTTACGGCCTTGTTACTAAAGGCGCAAAGGCCTGCACAACAAACACAAAACCCGGCATGGATAGATTGCATCCTTATCACCAAAACGGGTGATGCAGTAACCGCGAAGTTGAAGAACAAAAAAGATTTTAGCGCCCTGGGTTGTTTGTTGCCGGGACAGGAAATAATAATCCGCCGCACGGATGGTAAAGAGGTGATAACAGCCATTAGTAATATAAACGAGATGCTAATACCCGGCAGGACAGCCAATAACAACCATTACCTGGTGCTGAACTGTAACCACAGTTGTCCCGGGCAATTTCATATTTACAGGGTAATAACTGAAGGCCCCTGCAAATTGTTATATACCCAAATGCCCGGCAACGCAGGAAATATGACTATCAATATTTCTCATCATGGACAAACTATCAGCACGCTCAACCAAAAGGAATCGGATGAATATTATCTTTATTATAATAAGGGGTTAATGCAGGTGCAGGTGGATGAAGCGCTTAACCTAAAACCTGTTTCAGGAAAAGATTGTATCGCCTTTTTTAAATCCTGCGCGGAGGTGGCGAAAAAGCTGGGCGAAAAAAACGCAAGGCCTTTAAGCGTAACAGAGTTGGTGGCGGAGTTTAACAGGTGTGGGAAAGCGAGGGAAAATTAAAGGGTTCTTACGATATAAAGCCGGTTTTCAAAAATGACTATCCGCTTGTTTACCTAATTAATGGCTAAAGCCAAATTTTTTTATTTAATAACCCCCACTCTGAAGAGTGGGGCAANNAGGAAAAGAAGGAAAGGCTTTAGCCGTTAATGTATTTAGGTAATCATGCGGATAGTCATTTTTTCAAATCATCACAGATTACTTTACTTTCATTGCGCCTTATAAAACCCAAACCACCTTTTCTTTTTCATGAAAAAACTGCTCCTCACCTCTTTAGGCTTTATGGCCTGTTTTGTTCTGTTTTCTCAAACTACCAATAAGTATAATGTTGAAATTGTGCGCGATAGTTTTGGCGTGCCGCACATTTTCGGAAAAACAGATGCTGATTGCACTTATGGCCTTGTTTGGGCGGAGTGCGAGGATGATTTCAATACCGTGCAATGGGGCCTGTTGCTGGCTAAGAGTATGTTGGCCACTCACATGGGCATTGAGGGGGCAAAAATTGATTATGCAGTTCAGCTATTGCGCATCCGTAAAATAATTGATGAGCATTACGATAAGGATGTGTCGCCTGAATTTAAAAAGATATTGCAGGCTGCTGCAGATGCAGGCAACCGGTATGCACAGTTGCACCCCGATGAGGTGCTGGTAAAAAAAGCGATGCCGGTGGGCCCCAAGGATTTCATTGCCGGCTACATGTTATCTATGGCGTTAATGACAGGTATTGACGGCGCTTTAAACGATATGGTAAGCGGCACTGTTGCAACCGCTTCTTTTGTTGAAAAAGGCCGCGGCAGCAATGCGATGGCCATGAACTCGAAAATTACTGCTGATGGAAATGTATACCTGGATGTAAACTCGCACCAGCCCATGGAAGGCCCGTTAAGCTGGTACGAAGCCCATTTGCAAAGTGAAGAAGGGTTGAACATGTATGGTTCAACTTTTCATGGAGGCGTAACTATTTTTCATGGGGTGAATGAAAACCTGGGTTGGGCACATACCACCAACGGCTTTGATGCCATTGATATTTACCAGCTTGAACCGGACCCTAAAAAGAAGAACCACTATTTAGTTGAGGGGGTTTCTTACCCACTTGAAATTAACCGGGCGAAGCTTTCAGTAAACCTGGCGAAGCACCCCGATAAACACAAGTTTGTGCTTACCATTCATAAAAAAATATGGTGGAGCAAATTCGGGGCGACGGTAATTAATAAGAAGGGAATATTTGCCGTACGCCTGGCTTCCAACATGACCATTAAGGCGCCTGAGCAATGGTACCGGATGGATAAGGCCCGTAATTTTACCGAGTTCCGCCAGGCGTTGGATATGCAAGGCATCATTAACCAGAACATCACTTATGCTGATAAGAATGATACTATCTTTTTTATCAGTAACGGAGCTTTCCCCAAACGATTGCCGGGCTATAACTGGACCGGCACTTTGCCCGGCAACACCGAAAAAACTTTGTGGAATGATTTCTTTCCTGAGTCGGCCATTCCACAAGTACTGAATCCTGATTGCGGGTACATTTTTAATGCGAACAATACGTGCTTCAGGGCCACGTGCAACAGAGATAATGTGAAGCCTTCAACTATTGACGCTACCATGAACCACGATACTACTATGACTAACAGGGGGCTGCGGTTTGAAGAAAATATTGCCAAATACAACAAGGTTAGCTGGGATGATTTTTTGAAAATAAAATACGACCGGCAATATCCCGAGCATGCCTTATTCTTTAAAAAGTTTCAGGCATTTGATATTGTTGAATTGAAAGAGGAAGAGCATCCCGACATTGCCGATGCCATTAAAATAATTAAAGGCTGGAATAAGCGCGGCGATGCAGACAACATGAACGCGACCCTTACTTATAAGGTGCTGTATTATATCTACAACCATAGCAATGGCGAGATGGAAGCAAAATTTGTGACCGATAAGAAAGCCAAGTTTGAATTCTTTGTAAAGGCGATTCAGGAAGTTAAGAAAGAGATGCTTGCAGATTTTGGTTCACTGAGCATCCCCCTCGGCGAATACCAGCGCCACCAACGCGGCAATGTTGACCTGCCTACCGATGGCGGCCCTGATATGTGGGATGCCAAATACGGTAAAGATTACGGCAAGGGCCGCATACGCGTCTGGATGGGGGAGTCGTTTATTTTACTGGCTAAGTTTACCAGGGCCGGCCCGCAATTCCGCACTGTTTCGCCTTACGGCACCAGTAACAAACCGGGCGCTAAACATTACACCGACCAAATGCAGCTATATATTAACCACCAAACCAAAGAGGAAAGTTTGAGTAAGGAGTGGGCGTATAAGCATGCGGAGAGGATTTATAGGCCGGGGGAGAAGTAATACAGGCCTCTCCCGGTCGACACTTCGTGCGACCACCCTCTCCATCGCAAGCGATAGAGAGGGAAATGTATTAAATACTTTCGGCGTTCTTACGTTAGGGAATGCATTCATAATTTGTATATTTACGATATGAAAGGCCTGCCACTTATATTGTTGTTTGCATCACTTATTACAGTTACAGCGAGGACTGCATTACCGGCTTTGCACAGCAAGTGGGAGGATTGCATTCTTATAAATAGTAATGGCGATTCCAGCAAAGCACAGATAAGATACCGTAAAGATTATAGCGCAGAGGGCAGTATGTTAACTGATGAGCAGATGTTAATAAGGCAAGAGAACGGAACGGAAATTAAGCTGGACTTAAAGACATTGACCGAAATAAGTATACCCAATAGACCGAGCGGAAGCAACCACTATTTAATTATGAATACAAATGCTGCCTATCCTGGCAGGTATAAAGTTTACAGGGTAATAACCGAGGGCCGCTGCAAGCTTTTATACACAGAAAAGCCTGCCAAAGCTGGTTCAATATTTATTGACCCAAATAACCATGCAGGCATCATTGCACTTTCCGACGAAAGGCTAACCGAACAGTATTATGTTTACTATAATCATGAGTTAACGCTGGTGCAAATAGACGATGACTACTACCTGAATTCAATTTCGAAAAATGCCTGCTTAGAAATTTTCAGGAGCTGTACTGAAGTTACAAGCAAGCTAAATGACAAGAAGGCAAAGTCTTTAAAGTTGAATTTACTGATAGAGCAGTTTAATGGATGCACCAAAGAGAATAATTAGCAGGCCCCGGAATTCACATTCCATAGAGCCCTGGCATATGAATTAGTAATCAATGCACCCTGGTAAAAACCAGCGTAGACCCGAATAACGGGCTAAGTATGTAATTGCGTACATGTAGTTTGCCTTCCTTTATTTTGCAATGGCATTTATAGCTGGCACCTGAAGGGCTGTAGTATAGATGGCCGCCGGTCCATTTTTCTTCATCCCACACCATGCCGGTTATATAAACGGTGTTTTGTAATGAGCGTGATCGTAGTGCCAGGTCGGGGTTATGCTCATCTTTTTTAAAGGTTGTGCCATCTTTTTCCATGGCCTTTACGGCATACAAAAGCCGGGATTGGTATTCAATGCCTGCTTTAAACACTTCTATTTTAGTTTTGTTTTTTGCTTCCCATATGCCTACTATATCTGACGACTTTACAATTTGCTCCATTTAATTTTTTCCGTTTTAAGTTATGGTGCAAAGGTGGTTAAGTTATTGGTAGGAAAAGGGGTTATAATCGGGATTTTGGTATCTGAATTGGGTATTTACCAAATCATAGCTCCGCGTTTTAACGCGGAGTTTGAGTTTAAAGAGATCTGGCTTTAGCCGAAATGCGTTAAATGCCGTTTAGGCTGAAGCCAAAGAGATTGTCGGAGCTTTCTCCGCGTTGAAACGCGGAGCTATTTTAAGAAACAAATGCAATTCATTCCATCACCCTCCCTTCAAAATCTTCACTGCCTCATCAATAGCAGCAGCATAACCCGTTATTACATTGGCAATAATAACTTCCTGTATCTGGGCCAGTTTCCAATCTCTGTTTTCGATGGCTTCTCTTAAACCGGGGAGGGTTTTTACGCCATAGCCGGTGTAGTAGCCGGGGGCGTAAATGGCGTGTTTATACCAGGGGCGGATGGGGAGGCCCTGGGCTGATAACAGTTGCTGCTCGCTATGGGCCAGTAAGGTGTTGAGCTTATTTAAGATTGAATCGGGCTTTTGAGGGGCTGAGTTTGCGAGCATTTCGTATTGGTGGCTGCTGTTTTTTAAAACGGCAAGTGCGTTTTGCAAGGTGGAGAAATCGAGATATGGAACTTCATCTTTGGGCAGGGGTGGGTTATTGGTTTTTGTTGGGTCGGCGGCGAGGGTGTAGTATTTTTGCTTAATTAACCGGTTATCGAATTCGGTTTTGCTGCGCGTATCATCCAGGTCGTGCATAATGCCGGTGGCGTAGTCGTTTATGGTGGAATAGAGGTCGTTAAACTTAAAAGGAATAACGTCGGCATTGGCCATGCGTAAAGTAAGGCGGCCTGCAGTTTTAGCCATTACCACACCGTATTTATTGCCGGGGTCTTTAAACCGGTTAAACATATCATATGAGTCGTAAATGGAGTGATACTCGCCACCGTTATCTTCCCCACCAAAGCCAAGGTCTAAAGTGGCGATACCGATGTGTTGCAGAAAAGGTGAAAAGTCGGAACCGGAGCCGAGGGCATCAATTTTAATACCGTGCTGGTCCATTAATTCTTTTTGTTCTTTGCCACTGGCACCCATAACCTCAGCCGCTTTTTTTCGCTCCAGTATGCTTACGTTGGTTTCGGGGTCGTTTACATCTGAGGCCACTTCGTTAGCCAGCTTTTGCAAAACATGCGAGCCACCGATACCTAAAAATCCGCGGCCGTTTTCGTCAGAGTTAATGTAAATAACGGCCTTCTGCTGCAACTCGGCAGCATTGGCTTCCACCCATTCGGTGCTGCCTAACAAGCCTTCCTCCTCTCCGTCCCATGCGCAATAAACTATGGTGCGGTTTAGCTGCATGCCTTGTTTTACCAACTGGCCAACAGCTTGCGCCTCGGCAAGCAGGGTTGCCTGCCCGCTGATGGGGTCGTAAGCGCCGTTTACCCAGGCGTCGTAATGATTGCCGCGAATTACCCATTGGTCGGGATTGCGGCTGCCTTTCATTACGGCTATTACATCATATAGCGGCACTACATCCCAGTTAAATTCAAGTTTCAAATGGGCAATTACGGGGCCGGGGCCGGTGTGGTAAGTTAAAGGCAGTCCACCTCTCCAGTTTTCAGGCACCACCTGCCCACCAAGGCCGCGCAGAAAGGGTTCGGCATCTTCATAAGAAATGGGTAATACCGGTATTTTTAAAAGGTTAGGCGCATCTTTCCGTTCAATCCGTTTAGCATCTTTTGTATCGCCATAACCAGGTGTCAAAGGGTCGCCGGGGTAAAGGGGAATATCCATGACCGAACCGCGCTGTACGCCGGTTTCGTTCTTGAAAGGGCCTTTAGGATATACCTCGCCCTGGTAATAGCCATCATCTTTCGGGTCGGAGTAAATGATGCAGCCAATAGCGCCGTGTTCCTGCGCAAGCCGCGGTTTAATTCCGCGCCATGAGCCGCCGTATTTTGCAATTACTATTTTCCCTTTTACGCTTACACCCAGGCGGTCCAGTTCCTCATAATCTGCCGGCACTCCCCGGTTTACATACACCAGTTCGGCGGTAACATCGCCATCGGCCGAGTAGGCATTATAGCTGGGAAGTTGTTCAGTAGTTTGCCCGCTGGTGGCATCTTCCTTTAAAGGCGATTCTTTTAAAGCAGCTTTAAACTGAGGTTTGCCAATGGTTTCAAGCACCCGTAATTTAGGCGTGGCGAATAAAGCATAGAAAGTATCAATCCGCGCCTGATAACCCCATTGTTTAAAGTTGGAGAGTATGAACTCAGCGTTTTTATGGTCGTACACCGAACCCACATGGTGGGGATGTGCGGAAAGAAATTTGATAAACCCGTCAATACCGGCGGGCTTTAAAATGCTATCGTAGGTACTCTCCCATTTGCGCTGAATGGTGGCGTTTGATTTTTTAAATCCGGTGTAATCGTTAGCAGGATTGCCGGCGGAGATGCATAAAATTGCGGCAAGCAATAACAGGAAAGAAATATTTTTCATGTTTGGTGGTTGAGGTATCTGTAAACGCAAAATACAAAATATAATAGAACGCTTATTTTCA
Organism: Bacteroidota bacterium; assembly: GCA_003165895.1. Taxonomy (GTDB): domain Bacteria; phylum Bacteroidota; class Bacteroidia; order Chitinophagales; family LD1; genus Bog-950. The sequence continues at coordinate 8,294 of PMXD01000129.1, read as the reverse complement.
TTATTATCATTACCAAATGCATTAAGAATGACCATAATGAAAATCAGCGTTCTATATCTATGTTAATCTTTCCGTTGCAAATCTCCATCAGAAATCTTACAACAAACTCATCATATCGTTAACACCAATGGTACGGTTAACGGTGTATGCTTCGGCGTATTTGACCCCTATTGGCACACCGAAGTGAATGGCGCGGCCTTTTACAAACTCCATAAACCCGGGGCTTGAAATAAAGGTCTGGTTTTCGGTTGAATCTGTTTCGCCATTAAAAAATTGCGTTTTGAAGGCGTGGATGGTTTGCATTTTGCGTTCAAAATAAGCCGAGATATCTACTACAAAATCGGGCTCGGCATGGAGTGCCTGTATGTAATTGTAAACGGCAACGGGACGATAGGCCTTTTGTTTTTTGCCATTTAATGTGGTTTCAATTTTACTGAGGCCGGATAAAAAACACGCATCATAAGTTAATTGAGCAGCATGGCCATGGTCGGGGTGCCGGTCGTGCCGGGCATTGGTTAAAACGACGGACGGTTGATACCTGCGTATCATTTTTATCAACTCTATCTGGTGTTCTTTATCATTCATAAAAAAGCCATCGGCAAATCCCATATTCTCACGCACTTTGGCGCCCATAATGGCGGTAGACACTTCCACTTCCTGCGCACGGGTTTCAGCACTTCCCCGGGTGCCCAGTTCGCCTTTTGTCAGGTCAATAATCCCCACCTTATAGCCCAGTTCAATTTGTTTCATTAAGGTGCCTGAACAACCCAGTTCAACATCATCAGGATGGGCGCCAATGGCTAGTATATCAATCTTCATAAAATAACATTTAGCATATTTTTAAAGGCAAATTCATGCCTTTAAGTGGCTCTTAATAAATTTACTATAAACAATTATACCTCAATATCATACACCAAACTGCTTTAAGTGGTGATTCAGGTGTTTAACAAACAGGTTTCGCCATTGCTGTTTGGTAAGCTTACCAAACATGGGGTGGGGCTTTAGCTTATTTTCTTCACGTTCGTTAAACACATCTGTCATCTTCAATAAAAACTCCAGTTCGGTATAAAAATCGCGCGGTTTACTACCAGCTTTTTGCTGGTCTAATTCTTCGGCAGTAGCCTCGCCTTTAGGCCAGAAAGGTAGCACATAAACGGCAACCGGAAAAGTAATATAACGTGAGAAAAAATTTGACTTGTCAACCGCAGGTTTCATACCCAGCGAAATACGGAAAGCATCGTTCATGTGGGTAAGCATTTGGGTAACGTCCATCTTACCCCACTGCGCTTTCGTTTCAGGGGTAAGCCTGTTCAACCGCACAACAAAGTCTTCCTTCACTTCTCCTTCAAATGTGTTTGACATGAACTACTTTTATGCAAATAAACTATTTTTTGGGGCTGGTTTTATAACCCATTAAACAAACTTAAAAGTTTATGCCGGTTCAGACTGCGCTAAACCCATCTTTTCTATCCCATAACCCGGGTATATATCCCAACCACTGTAGCTGTTAGAATTTTAAACCACAATAATCCCGTTCTTTATGCTAATCATTGAATACACTTTATGTTCTTATCCTATAACCACTTGATTGCCTGATAAACGTCAGTAAAGATTTACCATAAAAAATGGTAAATACCTCAGAACCATAAATTATCTTCATTATCATTATTGAGCCAAAATAACTAAACCCATTTTCCTTAAACATGAAAAAAACCTTTACCCTACTGTTCGTATGTTGTTCAATGTTTGCACACTCGCAGTTTGCCGATAGCCTTACCTACCTTGGTTATTTTACTAAAGACTCAATTAAATCTATACTTACCAGCCAGGGTATTCCCTCCATCGTTTTTAATATAGCCTACGATGTAAAAGTTTACCGGGTAACCTATAATACGGTTAAATGGGATAGTTCTGCCACCACAGCTTCAGGGCTTTTATGTGTGCCGGTAGGTATACCCTGTAAAACGGCTATTGTAAGCTATCAGCATGGTACCATCCTTCAAAAAAATCAATCGGTTTCTTTTCTGGTGGGAAATGAATGGTTTATTCCTTTAATAGGTGCCGCACTGGGTTATGATGGTATGGCGCCCGATTATTTAGGCATGGGCACCGGCCCCGGCTTTCACCCCTACCAGCATGCGCATACAGAAGCCACCGCCACTATCGATATGATAAGGGCCTGCAAAGAAGTATTAGATACCATGGGAGCACCTTACGACAACCAGTTATTTTTATTAGGTTATAGTCAGGGCGGACATTCAACTATGGCTACGCACCAGTTAATACAACAAACACCTTATTTGGATAGTGTAATGCACGTAACCGCCTCGGCACCTATGTCGGGCGCATATGATATGGGCGGCGTGATGGGCGACCTGCTCACCTCCAACCAACCTTACCCGGCACCTTTCTATTTGCCTTACCTGATATTCGGATACCAGGAGGTTTACCATTTGTATACCAACCCCGGTGATATCATGATTGCGCCTTACGATTCTACGTTGCCGCCCTTGTTTAACGGCGTAACTCCGGAAGGCACCGTTGATAACGCCATGCCGCATTCAGGCATTCCTGTTCAAATTATGCAACCTTACCAGGTTGATTCTTTTGTAAATGATTCCAACACCAATTTTTTCAGGATTATTTTGGATTCGAATGATACTTACCGTTGGAACCCAACATCGCCTATGCACCTATATTTTTGCACCGGCGACCATTATGTGCCTCATGCAAATACTACTGTTGCATATAATTACTTTATTGACTCAATGCACGCTACGACCGTGGATACTTTTGATATGGGCCCTTACGAGCACCAGGCCTGCGCACCTTATGCTATATTGAATGCAGTGCAGTGGTTTCAGAGTTTAACTTATAAGCATATTGCCCCGGCAGGTGTTACCACGTATGCCAGCACCTTAGCAGGCAGCCCTAATGGCTCTTTGGTGGCTATTGTGGCGCCGGGTTACGGCAATCCGCCGTTTAACTATGCATGGAGCAACGGAGCAACTACCGATAGCATTTCGGGCCTTGCACAGGGCACTTACTACGTTACCGTAACCGACCAAAGCAATTGCTTGTATGTTGATTCGGGAACGGTGCAGTTTATAAATGGCATACAGGACGAAGTATTGACCAACGTTCGCGTTTATCCAAATCCGGCAAAAGGCATGGTTTATATTGAAAATACCAACCCGGCCGATAATATAAAGCAACCACAGGTTTATGATATGCAGGGCCGTTTAATAACTACCTACATGGTAAGAACCGGAAGCTCGATACAACTTTATTTTGATAATGCTGCACAAGGTGTTTATTACGTGCGTTTAACCAGCGACAGCGGAAAATCGATGGTAAGTAAGATTACAATATTGGAGTAGTCCATTTTAAAATTAAGTTCTGCAGCCTGTGGTAGTGAATATCACGGGCTGTTTTGTTTCGGCTGGTGTGTAGCCCCTTCCGTCCCCTAAAGGNNGGGACGGAAGGGGCGGCTGTTAAGGAATGCGACTGATTAACCAATCAATCAGCCCATATAGGCACAAAAAAAATCTCTCCCCGTTTCCGGAGAGAGATATATTATATCGTACACCTGTACAGGTGCGCATGCGTTTACTTAAACAATTATTAACCGGCAGGCAATTAAGCTCTGCTGTCAGTTTGTTTGGCTTCTACCTTTGAATAGGTTGGGCAGGTATGTTTTTCGCATGACGAGATTCCTAAAACAAATCCAACTGCTACAACTGCGATAACGATTTTTTTCATGGTAGTTTTCATAAAAGTGATTTNNCTATAATAATGCACAATGTTTTCAAGTGATTCAAAAAACAAGCATCATTATTATATTACCTGCTTGTTAAAATTTGAACGCGAATTTATGAGAATTATTTCATTGAATCAAAATGCTGTGTATATCAGCCTGTTAATAAGTATGCTTTTATTCTAAAAATCAAATTTACGCTTAAAATTGAGCTTTAACTACAGGTTTAGCCATCATTTATACTGCCCTTTTACCTTATTCACCTGCCTGGCATCAAGGATATGTTAATTAAAGGACGAGGGTTTGAGCCCAAAGGCTGCATAAACCTTAACCATCTGCATAAATTTTACTGACAAACATTACCCTGCTCTTTTTGGTAAAAATGCCCGCTTTATAGTATGCTTGCATACAGAAACAGGCAAAAACGTGTATTGATGTCAGCGATAAAATTTGGTTATGCTACCTGTTTATAAGCCAAAATCGCTTTAAATTTTGATTGAAAGAAAGATGAGAATCCATTTTATAGCTATTGGCGGTGCAGTTATGCATAACCTGGCCATTGTGCTTAGCCGCAAAGGGAACGAGGTAACAGGCTCGGATGATAAAATAACTGACCCCGCTAAAACCAACCTTGAAAAAGAAGGTATTTTACCCAACCGCATGGGATTTTATGCAGATAATATCCACAAGGGCCTTGATGCAGTAATACTGGGCATGCACGCCCGGGAAGATAATCCTGAGTTACTGGAGGCACAGCGGTTAGGTATTAAAATCCAGTCTTTTCCTGAATACCTGTACGAGGTTTCGAAAAACAAACAACGGGTAGTAATTGCGGGCAGCCATGGTAAAACTACCATTACCAGTATGGTAATGCATGTATTAAAAGAAAACGACTTTAAGTTTGATTACCTGGTGGGCGCCAAAGTTAAGGGTTTTGATACCAGCGTTAAGATAACCGAAGATGCCCCTATTATAGTGCTTGAAGGCGATGAATACCTGGCCTCGCCCATTAACCGCGAGCCCAAATTTATGTTTTACAAGCCCAATGTGGCGTTAATAAGCGGTGTGGCATGGGACCACATTAACGTGTTTCCGGATTACGATGACTATGTAGAGCAGTTTAAAAAATTTGCTTACAGCGTTGAGGATTGGGGGTTTCTTACCTGGTTTGAAGATGATGAAGAATTGAAAAGGATTTTTAATACCTACGATGCCAAGGTACGGACAAGGGCTTATAACACATACGACCATGTTATTAGGGAAAATACCACGTACCTGCGCACCGGGTTTGGTGAGTTTGCCCTGAAAATATTTGGTGAGCATAACCTGCAAAATATTTCGGGGGCCAAAAATATTTGTAACGAGTTGGGCGTATTTGATGAGGATTTTTATAAAGCCATTGCCACTTTTGAGGGCGCTGCCAACCGGATGCAGTTTGTTGCCAAAAATGACCAAACTACCATTTATAAAGATTTTGCGCACTCTCCTTCCAAGTTGAAAGCTACTGTTAACGCCATGAGCAGGCAGTTTAAAGATGATGAACTGGTGGCGGTTATGGAACTGCACACCTTCAGCAGCCTGAACAAAGACTTTTTAGAGCAGTATGCGGGCACCATGAACGAGGCCGATATACCCGTAGTTTTCCTGGACAGCGAAACTTTTAAACATAAGAAAATGCCTGTGTTGGAAGAAAGCTTTGTAACAGATGCCTTTAAAAACGAGCATTTGAATATTTTTACCGACCGCGAATCGTTGCGCAGTTTTTTGCTGAGCCTTAACTGGCACCGCAAAAACCTGTTGTTAATGAGTTCGGGAAATTTTGGCGGATTGGATATTGATGCGTTGGCGAAGGAAATACTGGAGTGATTTCTGAATTATGATTTATGAATGCTGAATTATGAATTAAAAACATTCCGGCGTATTTATAAATACAGTCTCAAAAAATCAGCATTCATAACTTAATTCCTGAATGAGGAATTCTGAATTAACAACCCTTCGCCCCTCAAAAATCACAAATCATAAATCATAAATCATAAATCAGCAATCATAAATGTCCAACCAACCCGACCTTTTCACTGCCGCAGCGGCAACAGCCAGCAAACTGAATTTAAAACGCCCAATTGCCTTTTTCGACCTTGAATCAACCGGTACCGATTTTGTGAAGGACCGGATAGTTGAGATAAGCATTTTGCGCGTTAACGTTGATGGTACGCGCGATATAAAAACCATGAAACTGAACCCTACCATACCGATACCTATTGAGGCGTCAAAAATTCATGGTATTTATGATGAGGATGTGGCCACGGAACCTACATTTAAAGACAAGGCCAGGGAAATATATGATTTTTTAGACCCCTGCGACCTTGCAGGCTTTAACTCGAACAAGTTTGACGTACCTATGCTGATGGAGGAGTTTATACGCGTTAAACTTACTTTTAGCGTTGAGAACCGCGCATTGATTGATGTGCACCGTATTTATACCCACTTTGAAAAAAGGACTTTGGAAGCTGCGTATAAATTTTACTGCGATAAAGCGTTGGAAAATGCCCACAGCGCCGAAGCCGACACCATAGCTACTTATGAGGTGTTTCTGGCGCAACTTGACCGTTACAAGGATGACTTAAAAAACGATGTTCAGTTTTTGCATGAATTCAGCAACGAGGAGCGCTTTTTAGATAGCGGCCGCAGGTTTATATTTACCGGTGGCAAAGCGGTATTCAACTTCGGAAAATATAAAGGGAAACCGGTTGAGGAAGTGCTGCGCACTGACCCCGGTTATTATAGCTGGATGATGCAGGGCGACTTTGCACAACACACCAAGCAAAAGCTTACCGAAATAAAAGAGGGGTTAAAAAGACATTAAAATTGATTAAAGTGTATATAAAAGCGGCGGTAAAAATTACTTTTACCCTCTTTTAGCGTAAAAATACATACTGACAGGGCTAATTTGCGGCTTTGTATGAACACTGAAGTTATCATGAGCGAGAGCCTTATTATCATTCCTACTTATAACGAAATGGGTAACATTGAAAAAATGATACACAAGGTTTTTTCTTTGCCCCATGCTTTCGATTTACTGATTATAGACGATGGCTCGCCTGATGGTACTGCAGGTAAAATAAAAGAGTTACAGCACCAATACAGCGACAAACTTTTTTTGATAGAACGCAGCGGCAAACAGGGACTGGGCACCGCATACATTGCCGGCTTTAACTGGGCGCTTGAACGCAGCTACCAGTACGTTTTTGAAATGGACTGCGATTTTAGCCACAACCCCGATGACCTGATAAGGCTATTTAATGCCTGCGATAAAGATGGCTATGATATTGCCATTGGCAGCCGTTATGTAAAGGGCGGAGGATTTATAAACTGGCCTAACGACCGGATATTTATTTCGCGTTTTGCTTCCTATTACGTTAACCTGGTAACCCATATTGGCATACACGATACTACAGCGGGTTTTATGTGCTATACGCGTAAAGTGCTTGAAACCATCGACCTTAAAAAAATACGCTTTGTAGGATACGCATTTCAGATTGAGATGAAGTTTGCGGCCGTTAAACTGGGCTTTAAAATAAAAGAGGTGCCAATCATATTTACCGAACGCGTTGAAGGGGTATCTAAAATGAGCCGCAACATCATTAAAGAAGGTATTTTCGGGGTGCTGAAGATACAGTGGAACCACTTCTTTACAACCTATAAAAAATAATATACAACGCTTGCCCTTATCAGTGGCACCCGCCATTGCCGTATCCATATAGACCATCGGCAGACAGGTTTGCGGATAATCAATAAAATACCTCCGATGGTATATACCGGATGTATTCGCAACCTATCTGTTTTCGGTATAATACAATTACTGCGTATGAAATGGATATCTATTCTCATCTGGTTATTATTTTGGGTGGCTATGCTGTATTCGTGAGAAAACAACATAAGCTGCTAATATGATGGCGTGGCCCCGCAGAAACTGCGTGGCCGGGCTATCCGCTGCAACTCCTCGCGCCCAAAGCGGCGCTGCGGGGTTTCCGCTGCTATCCCTCACGCGAAACAGCCGCCCCCGCTGTTTGTATTAAAAATAAAAAGACTGTCATTGCGAAGCCTTTTCTATAATAAATCAATTAGAGCAAAGGCTGTGGCCCTGCCTGCCGGTAGGCAAGAATCTTCCGCTTTGTAACTAAGGCTTTCCGTAACTACTCATCCCCGCCATTATAATACCCTGAAACCGTCCCCGAACGGTTTCACTTTTTTATACCTACTTACCTCATTATCAACCACTTCACCCCTTTTTACACGGTTACAGTGCTAACCGTTTTTTTCTGATTTTGAGCCCCCCTAAAGGCGCTTTCCCCTCAAGCCGGTTATGCACTGTAGAAACCGGCATTAAGCCCTGAAATGTTTCATCCCGGCTTACTCGGGAGCGCCGCCATACATAAGCGCAGGGTAAAGCCCACCATTGTTCGAAACCTTAAAATGCAGGGCTAATCCAATTTTCGCAACGCGAAAATTGCCATTGTCCCCCTCTGGAGCTTGCCTA
>PMXD01000167.1 GCA_003165895.1 Bacteroidota bacterium | reverse complement strand
CCAACATTACCCTGAACTCCCTGAGAGCCTGTTGCGCCAACTGCGCCGGTCACACCCTGAAGTCCAAACCCTGTTGCACCGGTTAACCCGATATTACCTTGTGGACCTATTGCCCCCGTAACTCCCTGAACACCTGCTCCGGTTACACCGATAGCACCTGTAACACCCTGAATACCTTGTGAACCGGTAGGACCTGCTACACCTGCATTTCCTTGTATACCCTGCGAACCAGTGGCACCAACATTACCCTGAACTCCTTGCGTGCCTGTTGCGCCAACTGCGCCGGTTACACCCTGAAGTCCAAATCCTGTTGCACCGGTTAATCCAATATTACCTTGTAGACCAGTTGCACCTGTAACTCCCTGTATACCTGCACCTGTGGCACCGGCTGAGCCTGTGTTGCCCTGAACACCTTGAATACCCTGTGAGCCTGTTGAACCTGCTACACCTGCATTTCCTTNNCCTGTAACACCCTGAATACCTTGCGAACCGGTTGGGCCAGCTACACCTGCATTACCTTGAACACCCTGTGCACCTGTAGAGCCTATATTACCCTGAACTCCTTGGGTGCCTGTGGCGCCAACTGCGCCGGTCACACCCTGAAGTCCAAATCCTGTTGCTCCGGTTAATCCAATATTACCTTGTAGACCAGTTGCCCCGGTAACTCCCTGAATGCCTGCACCTGTGGCACCGGCTGAGCCTGTGTTACCCTGAATACCTTGAACACCCTGTGAGCCTGTTGATCCAACTGCACCGGCATTACCTTGTATACCTTGTGCGCCTGTAGTACCAACATTACCCTGAACTCCTTGCGTGCCTGTTGCACCTGTAACTCCTTGAACACCTGCTCCGGTTGCACCGATAGCGCCTGTGACGCCCTGAATACCTTGCGCTCCAGTTGGACCAGCAACGCCGTCATTACCTTGTATCCCCTGCGAACCTGTAGCGCCTATATTACCTTGAACTCCCTGTGAGCCTGTTGCACCTGTAACTCCCTGTATGCCTGCTCCGGTTGCACCGATATCTCCTGTAACACCCTGAATACCCTGCGCACCTGTTGGACCTGCAATACCGTCATTACCTTGTATCCCCTGCGAACCTGTAGCGCCTATATTACCCTGAACTCCCTGTGAGCCTGTAGCACCGGTTATACCCTGAATTCCAGCTCCGGTTGCGCCTGTGACACCCGGATTACCCTGAATACCTTGTGGCCCCGTTGAACCTACAGCACCGGCACTACCTTGTATACCCTGCAATCCGGTCGCACCCGGAAGTCCGAATCCTGTAGCACCGGTAACGCCCTGTGAACCGGTAGTACCGGGAACTCCCTGAGCGCCAAAACCAGTGGCTCCTGTAATACCAGGCAAACCCTGCGAACCTGTAATCCCCTGTATACCTTGTGCACCTGTAGCGCCAACACTGCCTGTAGCCCCTGTATTTCCCTTAATACCCTGTAACCCGGTTGCGCCCATGGCACCGGTTGCTCCCTGTGGGCCAATCTGGCCGTTTGCAGCAAATAATGCATAAGGCACGCTCAATAATTGCGAAACCCCCATATCGGTGTACACCCCGGTGTTATTAACGTCTACCTGCACTTGTAAATACTTTGCCCCGAGGGCCCAATCTACGCTGGTAAGAAAAGCGATTTTACCAATCTGTACGTTTACCAATCCAAACTGATTGGTGGTATCATTATCAGTTTCAGTAAAAACCAACGGGCCAGTAGCACTACCATCATGTATGGTAAAAAGCAACGAAACCGGGGTTCCGCCCGCTACCGGCTGTCCGTTGCTACCACGTACAACAGCCTGGTAATTGATAAGCTGTGGTGCCTGGGCTAAACAATTATTAGAGATAATTGCCAGTAATGCGATGACCAATAAATGCGCGCGTACATATTTTGATTTCATATACTTGGTATTAAGTAACCTTTGGATCAAAGGTATTTTCAAAGCATAGTAATTTGTTCGTAAAAAAAAGTAGGTTTGTACGTAAATCGTAATAAATACCTTGCTTTAAATATCATGTAAGTTCATGATAATCAATTTAATGCGTTCAATGTTTTGTACGCTTTTAAAGGAGTATATTATATAACTGTTGCTGTATATCGCATTATGAGAAAGTCAAAAATGATTTCCCTTTTCAAGTCGTTTAATGCAAATGAATTTAAGGCATTTGATGATTTCTTATTGTCTCCTTACTTTAACCAAAGCGATAAACTTGTAAAGTTTTTCCGCCTGATAAAACCGCATTTCCCGTTGTTTGAATCAGACAAACTGGAAAAGGAGAAATTATATAAAGCCCTGCATGGAAAAAGCCCCTATAGCGACTCTACCATGCGCGAGCTGATTTCCGAAATGTTTAAACTGTCAGGAGTTTTTTTAGCTCATAATAATCTGAAGCAAAATAACCCGGAAGCAGGTTTAATCCGGTACGAATGGTTTTTTAGCCGCCAATTGGAAAAGCTGGCTGAGGCAGAAATGCAAAGCTTAAAGGTGGTGCTTGATAGTTATTCACCTCACGATGCCGGCTATTACCGTCACCGGTGGCTGAGTGACCGGCATCAGTTTGAAATAATGGCCAGCCGCTTTATCGGTTCAGAGTATAAGCTATTGCAGGAGCTTAATTTATTTGAACATGTTCACTCCCTGAACCGCGAATATCTTGTTAATTCTTTTACGCAGTATACATATTTACTGGCCCTGGCAAGGATTTATAAGTTTACCCTAAATCCCGAAAGATTGGGCGAGTTGCATGTTATGGCACAACATTACATTGATAAAGGGGATACTGTAATAGACATTTTGTATAATATCTTTCAATTGAACAGAACTGATGAGGCAAAATATTATTATGGCCTGAAGGAGAAGTTTTTGGCAGATGATATGATAGTTCCAAAAATCATTATGCTGGAAGCCGGAATTGCACTGGAAAATTACTGCTCAAAAAAATTACGTGATGGGGAAGATAGTTTTTCCCGGGAAGTAATGGAAATTTACCGCTTCGAGGTAGAACACAACTACGCAAGGGAAGATGAAAATCTGAACCAGGTATTTTACCTGAACGTTGCTATCAGGGGGGCGGAGTCAGACTATGTTGACTGGACCTCAGATTTTATTGAAAGCCATAAAAAATTTCTCTCTCCTGAATTACAGGAAGATTCGTATAGTTTTGCAAAGGCCCATGTTCTGTTTGCCAGGAAAAATTATTTGGAGGCTTTAAGGTTGGCACTTACAAGCAAAGTACCTTTTTTCGTTTCTAAAATTATACTCCGAAACCTGATAGCCCGGGCACATTACGAACTAGGCATGCTGGACGAACTGGAGGTTGAACTTTATGCGCACCGGCACCATATTAAAGATGAGAAACTTACAGAAGAAAGGCGAGATCACCTTGAAACGTTTATTACCGTAATGAAACAATTGGCTGAGTTAAAAGGAAATTATAACAGGGGTAAATTAATCAATTTATCCAGGCAGGTAGACGGGCATAAAGGTTTCGCCAATAAAAAATGGTTTCAGGAAAAAATAAAGGAGTTGATAAAGTAAAGCCTTCTGTAAATGCCTTAACTTGCATATAATTTATATATTATCATTACGTATTTAGCCGGAAAAAGCATCAAACCAGGTTCTAAATTCCGGCTATTGTATTTAATTTCTGAAGTTTTGTATGCCGGCAGGATTTTGGAATGATAGGGTTTAAAAGAAATATTACATACTTAAAGTGGAAAGGCCGGTCTCAGAAATCGAGTAAAGCCGTGGCCAATTGAGCATCAGTTTTGTAAAACTCACAAGACTATTGAGCAATGCTTAACATGTTGAATCGAAAGGTGTTAACCCAATATATGCTGTGGTCAAAAAAAACCGGCCATCGTTGATTTGGAATTCCGGCCTGAAGTGGTCAAAGCCTCCGCCGCTTCCAGACAGGGTTCGAACCTGTGACCCTCTGCTTGTAAGGTAGAATTTTAAGGCTCTTTTTCTACTATCTTTTTTCTATTCCTTTCCTATGGCAAATGTAATAATACCGGGCATTACAACTACTATTTAATTTTGGGATGTTCATACTTTTTTCATGGATATTTTGGGCAAATTTTGGGCAAACGATTATATTTGCCTAAAATCTATTGCACATGGAAAAGGAATTTTCAATAAACCTCGTTTTAGATAAGAGGCGCGAAAAAGATAACGGGCTTTACCCTGTAAAACTTTGGGTTTACAGCACTGCAAGCCAAACAGCTAAACGCTATCCCACAAAATTTTCATTTTCAGACAGCGACTTTAACAGCATTTGGAAAACCACCAAACCACGCGACAAGTATAAAGACACCCGTAACGAAATGGAGGCCGTAAGGCTGAAAGCTATTGATGAAGCAAAAAGCATTGTGCCTTTCTCGTTTGAGATTTTTGAAAAGAAGCTATATAGGAAATCAGGTGAAGCAGAAAATATTTTTTGGCACTACGAGCAGGTAATTGACGAACTGAAAAAAAACAATCAGTTAGGCACCGCCAGCAACTACGATTTGAGTTTAAAATCTCTTAAAGGATTTATTGAATACACCAAAGGCAAAGCCCCCGAAAAGCTACTGTTTAGTGAGGTAACGGCAAACTGGTTGAACCGATATGAAAGCTATATGCTGAATCATAAAGAACTAAGCCATACTACCGTTTCATTTTATGTTCGCGCCCTGCGTACCCTATTCAACAGGGCAATAAAGGCCAATGATATTGACAAGAACATTTACCCTTTTGGCCATGATGCCTACCAATTACCAGCCGTAAAACGGGTAAAAAAGACTTTAAACCGGGCGCAATTGAAACAGCTATTTGAGGCCACCGCCCAAACCCCGGAACAACAGAAAGCAAAGGACTTTTGGTTTTTCTCCTATTCATGCAATGGAATGAATGTAAAAGATATTGCCCTGCTTCGATATGAAGATTTACACGATAACACTTTTAAGTTTATCAGAGCCAAGACAGCAAGAACCAGTAAGGAAAATTTAACGGAGGTAGTAGTTTATCTTACCGATTACTCCAAAAGCATAATTGAAAAATATGGTAATGCAACACACCAACCCAAACAGTATGTTTTTTCTATACTGAATGATTCTGATACGGAGGTTGAAAAACGCACCAAAATTCAAAACTTCACCCGCTTCATAAACCAAAACTTAAAGAAGTTGGCTATTGCGGAAGGCATTACAGCCGACATTTCAACTTATTGGGCAAGGCACAGCTTTGCGACCAATGCCATAAGACAAGGGGCAAGCATGGAGTTTGTAAGCGAAGCACTAAGCCATAGCAACATGAAAACAACTAAAGGTTACTTTGCCGGGTTTGAAGATGAAGCCAAAAAAGAATTGATGGAAACGTTAATGAATTTTTAAACAGTAAAATACTAATAGGAATGGCTGTACATGAAGAAAAGTATGCTGCATTTCAAGAATTGGTTAAATACCCAGAGCAATGTTTGCATGGAGTGGATTGCCTTAAAAAACTTGAGTCAGCGTATTTAGACCTTACCTTTGAAATCGACAGAAACAAATACCAGTTTCAAAATTTAGAAATATTTAATGAATACCAAAAAGATAAATTGAATTACGTAGTTTTTGCCATTACTAACCTTATAAATTATAGTAAAAAAAATTACCAAGACAACTTAAAGCCGTTAGACACAGATAATATACTTGACTTAGGATTCAATAGCTTCATAGCTAGATTGAATGATATTGGAGAACGGGCAATTGAATATAGAGATACTTTGTTGCGATTAAAAAATAAAGCGCTTGACACCAGAGAAGCCGTTCTAAACAAAATAGAACAAAAAGAAACCAGCCGCCAACCAAACCCCGAAAGCAATGCAAACCATTTTTGCAAGTCAATGCCTTTGATTGTAGCAAAGGATCATTTTAAGGTGTTTACCGAAACAAGCAGCAAAAACAAAAAACCTTTTCTTACAGCGGAGCAGTTCAATTTATTTCTTGAGAAGGCATTTCACGGTAAAAACACGATAGAGAAACAAACTTTCAATTATAGCCAAAGGGAAAAATTGTATATCGTAAAAAGGTTTTATGAATTCTATTCAGTTGCTGCAAAGGAGTATGAAAGTAATAGCCAATGCCAACCCAAATACATTAAACTTCTTACTGATAATTTTACGAATTGGAGTTATGAAAGCGTTAAAAATAATTTCGGAAACAAAGTAAAAAGAGAGTGGTAATTACTTTTGTTCTTACCTTCTTACTTTTGTTCTTACCTCACTTACCAAACACCTAAACAAGGCTTAACAACCAGCCAATTTTGCGTTATCGCTTCTCTGAAAAGAACTAAAAAAGCGGTAACGCAATATGGAACTTCACCCACTTACATTTGACCAGCTACCTTTAGCTGTTTCACAACTTCGCTCCGATGTAATCGAAATTAAGAAGCTATTACATGAAAGGAGTAATCGACCACTAACCGACACAGACCGTTGGCTATCCCTTCAAGAACTTAGGGAATATTTACCCGGCAAACCGGCCACAGCAACAATTTATGGATGGGTGCATGAACGGTCCATACCTCATAAGAAGGCCGGTAAACGGTTAATTTTTAGGCTAAGTGAAATTGATTCTTGGCTTAATGCCAAAGGGAGAAAAACTATTGCTGAAAGCGAAGTGGCCGCCACGCAATTTTTAGGTAAAAAGAAAGGAGCGAAAAAATGAAAAAACATTTAGACGCTCCCGGTGATTCTTTGGACAAGAACGAGAGCAAAGATAAGAAAATACCTCTACTGAATTTTGAGTTTGAAAAAGCCGGTATCGGAAAAGAGGACATACAAACCGAAGCAGTACGCCTATTAAAAGAGGGTAACGAGGCCAAAGAAAGCAAAGGCTTGTTTTTGGTAAGAACTGCAAACCGTTGCATTGAGCAAGCGAAAAACCGGCCTATCCCGAAAATGCTATTTGGCGAATTTTGGAGCGAAGGTGAACTGTGTATATTGTTTGCTGAAAGCGGTTTAGGTAAATCAATATTAGCGGTTCAAATTGGCAATAGTAATAGTAAAGGTGAACAAATAAGCGGGTTCAAATTAGAAGCACCAGCGCAAACAGTTTTGTATTTTGATTTTGAGTTGAATGATAAAATGTTTGAAAAAAGGTATTCAATCGAATACCAAAACCATTACACCTTTGATGAAAATTTTTATCGAGTTGAAATAAACCCTGATGCACCCATTCCTGAAAGCCAAAGTTTTGAGGATTACCTCAACAGCTCTCTGGAACGCTCCATTATCGAAACCGGGGCAAAGATTTTAATCATTGATAACCTTACTTACCTAAGAACTGAAACGGAAAAGGCAAAAGATGCTTTGCCCTTAATGAAGCACTTGAAAGCCCTTAAAAGCCGGTACGGGCTTTCGATATTAGCATTAGCCCACACCCCCAAAAGAGATTTATCAAAACCAATTACCCGAAATGATTTGCAAGGCAGTAAGATGCTTTACAACTTTTGCGATAGCGTATTTGCTATTGGCGAAAGTGCAACTGATAAAGGTATTCGTTATCTCAAACAGATAAAGCCGCGAAATACGGAATTGATTTACGATACAGAAAATATTTGCATTTGCCAGCTTAACAAGCCAACCAATTTTCTACACTTTGAGTTTATGGGCTTTGGAACTGAAAGAGAACACCTTAAACAATTCACTGAAAAAGATAGGGCAAACACTATTGAGAAAGTGAAGGAACTAAGCCAACAAGGTAAAACCCAGCGGCAAATTTCAATAGAATTGAGTATTTCATTAGGGGCTGTAAATAAGTATTTGAAAAAGTAAAGCGTTCACTCTGTTCACGCTGTTCATACCGTGAACACTATGAACACTGTGAACATAACGGACAATGAACGAACACCGCTACATATTACAGCCGTACAAGGGAATGAAAACCCGTTACACATGCCCGGAATGTAACGACCGGGATAAAACTTTTGTCCGTTACATTGATACCGAAACAGGCGAACACCTTGCAGACCATGTAGGCAGGTGCAACCGCGAAAGCAATTGCAACTACCATTACACCCCGAAACAATATTTTCAGGATAGCGGCAAAACGTTTGATACACCCCGGCCAAACATTCAACCCAAACGAATTGTAACCCCGGCAAAGCCCGTTTCATTTATTCCGGTTAATACTTTTAAACACAGCCTGAAAAGCTATGAATCAAACCACCTTATAACGCACCTCCTTAATTTGTTCGATACAGCCATAACAAACCGATTAATCGAAACTTACTTTATCGGTACTTCAAAGTATTGGCAGGGCGCAACCGTATTTTGGCAAATAGACACACAAGGTAAGATAAGAACGGGTAAAATAATGCTTTACAGCCCCGCTACCGGTAAAAGAGTAAAAGAGCCATTCAATCATATCACTTGGGTACACGCCGCCTTAAAACAGCCCGAATTTGAGTTAAAGCAATGTTTCTTTGGCGAATACCTTTTAAAGCTACACCCGGCCAACCCGGTAGCTATTGTAGAAAGCGAAAAGACCGCAATAATTGCAAGCGTTTACCTGCCTCAATTTATTTGGATAGCAACAGGGGGTAAAAATGGTTGTAAATGGCATAGTTTGGAAGTAGCGAAAGTATTGCAAGGCCGCAACGTTACTTTATTTCCCGACCTCAATTGCTTTGATACATGGAGCGACAAGGCAAAGGAACTTTCGCACGTTGCCCGGTTTAATGTTTCCGGCTTACTTGAACACAAAGCTACCGTAATGGAACGCCAACAGGGTTTAGATTTAGCCGATTACCTGATAAAGTTTGATTACCGGGAATTTATCCTACCCACGCCTTCCCCGGCAATCGAACCATTGACTGAGGCCAAAGGAAAACAGCAAGTTGATAATTTCATACCCCCTACCGGGAAAAATATAGCTTATGTTGATGCAACAGGTAAGCTGTTTATTCCCACGCCACTTGCAGAAACATACACCATTTATGCAAGTGTTTCCGATTACAATAACCGGGCAAATATTCAGGAATTTGTAAAAAAACAGAGCGTAGATATTACCCACTTAAACCCCGTATTTATTGACCTCAAAACGCTAACAATTGAAGCGGTAAAAAAGCAGTAAAATTTCGCCAATAAGCAAAGCAAAAAAATCCTTGCAAAACCTGAAGGGCTGTAAAAATCATACAGCCTTAGAAACCACCATCAAAAATGAAGGTTTGCAAAAATCTGTTAATGCCAAATTAGCCAAAGCCATGAAAAAGCGCAAAAACTCAATTTTTAGTCTGTTTTTAACCCGTATTCAGTATATCAAAAAAATAAATTTTCTGTGTAACCGAATGAATGAAGTAACTGTTTTGACCATTTTCGGCACCCATACCCAAAACACCTAAAGAGCTACAAATGCGTAAAGCTTTCACACTGCGAAAGGATTTTAACCGTTTTACGGCCTCAAACCGATTCAATTTAGTGGCTTTGCAAGCCTTTACTTTTGGCATACATAACGCCCGGCTTAAACTGAAAAAAGATAAGGTTCGTTACAACGATATTTTAACGGTCATGGTGGTTGGCGAATTGCAAACACAGGGCTGCAAAGTTTCCGATTTCGGGCAAATCTTAGGCTACAATATTACCACAAGCCGAAACGCTCTAAAAAGGGCTGTTAGCCGTTATTTGGTTTCTTACTATGGAGGTAAGCCAGGACGGGGAAAAGTGGCAAAGTTTTCTCTTACTGAAAAAGGGTTAAGAGTTCAAAGGGTACTCCAAAATGAATTAGCTAAAAGTTTAAAGGAGGCTCGAAACCTTTATTTTGAGTTTGTCAGAAAGAGGATAGCCATGTAAATCGCACCTATCAGACGGCATCCCCGGTTAAAGTCACTTTTGTAATTCAATCCCTATTCATACATTTGAGGACATATTATAAAGACATAGCGTTAGCTATATTCTTGCATTTGGGAAACTGGTAATTTTCAAAATGTAACTCAAGAATAAGTGGACGCTCACGATTGCGTGGGCGTAGCTTATTNNTCGCTTATGTACAACTATTTGGCACCAAAGCAATACAACCAGTTACTAATCAAAATGGCAATTACGTATTTGAAAACGATACTGTAAAAATCGTGTATAGTTTGTGGGCAGAGTACGGCGCTATGGATTTTACTATTTACAATAAACTAAATGTGCCGCTATACATTGACTGGCGTAAGTCTGCATATATAGCAAATGAGCAAAAACATGATTATTGGGAAGACAAGGAAACAGTAAATTCAGAATCCCACAGCGTAGGAGTTGGGGTTGCTTACTATAATGTAGCCGCAGCAAAATCAGCAACCTACGGACAGGCCGTTAAAACAAAACCGGAGCGCATTACATTCATTGCCCCGAAAAGTCAGGTAACAAAAAGTCAATACGAAATATACCCTGTTGCGTATGTAAAGCTAAGTAAGGGCGAAATTAGTTTTAAGGCTAATTCATATTCAGCAGATACCAATAAGAAAGTAGCAATAATTCATAGCAATTATCAATTAGACGAAACGCCCTTATCTTTTAGAAATTTCCTAACCTTCAGCACCAGTGAAAATTTTACGCATGAATTTTATGCTGATAATGCTTTTTATATTTCTTGGGTAACTATAANNACTATAATGAGCCTTCAGCAATTCCTGGGGCTATCGGGAGTAACAGACTTTGATTATCCATTTGCAGATTATAAGCGCTTTTTTATAAGTTTAGATAACCCTGGGGACGCTTATTGTGATGGCTTATTCAGGGATAAAAGAAAGTCTTTAGCGCATAATATTTTTACTGGTGAATGGTTACAGAAAAAATGAAGGTGGATGCTTAGATTTAAGCAAAGCTGGGGAGTTAGGTAATAGTCGTGCTTACGATGTGATTAAAGAATTGTGCCAATGGATAAACGCAGGTGTAAATTGTGCTGGTAAACATAGAAGTTATGAAAAAGATAAAGCCAGCTTTAGAACAAATGAAGGAATTACTTCTTAAAGTTAAGATTGCAGGGATAAAGCGAAGGGGAGAAATGAGTAGGAAAGATACCCCCGCCCCAGACTAAAATGGAAAGGAATCTATTTCCCCTACCATAAATGACTTATTGCAAGGTAAAAAAAACTGTATAAGTCCGAAAGCCGGGGGTTACTACCCCCTTTAGCGTTAAGCCCTCAAATCCCGAAACGCGTTTTAAAACACCCACCCCCTCTGAAACGCAATAAGGAATCTCTTATTTGTGCCAAACAAAAAGTAATAACTTATCAAGCGATGGAAAAGAAAAAAGAAAGAAAGACCTTTGAGGAAATCAAGAAGGAACAGGAGCAACGCCACAAAAGGGCGTTGGCGCTTCTGAAAAAACTACACCCGAAAGTGGTGGTAAAGTAGACAATGCCATCCCTATCGGTAGCGAATCACAAAATTCTACCGGCAAGCCAAACCGGTAAAAAATGGATATGATGCCCTATTTTGGGCAAATTTTGGGCAAATGAAAAAGGGTTATGAAGCATAAAACCTCACAACCCTTTGATTTTCAATGTGGG